>LFTP01000266.1 GCA_001513395.1 Clostridia bacterium DTU080
CCGGTCGGAATCTGTTGGTCAATAGGCGCCACGCCAATAAACAGGCTTCCGGCCTTGGTGTTATGCAGGTTTACGGGCCTCCGATCATCTTTAACATGAATCTTGATGAGCTACATACCGCGTAGATACACGGCAGCGATTTCACCGATTCGCTCTGGCACCGCCATTATGGGGTTATGGTGCCCTTTTTTGTGCAGTGCCGTGTCGAACCAAACTCGAACGCTTGGGGTCGACTACATGGTTTTGATGATGAATCGGGCACGTGTCATTCACGGTGCAGTTGTCTACGTACTCTTGTGTTACGCCGACTGCTATCGCCTCCGACCTTGCACCGGTCCGATGAATCGCTACGATCGGCGGCCATCCCGGACGCCCTGAACAGCCCGGAAGACCGACCGAACGATAATCGCATTGCCGGAAATCCCCATACGATTCACCTTCAATTCGAGGCGTTGCAAGACAGTCCGGTCCTCCGAGCCTTTGAAGCTAGCTCGTTACAGTGAAGCAAAAAAAGGATGCAAACAAGGATTGCAGACTGCTGCAAGTTGGGTGGCCACGACGGGTGATCGTGAAGCTTCCGGTTTAGCCGGCGACAAAGGCGAGCAGACAAAAAAGGACAGTCCCCGCCCAGGCTCGGCGGTCGGCGGAGTTGAGTCTGTAGGGATGCAGTGAACCTTGCCTGCCAGGGTTGTAGTGCCTAAGGGCTAAAGCCTCGCCGAGAATCATCGCCCGGCGCCATGAGATTCTGAACAAAGGGAGCAGAATCTCGTGTCCCACGCTGAGCAGCGTCTCTTTCAGCTCCGAGCTGTCTTTTCCGCTGCGCCGCAGTTGCCACAGGGTGACCAGGCGACGGGCATCGCTATGCAGTTGGGGCACGAATCGGGATCCGATGGCCATCAACATGGGCAGATCTGGAGAATACAGCCCTAAACGCTGCATGGGCCGCAGAAGCCAGTCAAGCGCGCCGGCCAGCTTCAAGGGTGTCGAGATTTCGGCCAAAAGCTTGGCTGAAGAGGCGATCAGCACAAGGCGGACGGCCAAAAGAAAGCCGCGAGCCACTCCGTATCTGCTGATGCGTATGATGCCCCATTGCGCCAGATACGGAGCCGAAGACCACAGCGCATGGGTTGTAATCGTGAACAGGGCCAAAAAAGCCACGCTCGTCGGAATGACATCACTTAGGCGCAGCATACGTTTTCTAGTCATCAGATGAGCCCACACAAACCAGACCCACATCCAAACGGTTCCCACGGGCCGAGTTGCATAGACCGTCATAACCACCAGGATGAACAGGACAAGTCCCGTTCGGGGATCCGGGTTGTAAGCGCTTTGCTGACCAGTATGCATGGCCTCAATACCTCACAGCCCGGCCTCGATCAGCCAAGGCGATGCTTTTAGGTCCTCCGATACAGGGCCGCAAAAGACCGCTTGTCCGTCTTCGACTATCACGCAGTGATCGGCCAACAGTTGAAGATGTTCTTTGACCCGAGTGACGAGTATCAGGCAGCCGCCGCGGGCAAGCCATCGGTTGAGCAAAAAAAGCACTTGCCAGTGCGTCGGGGCGTCCAAACCGGCGGTGGGCTCGTCCGCCAGCAGAATATCGGGCCGCCTGGCCAGGGCGGCCCCTAGGGCCAGACGCCGCTGCTCGCCTGCGCTCAAATCATGGGGACGGCGGGTCAGATACTCCGACGGCAGGCGCAGTTCCTCCAAGAGCGAGACGACGGCAGATGGGTCCTTCTTGTCTATACCCAGCTCTTCTTCGGCGGTGGCGGCCCAAAGATACTGCTCCGGTTCTTGAAAGACTACGGCCAAACGTTTGTCGGCGCTCAGCGTCGATGATTTTTTCAGTGACCATCCGCCGGGATTGAGTCCGAGCAGTGACAGGGCCCAGGCGGTCTTGCCGCTCCCGCTGCGGCCGATTACCGCTAGGCACTCTCCCGATCTGACTACACATGTAGCGGGCACCGTCGGCGGCTGCAAGCGCAGAATGGCAGGACGGAGCGAGTTAGCAGCCTTTCGGAACACCGCCTGTTGATCATGGCCGCATCGAATCCCGGCTTGCACCAGCGCCGAATGATCCGGCAAAACATCGGAAGGCCGGCCTGTACGCAAGAGACGCCCTTCTTGCAATACGAGCACCCGGTCAGCGCTACCGGCGGCATGCAACGAATGGGTGGCCTCAATGACGGTTACGCCCTGAGTGTTGGCTTGAGTGATCAGTTCCCGCAGCCAAGCGCCGTCATCGGCATCCAGAAAAGCGGTAGCCTCATCGAGCAGAAGGATGCGCGGCGACATGGCCAATACTCCGGCAATGGCGATCCGCTGCAGCTCGCCGCGGGAGAGGGTCTGCGGACGGCGATGGCGCAGATGCTCCGCTTTTACCGAGCGCAATGCCCAACTCACGCGACGGGTGACTTCATCGGTCGTCAGTCCGAGGTTTTGCGGTCCGAAAGCAACGTCTTCTTCCACGGTCGCTCCGATGATCTGGGAGGACGCATCCTGAAGAACAAGGCCGACACCGGTCCGCACTTCGATCGAGCCCGAATCGGGCGACAAAAGACCGACGATCAAGCGTAACAGAGTGGACTTGCCGCTGCCGGAAGCCCCCAAGACCACTACATGTTCGCCTTTTTCCACGCTGAGGTTGATATCCGAAAGAACCCGTCGGCTCTGTGACGAATAACTGAAGCAAACATTGCGCATTCGGATGACGGTACGATCCGATGAGGGCATGAACACAGTTGTCCTTTCACAGTTCGGTTCCGTCCTTGACTATTCTCTGTCGGCAGTATGCCCGCCTTCTTGGAGGCGGAGACGAAAAAAAGGACCGTGCTTGGTACGCACGGTCCCCGTGAGGATGTGAGAGGTCAGTCGAAAGGTGATATCACTGCAACAACCCGGCCAACACATCATGTATCTGTTGCAAGCCCACGGCCGGTGCGATCTGCCCGTTCCATATGCGGCTCATAACGGGGTTGACCACGGCGTCGATCTCAGTGGCATTGGGCACCACATAGGCCGCATAGCCATCGGGATCGAAGGCCGTTTCGATCAAGGCCTGCCAGTTGTCGGGCATGGTGATTCCGGTCATCCTGGTGTAGCGGATCATGGCCTCCCGCAGCGAGGGCATACGTCCGCTGATGCGGGCCAGCTCCATTTGACTTTCAACGCTGCCTGTCAGTTGGCGTATCCACAGCCATGCCTCTTCTTTGTGCGGGCTATGAGAGACAATCTGGAAGCCGTCCGGATTGACTCGTGCGGCGCGGCTGACCGGTCCCTTGGGCTGGATGGCAATATCCCACCTGAAGCCGACATGCTGGTAAGAGCTGATCGATCCCGGTCCGTCGACCACGGCAAATCCGCACGTACCGCGGAACACATCGTAGGTCGTGTGGTTGTTGGTGGCTATGTTGTCGGCATAGAGACTGCGTATGAACTCCACGGCGCGCAGAACCTCGGGGGTGTTGAACTGGCTCTTTGTGGGATAGACGACTCTGTCATAGAGCTGTCCGCCCGCCTGATGGACTTGCATCTCCCAGCGGTATGAGATGCGCGAAGTACCGTATGTTTCGAAAACCCCGTCTCCGTCCCTGTCGCGGGTCAAGGCGCGGGCACTGGAGATCAGGGTTTCCCACGTCCAATTCTCACCGAGTTCCCGAGGGTTGGGTATTCCGGCTTCGGCAAACAGATCGGCGTTAAAAAACGTCACCACGGGATAAACACTGCCGGGGATGCCCCACAGTTTGCGATCCGGTGTCATGACACCCTCTACGGCTACCGGAGGCATTTGATCGATAGGGAAGTTGTCCCTTTTGACATAAGGGGTCAGATCTTCAAATACGCCTTGAGCGATGAGAGGGGCGCCGAGCATGGGATGGGCGTCCGTGACATCCGGCGGAACGCCTCCGGCGATCATCGTCATCAGCTTGGCGCGGTACTCGCTTCCCGAAGCGACGATGAATTCGACCGAGATGCCCGTTGAGGCTTTGAAACGCTCAGCCATCAATTCGAGGAACTGTCGCCAAAAATCACCGTGAGCTTCGTAGGTATAGTGTGTCAGTTGAACGGCGGCACTTACCGAGGGTGCGGTGTTGAGGAAAAAAGAAGCGATAAGCACAACGACGAGGGCGATACGACCCCACCTACACATACCTCAATCACCTCTATTATGTTTGGTTACTTGCATTTACAATAATCGCGAATATAAGAATTGATGTCAAGAGAATGGGCACGACCGGATCGGATCGCGCCCGTGACGGGCGAACAATCCAAACTACAGAAAGCCTTCAACTGGGTTAGTCAGACATGGAGGTGCCTGCCTCTTTGCGCAGAAAGGGTAAAAGCAACCACCAAAGAGGGGAGCACTTGGCCATGGCTAAAAGAGAAGTGCGTTGGGAGCGGATGTTTCCGGATGAGCTGGAGCAGGCGTTCCAGGAGTGTCCTGTCGTCTACTTCCCCTACGGACTATGTGAACCTCATGGACCTCACAACGCCGTAGGCCTTGACGGATTGAAGGCTTACGGAATTGCCTGTGAGGCGGCGCGCACCCATGGGGGTATCGTCGCTCCGCCCGATTTTTGGCATATCCACGAGTTGAGCGGCTATGCCGTGTGGTCGTATAAGAACGTCGGAGAAGTGAAGCGAACATGGTTGACCTGCCTTCCGCCTTGGCAGCACTTCAAGAACGTCTGTTACCACATTCGCATGGCGGATGCGATCGGCTTCCATGCCGCGATCCTGCTGACCGGACATTACGGCCCCAACTGGCGGGATCTGAAGCGCCTGGTCGAGTTGGTGCAACCGTATGTCGGAGCGCGCCTTTACAGCCTGCCCGATTGGGAAGCCAATCAACCGGGTTTTGACGAAGACGGCCGCAGCGGCGGCGACCACGCGGGCAAAGTGGAGACATCTTTATTGTGGGCCCTGTATCCGGAATGTGTCGACGTATCCCGTCTGCCGAATTCCTCGGAAGTGGGAACTCATTTTGCAATGGGCAAGACTGCTTACCTTTCGAATCGTCTGATCGGTGAGCGCATGGTCAGGGATGAGGTGCGCTTTCTGGGGCAAAAGGCACAGGAATTGCTGGAAGCCTACGAGAAAGAACAGCCGAAACAGCGCTTGCAGACCTTCGAGCAAGTGGAGCGCATGTGGCAGGAAGCGGTAGTTCCGGTTCTCGGAGAGTTTGAGACCATGCAGGATCTGTGGCCGAATCAAGAGCCCGTTCCGGCAGATTCCGTATGGTATGCAAACTGGAGAGTACCTGGTCTGTCTTAGCTGAGCATCAGAGTCATAGCGGGGAGGACATGCATTGCAACTGGAGGATGTACTCACTCAGCTGAGAGTGGATGTATCGCCTGAGATATTTCGTCCGCATTGGGAGGAATCAGTGGCCTCTTTGCCGGAAGGTGTTCCGCCTTTTTTGAGGCCGGAGGAGGTTCGACGCAATCACTCGTGGAGCAGCCTGCCGCCGGAAACGGAGCCAGCCCTTTTGGCCGCCGCAGCCCGCATGCGGCAAGAGCCGGCCTTGGTTATGTTGGCTTGGCATTGTTATCGACTTCTGTATGAGCATGTGGATTACGAACAGACGCGGGATTGGCCGGAGCTCAAGGCGGCCTTGGGAGAGCAAAGCGGTGCTTTCTATTTGCTGATCGCTTTGGGCTTGGTGCCAAGGGTTCTGGAAGTGCACCGCAAGATGGGCGTTTCCGAGGAGATCACTCGGGAGACCTTGCAACAGATTGTCTGTTATTCGAGGAACTACAAGCGGATGACTGACGGAGGCCTGGGGATTCCCGTCAAGCAGTTGTATTGGCTTCGCCACTACGACGCGGGCCGGTTGTTTCGGCTCGGCAGGTTTGAATATATGCTTAGGCCTTTCAGAGCCGCCATTCGCGTCTATCGACACCGTCACACGGGCCGGGTGGTCGCTTTGGCTCCCGACGGGGTGCGCTACAACAAAGAAGGCTACGTGGACGGTAGCGCGGGTATCGTGGACACCGAGCATGGCTGGACGGCTGTTTTGACCGAAGATGAGGAGGCGGTAGTCGGCTATCCGATTTCCCCCAAAGGCTATGCGGTCAAACGACAGGTGCGCTTGGAGAAGGCGCTATGGGATTGTGTGCTTCAGCAAGGTGACACCACCTTAGAGATGCACATCCCCGAAGGCGGCGGAATGACTCTCGACAGATGCGCCGACTCCTTCCGACGCGCCACGGCGTTTTTTGAAGAGCTGTTCCCTGATCAGCCGTTCAACAGTATCTCCAGCACCTCCTGGATATTCAACAACCAGCTGCAGCAGATCCGCCTCTCATCAGAGAACCTGGCTCGCTTTCAGCGCGAGTTGTACCTGTATCCGGTGCGATCGTCCGGCCAGGACGGTCTGTGGTTCATCTTCTTGCGCGAGCCTTTGGATTTAGCCACCGCACCGAGACAGACGAGCCTGCAGCGCGCAGTGGCCGACTTCATATCGGCCGGCAACGTTTGGCGCAATGGAGGCATGTTTTTCCTCACCGAACACTTGCCGTATTTCGGCACGCAGTATTACCGCTCCCAAGAGCCTGATATTTGGCGGGATCAGACGAAATGACGACATTGGAAGCGTCCGGGTGTGATCACCGGCGCCCTTCATGACGTGACGGCTGGATCGCCAAGGAGGGAAGAAAAAGGATGAGCGTTGTTCCGCGTCCGGAGTATCCTCGTCCGCAACTGGTGCGGCGGGATTGGTTGAATTTAAACGGAGAGTGGGAGTTCAGCGAAGATCCGGGTCTCAGTGGTGAGGCCAGAGGCCTTCACGAGGGAGGCGATTTCGAGCGGAGGATCATAGTCCCCTTTGCCCCCGAAAGCAAGCTCTCGGGTATCGGCAAGACTGATTTCATGCCCTGTGTCTGGTATCGGCGGCGCTTTCGCGTTCCTGAACAGTGGTCAGACAGCAGTCGGTTATTACTTCATTTCGGCGCCGTCGACTATGAGGCCACGGTCTGGGTGAACGGACGTTTGGCGGGCAACCACCGCGGCGGATACACACCGTTTCGTTTTGACATCACGGAGTTGGTCAATCGGGAAGGCGAAAACACGCTGGTCGTTCGGGCCGTTGACGACACCCGTTCGGGGCTGCAGCCGACCGGAAAGCAAAGCATCGCTTACGCCTCCGCCGGTTGTCGTTACACGCGCACGACGGGCATATGGCAGACGGTGTGGCTTGAGCCCGTCTCCGACTTCAGCATCGACCATGTGCGGATGATCCCTTCCCCGCATGAGGGGAAGTTGCGTCTGGAGGCAGTCATCTACCATCAGATTCCGGGTTTGGGGCCCTCCCAGGGCACACTGAAGGCGACCGTAAAGGCTGAAGGCCGGGTTGTCTCGCGGCAGACGGTCGAAGCGGCCTTCCCCGTGACGGCGATGACCCTCGATGTGCCGGAACCCAGACTCTGGTCGCCCGATGATCCGTTCCTATATGATCTGGAGCTGATCCTTGAAACCGAGGCTGGTGCGGATCGGGTGGAGTCTTACTTCGGCATGCGCTCCGTCAAACTGGCCAACGGATGTCTGTATCTCAACGGAGAGCCGCTTTTCCAAAGGCTGGTTCTCGATCAGGGGTTCTACCCCGACGGGATCTACACGGCGCCTTCGGATGCCGCTTTGAGGCGCGATATCGAATTGGCACAGGCGGCGGGTTTCAACGGGGCCCGTTTGCATGAAAAAGTCTTCGAACCGCGTTTTCTCATGTGGGCCGATCGCCTGGGGTATCTTGTGTGGGGCGAGTTTCCCAACTGGGGCCTTGATCACAAGCATCCGGCGGCTCTGGAGCGCTTTGTCACCGAGTGGATGGATGTTCTTCAGCGCGATTTCAATCATCCGAGCATCATTACCTGGTGTCCGTTTAACGAGACGCCCAATGATCAAAACCCCGAGTTGCTACGGACTGTCTATCGGCTCACCAAGGCCATCGACCCCACCAGACCCGTGGTCGACACGAGTGGGTATGTGCATGTTGAAACGGATGTCTATACCGTACACAATTACAACCAAAACGTCGCCGAGTTCAGCGTCGCCTATGAGCCTCTGGCTCAAGGGAAGGAGGGTTGGCGCAATCCCCATTCAAACAACGCTCCTCATGTGGTGGGTCAGCCTTATCTGGTCGATGAGTACGGGGGCATTTGGTGGAACCCCGACCAGAAAGACGATAAGGGCTGGGGCTACGGAGCGCGACCGGCCAATGAAGAGGAGTTCTTTGAGCGGCTGCGCGGCCTGACCGAAGTCTTGTTGAACAACCCAAATATCTGCGGCTTTTGCTATACGCAACTGACGGATGTGGAGCAAGAAGTGAACGGGCTTTACACCTACGAGCGCGTAGCCAAGTTCGATCCCAAACGCTATAGGCAGATCTTTTCTGCCCCGGCAGCCATTGAGTCTCGTCTACGAACTTGAACAAGGGGGCCTGTCGTATGGCGGAACGTCTAGGTGTGGGAATCATCGGCAGCGGTTTCATGACGCGTTTTCACATCCAGTCTTGGCGAGCGGTACGGCATGCCGATATCACGGCCATCTGCAGCCGTAATGCGCAGACAGCCCGTGACGCCGCTGATATGTGCCGTCGGCTGCGAGTAGGCGAGCCGCGCATCTATCAGGACGTGCGGGAGATGGTGCGTGATCCTCGGGTTGATGCCGTTTGGGTCGTCGCCCCGAACTACACTCGGGTGGAAACGGTGGAGCGGATTTGCGAGGAAGTGCTCAGCAAAAGAGCCGCTTTGCGGGGCATTTGCATAGAAAAGCCCCTGGCGCGCAATGTCTCGGAGGCCAAGCAGGTGGTCAAGATGGTCGAAGAGACGGGCTTGTTGCACGGTTATCTGGAAAACCAGGTCTTTTCTCCTCTGGTGACGCGGGGTCGTGAGATTCTCTGGCGCCGAGGAGCGGCCATCGCCGGACCTCCGTATCTGGCTCGTTGCTCTGAAGAGCACAGCGGTCCTCATCGGGCCTGGTTTTGGTCCGGTCAGCTTCAGGGCGGCGGTGCCCTCAGCGACATGATGTGTCACAGCGTCAAATCGAGTCGACTCTTTTTGACCAAACCAGGAGCGAGCAGAGACTACCTCAAGCCGCTGGCCGTCACCGGAAGAATAGCCTCCCTGAAGTGGACCCGACCTGAGTACATCAGACAGCTCAAAGAGACCATGGGACAGGAAATCGACTACTCACGACATCCCGTCGAGGATTATGCTTACGGCGAAATCGTCTACGAGACGGCCGAAGGACAGACAGTCATCGCTCAGACCAGCACATCCTGGAGCTATGTCGGTCCCGGTCTGCGCCTGAGTTTCGAGGTGTTGGGACCGGAGTACTCGTTAATGAGTAACAGTCTCGATCCCGAATCACAAGTCTTTTTCAGCCGCCGAGTGCACGGTCCCGAGGGAGAAGACTTGGTGGAAAAGCAGGCGGCCGAGCAGGGCCTTCTGCCCTACCTCTGGGATGAGGCGGGAGTCTACGGTTACACCGACGAGAACCGGCATATGGTCGAATCCTTCTTGGACGGAGTGCAGCCCATCGAGGATCTATATGACGGTTTGCGGGTGGTTGAGCTGGTCATGGCCTGTTACATGTCCGCCGAGCTTAACAAGACCCTGGCGTTTCCCGTCGCTGGCATCGATGATTTCATTCCCCAGGTGGCGCAGGGGACGTGGGATCCGCGCAGCCTAATTCCCTAGCAACTGATTCCGGTTTTGTCATCTTTTCGTCATAAGTGTCTGTTAGAATAATGCCGGAACCATCCACAGCTGATATTGTCTCACAGGAGGTCACAAATATGGCATCCGGGCGTAGTTTTATCATTGCTTTGGCTCTTGCGGTGGGCCTTTGTTTCAACGTGGTCGCTGAGTCGATAACCATTACCTTGGATGAGGCGATCGCCATGGCGCTGGAACGCAACTCCGAAGTGGTTCCCGCCGTGCTCGATCTGGAACTGGCGCGCATGGAACTGCAGCGCGCTGAGGCCGATCAGGTGCTCAGCCCCAATCCCAGCGTGCTTAGACAGCGCCGTTTAGCCTATGAGAAGGCTGAGCAGGAGCTGAAGAATCTGAAAAACAGAGTGAGTCGCGAGGTCAGCAACCAGGCTTTGGCCATTTTCAAGGCTCAGGACCTTGTGGCCCTCAACGAACGTCGGCTGGCTCAGGCCAAGGAAGAACTGGCCACGGTGGAACTCAAGATTCAACTCAACTTGGAGAGCAACGTGGCTTTGCTGAACGCCCAAAGAGAAGTGATTTCCGCCGAAAAAGCTCTGGCCGATGCCAAGGCGGCACTGCAAAGCACTCGGATGAATTTCCTGAAGTACATCGGTGCCGAAGACATCAATGCTTCGTTTGACCTTGAGGTCCGGGATTTTGAGCTCACCCTGGAAGTTTGGGATTTCGACGAAGCACTGGCTCTGGCGTTGGAAAACAACGCACGCATAGTCAGCGCCCGCGAACAACTGGAGGGGGCCCAGCTTGATCTGAAGCTGAACGACGCCGGATTTACACCTCCTTCCGACAGACGCAGATATGAGATAGCCGTGATCAAAGCCGAGAGGGCGCTGGAAGAAGAAGAGAAGCTGGCTCATATTCAAGTTCATCAGTTCATCAATGACATCGCCTCGTTGCATCGGGAATTGGAGGCCGCGGAGCTGGCCGTCAAAGTGGCCGAAGAACAGCTGGCCGCGGCGCAGATTAAGTTCGCTCAGGGTATGATCACGGAAATGCAGTTGGCGGCGCAAGAGAACGCGTTGACCCAGAGCCGTCAAGCTCTGCTCGATACCAAGATTCGCATCCGCGACAAGCAGCAGGAATTCCGTGACTACCTGGGCCTGTAAAGGTGCTGGGTCAAGTGATGAAAACTCTCATAAAAAACACCTTGATCATAGTGCTTGTGACATCGCTGTGGATGAGCGGAGCCATCGCGGCATCCGCTCAACTCCGTGAGTTGATACGCCTGGCCGAAACGTCCTCTCCCAGCGTGCTGAAGGCACAACGGGATCTGGAGCTGGCGCAGACGATGCTGGCCGAAGCCCAGGCTGATCTGGGCTGGACACTGGATGTTTCGACTGTCCGGCCCGCCACCTTGTCGCGGGCCGAAGACGGATCGTGGACGGCCCAGGCTCGGTTGGCCGCCGACGCCAGACGTAATGTGACGGATG
The DNA here is from genome assembly GCA_001513395.1 of Clostridia bacterium DTU080. GTDB lineage: Bacteria > Bacillota > Limnochordia > DTU080 > DTU080 > DTU080. Next base: position 11,159 of record LFTP01000266.1, read on the forward strand.
ACCGGAGTCTCGTCATTTCGCTGGATGACGTAGGCGTAAACCTGGATGAGTCGGATCGAAGTCTGGAGCCGGGTTCTTTGACTGTGGGCTTGGCGATGCGCTATCCCCGCGGGGTGGTCCATCCGGAGGTGCAGCTGGTCAAAGAGCGAGCACGAGACGTCGAACAAAAAGCCTTAGCTTTGGAACTGGCCCGTGAAGCAGCCGTCTTGGCGGTGGCCCAGGCTTATTACAACTACTGGAAGACGAATCTGGATTATCAGGTGGCTCAACAGCAGTTGGAGATATACTCGCTCCAGCTGGAAAAGAGCAAAGCCCTGGAGGCGGTAGGTAGAGGGACTGCCACTGAAGTTCGCGTCGCTGAGCAGCGTGTAAAAGTGGCCGAGTTGGATATCATCGCCGCTCGTTCTCAGCGTGAAGCCGCCGTAGGGGAGTTGGCCCGTCTGTTAGGTGTAGACAGGGAGTGGATGTGGGCATCCATTGAGAGTTGGGAGGAGCCCACATGGCAGCCACACAGCGTCGTCCCTTATGATAAGTTGCGGGATGAGGCGGAAAACCGGCCTGAGGTTCGTCAAGCTCAGCTGAATCTGCGGATCAGCGAAGAAAAGCTGGAGCTGGCCCGCCTGGGCACACCTTATGAGGTGAAGCCGCTGGTCAGTTATGACCTCAACGACAAGAACTTGGCCGTGGGTGTGGATGTGGTCAAGAGTCGTGAGTCGGGTTCAGAATCCGGCACTCTGACGGCTTCTTTGCGTCTGCAGCCCGAGGGACAGTTGAGAGTGGAGGCCTCTTTTGTCACCACTTTACTCGGAGGCGATACCTCGGAGAGCAAGGCGGCCTCCGTTCGCAATGCCGAAGCCGATTTCCAAATAGCTCAAACCAATCTCCAACAGGCCTACGAAGATGCCCAGGACAAGATCTACACGTCGTGGCTCGATGTGTCAGCCAGGGCCGCTCGGTATGATCTGCAGCTAGCACTCACGGAACGGGAATGGTTGAACTTCATCACGGAGCAAGCCCGCGCTGAAGTCGGAGCCGCCACGCCCGCCGATGTGGCGGAAGCGCAGTTTGCGCATGTGCAGGCGGAAGCGGCGACACAGAAAGCCCTTTACGAATGGCAAATGGCGTATCTGAGGTTGCTCGCCGTCGTCGGCGATTACGAAGCCTTGGGCGAGCTGGAGGGGTAACGTATGGCAACGCGCAAGTGGATCGTCATCGTAGCAATAATCCTTCCGGTGCTGGTCGGGGGTGCCGGTTTTGCTCGCTGGTGGAACAACAGAAAGACTGCCGCTTGGGGACCTGGCAGTTTCGTGAGAACGGCGCAGGTGCAACGCAGGACACTCTCTTCGGTGGTTGACGCCGTCGGCGAGCTGAGATCCATGCGGGAGGAGGCACTGTATAACGCCGTCTCCGCCAAAGTGGTTGAAGTCTTGGTCCATCCGGGGCAGATCGTGAAGTCGGGTCAAGTCTTAGTCCGCTTTGACACGGCTGAAGCCGAGCGGGCTTTGGAAGATGCCTTGCAGGATCTGGAACTGGCCCGCGCTCGACTGGCATCCGCTCGTGATGATCACGCCAACGCTCCCAAGACGGCAGAGGTTCAACTGCAACGGGCGCGGCAGGAACTCTTGAATGCTAAACTGAAACTGGAGAGCCTGCTGGCCGGGCCGACGGAAGAAGAGCTGGAGCAGGCCCGGGCTAATGTTCGCCAAGCCCAAAACAGTCTTCGGTCGGCCGAAGAGGAGTTGGCCGCGCAGCGCCTTTTGTATGAGGCTGGCTTGGTACCCAGAATGGAATACCAGCAATATGTAGAAAGGGTAGAGGTAGCCAAAGATAACCTGACCAACGCTCAACTGCGGCTGAATTCCTTGCTCAAAGGCCCTGATCCGAAGGAGAAAGAAGCGGCCGAATCTGCCGTACAACAGGCAGAGGTCAATCTGGTGTTGGCGGAGCAAGCTCTGGCCAAGGCATCCTCTAGGGAGGCAGTGATTCAGGCCGAGGCGGAGGTGCGCAGGGCGGAGTCGGCCGTTGAGACGGCGCGCAAGAACCTCGAATCCTTGACTTTGAAGGCTCCTTTTGAGGCCATGGTTCTGCAGGTGAACGCGGTGGTGGGCACGGAAGTGTCGCCGTCGTCACCATCATCATCGGGAGAGCGTTCTCCGGTGGTGACTCTGGCCGCTGTCGACGAGTGGCAGGTTGTGGCCTATGTGGACGAATCCGATCTGGCCTTATTGAAACCTGGGCAAGAGGTTCAAGTCACTTTGGCCGCAATGGAGGGTCGTCCTTTCCGCGGTCGACTGGCGGCAGTGGGCGGAGAGGCGCGCGTCAGCCAGAACGTGGTCACCTATCCCATTTATGTTGAGCTGAGTGAATATGAGCAG
>LFTP01000006.1 GCA_001513395.1 Clostridia bacterium DTU080
CCGGATGGTTGGCTAGGATTAGTTCCAAAATGACTTTGCGGGCCCGGCGGATTCTGGGCGTCTGCGTGCGAACGATCATCCCCTCTGACACCGGCTGTGTACAAGAGGCTACCAGAGTGCGGCTGCCCTCTACTTCGACTACGCATAAACGACAGGCACCGACTTCACGCAGACCGTCCCAGTGACACAGCGTCGGCACCCGCACACCCACTTCTCGCAGAGCGTACAACAAGCTTTTATTGGCGTCTACCTCTACATCGCGTCCGTCGACATTGATTGTCACCGGTTTACGTTTGGTCAATCCATCAGTCACCGTGGTCCCGTTTCGAACCGGTTCCATAAAAGGCATCCTCCCCAAACCTGAAGATCACCCGTAACCCTGGCGCTTTTCAGCTCGCGTCAACCCGCGAGAGTTGTCTGAATGCTGCGACCCGTGATCGCTCCAAAGCTGCAGACGTCAACACAATTACCGCAACGGGCACAAAGCTCTTGATCGATAACGTGCGGTTGACGTCTTTCACCGCTGATGGCATCTGACGGACATTCGCTCTTGCAGAGGCCGCAGCCGGTGCATTTCTCGGCGTCAATCGTATAGGTGAGAAACTGTTTACACTGACCGGCGGGACATACCTGATCGAGCAAGTGGGCCCGGTATTCGTTTTCGAAGTGCTGCAGAGTCGATAGCACCGGATTGGGAGCCGTCTGACCCAGACCGCAAGCCGAGGTGTCTTTGATGACAGCCGCCAGTTCATGCAGATCGTCCAAGAAGGCATCCGGGTCAAATGGCTCATCCATACCCAACATGACTCGAATATCAGTGGGGATATTCTCCGCTTCGGCGTCAATCACGCGCTGAGGTGTGACGACTCTCTCGAGCATCTCATAGAGCCTCGTCGTCCCCTCCCGACACGGAGTGCATCGGCCACAAGACTCCGACTTGACGAAGCTTAAGAAGAACCGAGCGACCTCCACCATACATGTCTGGTCATCCATAACTACAAGGCCACCTGAGCCCATCATCGCTCCGGCCTGCAGCAACGAGTCGTAGTCAATGGGAGTGTCCAACAGTCTGGCGGGTATGCAGCCACCGGAGGGACCGCCGATTTGTGCCGCCTTGAACTCGCGATCGTTAGCTACGCCGCCGCCAAGGTCATAGACGATCTCTCTCAAAGTGATACCCATCGGCACTTCGATCAGACCGCTGTTTTTCACTTTACCGGTCAACGAGAAGACCTTCGTCCCTTTACTGCGTCCGGTGCCTACGCCGGCAAACCACTCAGGTCCGCGGGCAATGATATCCGGGACGTTGGCAAGAGTCTCGACGTTGTTGATCAGTGTCGGGAATCCCCAAAGCCCTTTAGAGGACGGGAACGGAGGCTTGGGACGGGGAATTCCTCGTTGGCCTTCCACGGAAGCCAAAAGCGCCGTTTCCTCACCGCAGACAAACGCTCCGGCACCCATCTTGAGTTCGATGGTGAAACTAAAATCTGAACCCATGATGTTATCGCCCAGATAACCGGCTTTCTTCATCTGCTCAATGGCGTTCTTCAACCTGGCGATGGCTAAGGGGTATTCGGCCCGGACGTATACGTATCCCTTTTGCGCTCCGATAGCATAGCCCGCAAGGAGTATACCTTCCAAGACGCGGTGCGGGTCACCTTCTAAGAGACTACGGTCCATGAAAGCTCCCGGGTCGCCTTCATCCGCATTGCAGACAACGAATTTCCTCTCAGCCTTTTCCGCCGCGGTAAACTGCCATTTAAGACCGGTGGGAAAACCTGCTCCCCCTCGCCCACGCAATTGCGAGGCTTTCACCTGATCGATGACCCATTGCGGGGAGTTCTCCAGCGCCTTGCGCAAAGCTTGATAGCCGCCCTCGGCTACATACTCATCCATGTTTTCAGGATCAATCTTGCCGCAGTTGGCTAAAACACGCCGACACTGTTTTGACAGGAAGGGCAAATCCTCCATGAGAGGAACGGGCATCTGTCTCGCTTGTGCTTTGGGTTCAGGTTCGATCAAAGCCGTCATCGGCGGTTCTCCCAAAGCGACTCCCAGCAACAACTCGCCCGGAATGATCCCTTGACCCACATAGGAGTCGATAATACGTATGAGGCCCTTTTTGTCTACGTTACCGAAGGACACCCGAGAGAGCCCGGGCAGACGCACATCGACAATCGGTTCGCGTTCGCAATAGCCCAGGCATCCAACTGTCTTGACTTCCGCGTCCAGTCCACGACTCACTATTTCAATCTGAAGCTGTTTGAGAATCTCCTCCGCACCGGCAGCCAAGCCGCAGGTGCCCGCTCCGACATAGAAGACAATGCGACTCTCCTTTGACATTATCGCCGCCTCCGATACGAGTTAAGAATGCGTCTCAGCTCTTTGGGTGTGACTCGACCATGTACGGTATCATCGATGACAATGGCCGGGGCCATGCTGCAAGCTCCCAGACAAGCGACTACTTCAAGAGAGAACAAGCCGTCTTCGGTGGATTCACCCGGTTTGATGTTCAACTCAGTTTGGATTCGTTCGAGAAGATTGCCGGCGCCCTTGACGTGACAAGCTGTGCCGTCGCAGACTTTGATCGTGTGCTTTCCGGGGGGACGAAGGTGGAAATGGTTGTAGAATGTGGCTACACCCATGACCTGTGCAGGCGACAACCCAGTCTCAGCGGCCACCTCGGCGATGCGTTCGGCGGGTAGATAACCTTCCTCCTCTTGAATAGCGTGTAACTTTTCAATAAGAGGTGCTCGCCGTTCAGCAGCCTTCATATCCAATTGGATATTCATCATTTGGCCTCCTCAAATCTGTGTTTGTGATCTTTTTCACAATTCGATACCGCGATAAAGCCCCGCGCCTCACCTATGAGCATTCGCGGGGACTGCTGTCGCCGGAGGTATTTCGCTGTCCTTTCTTCGCGGATGGGGATATTGCGTCTTGGCACCTCATTCAGCACGACGTTTGTCGGATTGCGCTGCCGAACACACCATCATGTGAACAACCTCTCGCAATACCCAATCCAGCTGCTCAAGAAAGCCCTGATCTTCCGGTTGTGTTTCGTCAAGCTGCGCTAAGACGGCCTCGATACACCTTTGCATAGTACTAAAGTGTCTATTCTCCGTCAGTGCTCGTTCTTCCTGTAAAACATCGGCCTCTATTTCGGCTTCATGCACAAAATCTGCGTCAGGAGAGCGTGCAGGCCAAGGGCCCGGCCCGTGTCTGGCCCGCATCCTCTCCTTCCATAGCTTGTAGCAATCCGGACAAAGCCCCGGTACCGGGAACTGATTCTCACGATGGCAACGTGGACATTTCATGTGCGCACCTCTACCGCTCCTTCTTCTATCTTACTCCCACGAGATATTATATGTGCCTGCTGGCGCGGGCGCGTCAAAAACCGGCGCCGATACCCCAATACAGGCGCCATGGCTGTGTTCCGTCCAAAGACCGTGCCAACCCAAAGCGGAGATCTCCTCTGGTTGCTCCGTAACCGAGAGTCACCGTTGTCCGGGCTTCGGCTCCGATGGTGGAGACAGTCTTGAAGTCTTCGGCTTTATTCCCGGCGATGCCACCGTCACAGAACAACGCCCAGGATACACCGTCGACAAAGACCGGGCTGTCTTGGATGCCTCGTTGGATGGGAAAGGCCATATACTCGACTTCAACACTGATCTTCCCGGCCTCCTGACCCCGAACATACGCTACGGGAAGGCCGCGAACGGCCAGATCGCCCTGTGAACCGCCTAAGGCGAAACTGTCTTCGGCGGTGCTGGCTACCGCGCTCAAGTCTATCAACAGGCGCAGACGATCAGACAGTCGCTGATCTACAGCGAAAAACAGGCCGCCCGCGGTGTGGCCCCCTCCCAAAGACTGTACGCCATAGATTTGAAGATCTCCTACCCGTTGACGATGAGCGTCTCCTCCGACACCCTGGAAACGAAGTCCCATGCCGACTTCCGAATGAAGATCTTCATCTTTGTAAGCGCCCAGCCAGACTACTCCGCTGCTCGATAAAAGAACTCCAGGGTCACTCCAGGCGATGTAGACTTCTCCTGCGTTCCCGGCCCACGCTTCACTTGCTTCTCCGTCGCTGTGCAGGAACGGTACGGGCGAGATGATCTTCTCCAATTTGGCGATCTTAGGATTCTCATTTCCTTCGTCTATTCTCGGGAGGGCACTGCCGGAAATGCTAAGACCCAGAACCGGTCCGTTACCTAACACATCCGTGCGGTACTCATACTCAGTGCGATAAGAGGCATGTTCATCTCCGAAGGAAATACCCAGTGCGTAAGCATGTCGTCCCAATGCGTCAGTCCCTGATGTTGAACCGCCTGTGAGCCACTGACCT
>LFTP01000030.1 GCA_001513395.1 Clostridia bacterium DTU080
AGATCCTGATCGGACGGATAAGCATCGCGCAAAAGATCATGGTACTCAAAGCGGGCCATTGAGCGCAGTCTGCGCTCGATAGCAAGACTCCCCTCTCCGCTCTCGGTGAAATAGCGCCGAAAGGACGGGGGCACCGTTTGGATCTCCTGAGCGCTGTAGACTCCCCGACGGGCCTGATTCAGACTGTTTTCATCGATATCGGTGCCTAAAAGCTCGTGCTTCATCCCGGGAGTCAGCTCGGCCAACAGCATGGCTACGGAGTACAACTCGGCACCGTTGGAACACCCGGCGCTCCAGATCCGCAAGGGCTGACGCTCTCTCAAAAGAGCCGGAAGGTGCCGAAGGCGCAAGGCTTCAAAGCGCTCCGGATTCCGGAAGAATTCGGTCACATTGATGGTCAAAAAGTCGGCAAAGACCTGTTGTAGCTCACTGTCGTTGCGCAAGCGCCTGGCCAGCTCGGCATTGTCAGCGATATTGTGGCGCCTCCGAAAAAAGTGCAAGCGACGCTCGAGTTGTCTTCCCCGATAGGCCTCCAGCCGCAGACCGAGAGTGTCGTAGACCACCCTGCATAACGCGGCAAAACCTTGATCAAGCGCGTCGAGATTCATTGCGTCGTGCCCCCACCCACATGTTCGATCAACCAGTGCCCCAACTGTCGCGGATTGCCCATCCGATCGACGATGCCCAAAGCGGCTGCCGCCCCAGGCATGCCGTAGACCACGCAGCTTTCCTCGTCCTGGGCCCAGACTTGAGCTCCCCTTTGGCGCAACCTCTCAGCGCCCTGCACTCCGTCGCGCCCCATGCCGGTTAGGATAATCACCGTGCAGCGCCGAGCCCAGTTGAAAGGCACCGTTTCCAACGTCACGTCCGCCGCCGGTCGCACACCGTGCACGGGCGCTCTCTCATTGTCCAAGATGACGCGCAGCGTGGGAGACAATAACAGGTGGAACCCCCCCGGAGCAACCAAAACCAGCCCGTCCTGGGGAAAATCACCGTCGGCGGCCTCTCGTACCTGAAGGGCCGTCTCCCGGTCGAGGTGACTGGCCAAGGAAGCGGTAAAGCCGGCCGGCATGTGCTGCACGATAATTAGACCGCTTTTTAACGGCGCGGGCAAGACAGACAGCAGTTGATAAAGAGCCCCGGGTCCTCCGGTGGAGGCCACTACTACGGTCAAATGGCTCAATCGGCGCCGTTGTCCGTCTGCGGCCGCTCCGGCGCGCAGACTCGGCTCTCCCGGCCCCGGAATCCGGACGGAATCGGATTTTTGCATGAAAAATCACCGTAAACGCTAGAGCGTACTTCGTTGCCCACCCACGAAACGCAATTCCACCAGGCCCGTTTCGGGATAGAAGCGAATGGTGCGCCCCACGCTGCCGCCTACACTGCGGGCCACCACCTCGATTTCCTGCTCCTTAAGGACAGCCAGTGTCGACAGGGTGTTCTGCTGACCTATATCGCTCGACAGGGTGTCTAAAGTACGAGCCCCGCCGGCCAGTTTGGCCACCAGCTCCTGCTTGCGCACACCTCGCGATCTCAAGGCCTTGAGCATCTCAAGCACGGCCCAGTCCGCATATTTAGCCGGGTTTTTCGGATCAACTGGCTTGCCCCGTGAATCGGGCATGACGATGTGCCCTAAGGCTCCGATACGTTTGGAGGCTGACCAGAGTACCAAACCGATGCACGAGCCCAAGCCGTAGGTGACCAACTCGCCTCCGGCGCTTGCCACTGCCAACTGACCCAATCCCACGGTCGTGGATTTCTGTCTGCTTTCCCGCATCAGATGGGCGGGTGTCGTCGTATTCATCCGCTTTTCCCTGCAGTCTTCACAGTGCCTCGAAAAGCGCTTTCGGCGACCAACAAATCAATTAATCCTCCCATATCCACGATGAGAGCCAGGCTGCCGTCACCCAAGATGGTCACTCCGCTGATTCCTTTGACCTGTCCGAGGTAATCTCCCAGCCCTTTCACCACCACCTCTTGCTCACCCACCAGATGATCGACCACCAGACCCACTTGAGCCCCCTTATGATTGGCCAACACGGCGATGAGATCATGCCCCTTGCCGGAAGGCCGAAAACCCGGCTCGATAAACTGACGCAGCCAGATCAAAGGCACCACGCTTCCCCGGACCTTGATCATCTGCCGGCCGCCCACCAGGTGAATATCCGCTCCGGAGACGTGAAGCACTTCGGAGACGGCACTGAGAGGAATGGCGTATGTATCCGCGTCGACCTGCACCAATAGGGCTTGGATGGTGGCCAACGTCAGCGGAAGCAGAAGGCAGAAAGTCGTGCCGACACCGAGCTGACTCGTTACCTCGATGCGTCCCCCGACCCGCTCGATGCCCCGACGCACGACATCGAGCCCCACTCCGCGCCCGGAGACATCCGTGACTTCTTCCGACGTGCTGAAGCCGGGAGCAAACAGCAACTGAAGGGCCTCATGTTCCTCGAGCTCTCGGGCGCGATCCTCACTGATCATCCCCTTGCGCACTGCGGCCTCGCGAACGCGTTGCACATCGATGCCCCGGCCGTCGTCCTGGACGC
>LFTP01000366.1 GCA_001513395.1 Clostridia bacterium DTU080
GGAATGTGGCTTCTGTGCGTGTGGCAGTAGGTTTGCCGAGCGTCACTGCCGGTCAGCATCGCTGGCGAAGTCTCGCTCAAAAGGCTGATTTATCTCGGTAGCTGACGGCATGCTGTCGTTGAAGCCGTGGTACGGTCGGATAGTGCGGCCGTTTGATCTTTCGGTAACGGAGGATATTTGCAGGAGATCACGAACGCGTATGACATGCAGGGGGTAGGTAGTGTGGATGAACTGATAAGAGCAAAGGCTGAGGAGTTGGGTCAGCTGTTGATCGAGTCCGAAGCGTTTCGGCGATTCGAAAAGGCGCGCAGTGCTATAGAGGAGCGCTCGGCGGCCCAGCTTATGTTGCGTGATTTCGCCGCCAAGCAGCAGCGACTGCAGTTGAAGATCATGTCCGGTGAGGAAGTCTCTGACGCAGAAAGGCAAGAACTCGAACAGGCTTGGCGGATCATCAATATGAATCCATATGTAAGAGAGTACTTGCAAGCCGGACAACAGTTTGAAGAAATGTGGGCGGAAGTGATAGCGATTCTGTCACACGCGGTAGGGCTTGAGATTCCCGGTGGTGCCGATCAAGACCAGGAACCTCAAAAAGAGTCCCAACAAGACAAGAAAGAGTCTATATCGACAGCGAGGAGCCGTCTGTGGGTGCCGGGGGACAGATAAGATCGGCGCAAACGGTGAAAGGTCTCCAATCCTAGATGGAACCACTGGCGGCTTTTGTAGGACGTCTAAGAGCGGGTTCCCAGCAGGATGCACACCACTCCGGCTATCAAAAGAGCCAGTTTATGCGGCGAAAGCCGGGTGGCCAGGCCCGCAATACCGAGTGCATTGACGAGTATCAGGATGATGGGTCCGACGAAGCCCAAAAGCCCGTTGATGAGTAGGGCTCTTTCAAGACTGCGATGGCGGACCATCAAGACGGCGGCGAGTAACTCAAGGCTGCCAGAGATCAGGCGCATAAAAGCCATACCGGCCACAAGCCACAGCGCGTCGTTCAGTTTTTCGCTCCTTTCTTCTCACGCTATCTTATGGGTGAGGTGACCGCGGCAGAATTAAAACACCGCGAAATGCTGTCCTAGCTGTGCAAACAGACGGACGGCCGCCCGTTAGCGCTTCTTGAAGCTCATAGGGAGTTGTGCTATTCTGGAAATCAAAGCGACGACCTTGAAGGGGGTTCTGTCATGAACGCACCTCTGCGCATCGTAGATCCTGAGGTGTACCAGGCTATTAAGGCTGAGGAGAATCGACAGGAAGAAAAGATCGAGCTTATCGCCTCAGAAAACTTCGTGAGTGCTGCGGTGCGAGAGGCGCAAGGTTCGGTTTTGACCAACAAGTACGCCGAAGGGTATCCCGGACGGCGTTACTATGGGGGTTGCGAATTCGTTGACGTTGCGGAGCAGTTGGCTATCGATCGGGCCAAGGCTCTTTTTGGCGCAGATCATGCCAACGTACAGTCACACTCGGGTGCTCAGGCCAATCAAGCGGTCTACTTCGCGGCTCTTGAGCCCGGCGACACTGTGCTGGGAATGGCGCTGCCACACGGAGGACACCTTACTCACGGCAGTCCGGTGAATCTCTCCGGCAAATGGTTTAAAGCGGTGTCCTACGGAGTCGATAGGACCACCGAGTGTATAGATTACGACGAATTGCGTGACCTGGCCAAAAAACATCGTCCCAAGCTTATTGTGGCCGGGGCAAGCGCTTACCCGCGCATCATTGATTTTTCCATCTTTCGCTCAGTCTGTGACGAAGTGGGCGCTTTGCTCATGGTTGACATGGCTCACATCGCCGGACTTGTGGCGGCCGGACTTCATCCGAATCCTGTTCCGTATGCGGATTTCGTGACCACCACAACGCACAAAACCTTGCGAGGCCCGCGCGGCGGTATGATACTTTGCAAAGAGGAATGGGCCAAGAGCATTGACAAGGCCGTCTTTCCAGGAATCCAGGGCGGTCCGTTGATGCATGTCATAGCGGCCAAGGCCGTAGCTCTCAAAGAAGCTCAGAGTCCCGAGTTTGTGGATTATCAAAAACGGGTGGTTGGCAACGCCAAGGCTTTGGCAGCGGCACTGATGGAACGAGGTTTTCGTCTCGTGTCGGGCGGTACCGACAATCACTTGATGTTAGTCGATGTCAAAGTGAAAGGACTTACCGGCAAGGTAGCGGAGGCAGTCCTTGATGATCTGGGCATAACGGTGAACAAGAATACCATCCCGTTTGACACGGAAAGTCCCTTTGTGACCAGTGGAATTCGGCTGGGTACGCCCGCGGTCACCACTCGCGGCATGGATACCGCAGCTATGGAAGAGATCGCTGACATCATCAGTGTCGGACTCACTGCGGAAGCTGCCGGAAATTTGGATTCGGTGAAGCCGGAACTGCAGGCCCGAGTGAAGGCCCTTGTGGCGCGGTTTCCCTTGACCGGTATGAACGGATAAATGCCTACGTTTAGCACACAAGTCGGGCGCAAAAACTTGCGCCCGGCAATGCGCATAGTGGCGCTTGAAGGCCTGTTTGCCAGTGCCAGTGACTACTTCGCGGTGCCCTATGTGTCGCTTTTTGCGCTGAGTCTGGGAGCCAGTCGGACACAGATCGGGCTGATCGCCGCCGTTACCGCCTTGCTGGGTAGCGTAATGCAGTTGCCGATAGCCGTGATGACCGAGGGGCGTTGGAGCCGCAAGAAGTGGTTTCTGCTTTCCGGTCTGTTGGCACGAGGGCTTTTTATCCCGATGGCCTTGCTCCCCTTGTTCGCTTCTGGCCAGCGTGCGGTGTGGCTTTTTATCTCTCTGGTGGCTATAAGGTCTTTGGGAACGGCTCTTGGTCTGCCTGTTTGGACCACTCTTGTGGCTGATATCACGCCGCAAGAGGTAAGGGGTCGGTTTTTTGCCTACCGTAACATATTGATGAACAGTGCCGGCCTGGTCACCGTCCTACTGGCGG
>LFTP01000220.1 GCA_001513395.1 Clostridia bacterium DTU080
AGATGTGTATAAGAGACAGGGTAGTCACCGATCATGAGACCATGTGGCGGGACGGTGAAGAAAGCTTCACCTTCCGCACCAAAGCGGCGCCCGGTAAAGGCGGCGATGAGGGGGCGAGAGCCTACGCCCGCTTCATGCAGGATGAATTGGGCTACGTCTACGGTCCCTACAACAACTTCACGGATTTTGCTCCGGTCAACGAGTTTTGGCATATCGACATGGTCAGCCGCGAGGCGGACAACCAGCTCCAACATGCATGGCGGCGCTGCTATGCTCCCAAGCCGGCTCGGGCCGTCGAGTTTAACGAACTGCTTGCTCCGCAGATTCAAGAGAAGTTCGGTTTCTCCACGGCCTACTGCGACGTGCATACCGCCGTCTCACCCTGGGCCCGGGTTGACTATGACTACCGTGTCCCGGGTGCGGGCACTTTCGCCGCTGTCTATTATGCCTACGGGGAGATCATGCTGACGCAGAAAAAAGCCTGGAACGGTCCGGTGTACTCCGAGGGGAACATGCACTGGATGTACACGGGTTTGACGGACGGCAACTACGCCCAGGATCGCGGTTATGATCTGCCCACCGAACCGTGGCTGGTCGATTTTGACCTGCGCAAGATGCATCCTTTGGCCGCCGGCAACTTCGGCATGGGAAATATCTCCATGTTTTACGGTCAAGACTACAGCCTGGGCGGCACGCGCGAAGAGATCGATGCCTCAATCGACCGCTTTCTTGCTGCCACCGTTGCTTTTGGACATCCGGGTTATCTGGTGGGCGACGGGGGCTTCCAAAACACCTTGCGCAGCTACTACATGCTCCAGCAGCTTCAGTCGCGTTATTGCCTGGCCGAGGCCGAAGAGATCCTCTACGCTGACGCTGAGGGCAGACTGCACGATGTGAGCAGTGCGGTCGCCTCGGGTGTCTATCGCCGGTCGCAGATCGTCACTCGCTACAGTGACGGCACGGTCACGGCCGTCAACGGCAGTCTGACCGAGCGGATGCAGGTGGAGGCTTTCGGACGTCTGTTAGATCTGCCGCCCAACGGTTATGTCGGTTGGACTGCCGACGGGCAGGTGGAGGTTGTCAGTGATGATGCGGCCGGTCACCGGACCGACTACGCCGTCAGTCCGGCCTACATTTACATGGACGCTCGGGGCATCTTTACCCGGTTCGAAAAGGCCGCGGGCGACGGGCTTTGTATCTGTCGCAAGAGCGGACCCGACGAATGGGAGATCATTCCCTACGAGGGAGCCATATGCGGCTTTGCCATCAACGGTGAAAGCGCCATAGCCCTTGACTTCAACGGCTGGGAACTCGGTCCGGCGGAGCTGCGTCACTCCAGAGGCCTGACCTGGGTGATGCCTGTAGAGGGCGCTTTCAGCTATCTGGTGAAGGAGGCGGCGGCACCGCAGGTCGTTCTCAGCTGCGAGCGTGACCAAGTGATAGCCGGAGAGCGGATCACAGTGCGCGGCGGGCAACTGCATGAGATAACCATCCCGGCTGATGCCAAACCTGGAGAGCAGGTATGGTTCCGACTAGAAGACCGCTGGATCGATTTCATCGTGGTCTCTTTGGCCGAAGTGGAACCGAGTCTGGAAGGCAGTACGCTGCATCTCACACTGCGAAGCAACATGGCCGCTTCCACTGCGATCGAGGTCATCCTGCAGGACGTCGGGCGCCAACTGACACTGAGGCCCGGTGAACCCGTAACGGTCAGCTTCGAGCTCGACGAACCCGAAGGCGAGGCCGTAGAACCGCTTGAAATCCGGCTGCGGGCAGGTGAATTGCAGGAGACGTTCTCCTATACCTTAAAGACCGTACAGGCAAAACCTTTGCTGGAAGAGATGCCGGCACAATGGAGTTCCGGCATGGCCCTACGGGGCAAAGAAGAGACGAGTGACTTCGGTACCAGCCGGGGCTCGGTAGCTTTGGGATCCCGTACCTGCGGATCCGTAACCCGCAAAGGCTTTGTCATGCATCCGCCCTATGTGGGCGGTACCGGCTACGTCTTTGTGCTCTATGAGCCGATGACCATACCTGATGAGCCGGCCGTGTTCAGAGCCTGGGTGGGCAAAGGAGACGGAAGCGATCTTGGCGACGGCATTCTCTATAAGGTGGCGGTGGTCACTGCGGACGGCAGCGAACACGTGGTTGGCACCCAGCTGGTGGCCAAGCACGAATGGCTGGAGCTGGAGGGAGATCTGTCGGCTTTTGCCGGACAGACCGTGCGCCTCAAATTGATAGCTGACGTGGGCCAGGCCAACAACTCCGTCGGCGACTGGGCCTGTATCGCCGAGCCGCGCCTTGAAGGACGGGATACGGCCTATTTGCGGACTCTGGATCCGAGCGGGTATCGCTATGAGATGGGCCCCTTCCCCTTGAGCGGATTGACGGTTGACGATCTGCGCTCAGCCAAGAGAGGTTGGCTGTTCTATGACGGCATCGGTCTTTCGGGTACGGGAGAGGCCTACGGTTCCTTCGCCGTTCTCAACGGCATTGAACTGGGTAACATGTCCCCGGCCGGAGGCAGTGAGAGCCAAAACATCTGGGATTTCACCGCTGTTTCTTTGACCAAAGAGGCCATCGCCACATTGGGTTTCCGCAACGTCTTCGAGATCCGCAATCCCAAGCGCGACTGGTTCAAGGTCCGCCGCTTCTGGATCAGGCTGGATCTGGCAGACGGCCGAGCGGTCTCTTCGCTCATATCACCCGATGTGTACTCACAACCGCCTCAGTGGCCGTATGCCGAGGGGATCGGCGTGCCGTTCACGGAGAACATCACGCTCGAGATCTGGTTCGCGAAGTAATTGATTCGGCAAGTCATGCACTCGTGAAGGAAGAAACCGAGCTTCGAAGCGTGCCGTCTTCGGAGCTCGGTATCGTTCATGGCAAACGGCGGCCCAGACGGCGTTTTCATACAGGATCGGTCAAATCGAGGCGGAAATCTGGTTTACCATCAAAAGGGAGGAATGATAATGCGAAGGCGATCACTGATGATTCTGCCGCTTGCTGTTTTGACTTCATTGTCTGTCTTGATCCTGTTTTCGATCTCGGTCTTCGGGCAAGAAAAGGAAGTGGAATTGCGTGTTCTCACCTATCTCACCGGATGGTTCAACTCCAACTCCTACGTGGAAAAAAACATACCCCTATTTGAGGCCGCCCATCCCGGGGTAAAGGTCGACTACCAGATCAACGCTTCGGGCCAAACGCTGGCCGAATTGATCGTCGTGGAGGCTGCCGGAGGCGTTTCGAGTGATGTCTTGTTTCTCGGTGACATCATCGACAATATCTGGCGCAACATCGTTAGCCAGCCCTCTTTGGTCATGGATCTGCAGCCGTTCTTGGAACGGGATAAAGATCTGGACCGCCGGGATTTCTTTCCCAACCTGCTGCAGGCGTTCACCCACAACGGTCGGCTCATCGGTATGCCCATGTCGACCTTTACGAGCTCGACTTTTATCAATAAGACGCTCTTTGAGGAGTTCGGACTGGCCCAGCCGACGGCCGGATGGGACTGGAACGGCTTGCGGGAGATATCCCGGAAGCTTACTCAAGATAAGAACAATGACGGAGTACCCGAGACATGGGGATTTGCGGCCGACGGCTACACACTCCAGTATCAGGGAGCGACGGTGTTTTTGTGGGCCAACGGCGCCGATATAGTCACGTCGGACCACTCGCGGGCAGCTCTTCTTGAGCCTCAAGCTGTGGAGGCTTTGGAGTACTTCTACGATCTGCACTTTGTGGATCGGGTCGCGGTTCCGCCGGGAGCGGGGGCTCAGTGGACGTTGTTCAGACAGGGCCATGTAGGGATCTGGGAAAGCAAGAGTTCGAACATCCCCAAAAACCGCGCTCAGTGCGCTCCGCATGTGGATTGGGATATCACCGTGCCGTTTCGCAGTCCGCGCACTGGCGCCTTCGCTCCGTTAATCGCCAGCAACATCGCTTCGATCAGTGCCACATCAAAGCATCCTGAGTTGGCCTGGGAGTTTATCAAGTTTCTGTTCCTGAGCGATCGGGCGCAACAAGCGATGGCCGCCGACGAGGGCATGTTGCCGATCCGGATCAGCTTTGCCAGGCACTTTACACGCGTTTTCCAAGGTCCTCCGGCCAATGTCGCTCCGCTCATCGACGCGGTGGCCATCGGACGAACTCCGGTTTGGTTCCAGGATTCGCAAGTCCAGAAGGATGTCTATGACATCATCGGCGTTGAATGGGATAAGGTCATCAAGCAACAGCAGTCGGTCAGGGTCTTTGCCGAAAAGGTGACACCGCTCATCAATGCCAGGTTGCAGTGACGCATCGCCGACGCCAGACTCTATTTGACGCAACGAATTGTGACGTCGTGATAGAAAAAGAGCGCTCGCCCGGCGAGATCGGGCATCATGGTGGGAATTGATCCGGTCCGACCGGGCGCTTCCTCACGGAATGATCAACGCTGCTATCGGATTTGCCGAGCGGCCGTTGAAGGAAAGCCTATAGGTAACAATCCGAGCTCCGAAGGCTGTCCTTTCGGAGCTCGGATTGTGAATGCACTTCTTCTCGGGCGATGATTGGCGACAGGAGCCGTCAAGTCGTAGTAGAATTAGGTCTATCGGCGGAAGGAGGAAATGGAAGTGAAAAAAGAATCAGTGGTCAAATGGCCGTCGGTTTTTCTGGTTTCCATAGTTGCTTTGATACTGTTTACGTCCTCGGTCGTGGCACAGGAAAAAGAGGTGGAGCTGCGCGTCCTTACGTATCTTGGCGGATGGTTTAATTCTAATTCTTATATTGAAAGAAACATCCCTTTGTTTGAGGAGGCTCATCCCGGAGTAAAGGTCAGCTACCAGATTAACCCTTCCGGTTCTGCGCTCGTCCAATTGATCGTCGTGGAGGCCGCCGGAGGCGTCTCAAGCGATGTTTTGTTTGTCGGCGACGTCATCGACAACGCCGTTCGCAATGTCTTGAGTCAGCCTGCGTTGGTCATGGATCTTAGGCCCTTCTTGGAGCGGGATCCGAACCTGGATACACGGGATTTCTTTCCCAACTTGCTGCAGGCCTTCACGCACAACAACAGGCTCGTCGGCATGCCGATGTCAACGTTTGTCGGCTCCGTCTTTGTCAATAAGACGATCTTTAACGAAGCCGGCTTGCCGCTGCCGACTGACGGATGGGACTGGAACGACTTGCGGGAGATGTCCAGGAAGCTCACCCAAGACAAGGATCGCGACGGCAACCCCGAGACGTGGGGATTTGCGGCCGATGGCTATACTCTCCAACACCAGGGCGCAACGCCGTTTCTCTGGTCGAACGGCGGCGACATAGTCACTCCGGATCACTCGCGGGCAGCGCTTCTTGAGCCTCAGGCTTTGGAGGCCTTGGAGTTCTTCTATGATCTGCACTTCGTGGATCGGGTGGCCGTACCGCCGGACGCGGGGGCTCAGTGGACCTTGTTCAGACAGGGCCATGTAGGGATCTGGGACAGCAAAAGCTCGAACATCCCCAAGAATCGGGCCCAAGCGTTGCCTCACGTGGATTGGGATGTCATCGTGCCGTTTCACAGCCCCCGTACCGGCGTCTATGTTCCGTTGATCGCCAGCAACGCCGCTGCGATCAGTGCCACATCCAAGCATCCTGAGCTGGCCTGGGAGTTTATCAAGTTTATGGTTCTGAGCGATCGGGCACAACAGTTGATAGCTTCCGAAGAAGGCATGCTGCCGACCAGGATCAGCTATGCCCGGCACTTCATGCGGGTCTTCCAGGGTCCCCCGGCTAATGTCGCTCCTCTCATTGATGCGGTGGCCATCGGGCGCACTCCGGTCTGGTTCAAGGATGCCCAAGTGCACAAAGAAGTCTATGACATCATCCGTGTCGAGTGGGATCAGGTCATCAGGCAATTGCAGTCAGTCAAGGCCTTTGCCGAGAAGGTGACACCGCTCATTAACGCCAAGTTGCGGTAACCGATCGCAGTGACACGGTTACGCCGGCCCTGCCCTGTCTCTTATACACATCT
>LFTP01000040.1 GCA_001513395.1 Clostridia bacterium DTU080
CACTTGCCCCTGACCGCCTGCCTGACCCTGCGCCTCAACAGTGATACCCGGGTTCTCCTTTTCGAACATCTGGCAAACGAACTGATACTCATTGAGTCGCGGCTGACCGTCTCCGACCCAGACAACGAGTCGCTCAGCGGCAGCCACAGTTGCAAAACCGACAGCAAAAACCATACATAGGACGGTAAGTGCTGTAACGAAAACAGCGCCTCTTTTAACCATTTCCGATCCTCCTGTACAGGCAATTTTTTCTACTTGTTCCTACCTTCGCCTCGATTATAGGAACACCTTTCTGTATGGTCAATCCTGACGAAAATTGCCAGGTTAACCCATCAAATGCAACGCCGGAGTATAAGGCTCAAATAAAGTGTTGTACAGATCCATGGCATAACGATCAGTCATACCGGCGATATGATCGGCAATCACCCGCACTTTGTCGCCCGATGCGCTCAAACGCTCAGTCGTCGTCTGTGGCAGCAACTCCGGCTTCTTGTAGAAGACTTCAAAAAGACGCTCAATGATCATCTGCCCCTTGTAGGTCATGCGCAACGTACGAGGATCCTTGTAGACTCGCTCATCGAGATAATCCTTGAGGGCCTCTAAGTGCCGTTGAGTTTCCGCAGAGAAACACACGACGGGTTCGGATGCCCGCCGCACATCATCGGGATGCTGTGCCTTAAGGTCTGCCAAACGGTCTTGCGTGGTCGCCACGACATCACGGACCAGCAACTCGATCATATTTCTGATCGTAAAATGCACCCGAACGGCTGCAGCCAGACGCGAGCCGGAAGGCAGGCGCCGCACCTCACCGCATCGATACTCCCAGCCTCGTTGCCAAAGGATGACCTCATGCAGTTCTTCCTTTTGGATCAGGCCCATCTTCAAAGCGTCCTCAACGTCATGAGTGCAGTAGGCGATGACATCCGCTGCATTGACGATCTGGCATTCAAGCCCTCCGTGTGCATATTCGGAAAACGGTTCCGACAACTGCGGTGAGTCAAAAAAAGTGCTGTGCCGGGCGATACCCTCCCGCGTCTCCCAGGTCAGATTCAGACCGGGATGCTCAGGATAGCGCTCCTCCAACTCATCTACGATTCGTAGGGCTTGCGCGTTGTGCTCAAAGCTCAGGCCATAGCGGGCCAGGATGGCGCCTAACGCCTCTTCTCCTGCGTGTCCAAACGGAGGGTGACCCAGATCGTGAGCCAAAGCGATGGCCTCTGCGAGTTCTTCATTGGCACCGAGCATGGCGGCCAGCGTCTGAGAGATCTGAGCGACCTCAAGAGAGTGGGTCAGTCGTGTCTTGAAAAAATCGCCTTCGTGAAAGACAAAGACCTGAGTTTTATAGTGCAGACGGCGAAACGCCGTGGAGTGAAGAATGCGGTCTCGATCCCGGCGAAACGCCGAACGAGCGTCATCGCCCGGAAGAGTATCGTATCTGCGGCCACGAGTGCCTACGTTGGCTCCAGGATGCAATCGAAGGTACTTGCCGTACCCAACCGCCTCGGACATGCTCTTCCTCTTTTTTGCCATTGTGTAGTCATGAACAGAAACTGGAAATCAATCCCTGGCCTTCAGCAACGACTCTGGCGATTTATTCGACGTGAGGAATCGAAAATCCTCGGCACTCGAAAAAGTCCATTCGTTTCACGCCGGTCCGGTTCACACCGTGATCCCGAGCCGCGACGGCTCACACCGGGCGCATGGCGCTATGTGCCATGGTCTCCGACGCGAGCCGTCCCTGCATAGCCTCAAATACCTTCAGGAAAATGCCATTCAGCATTCAGGACCAAGCTCGTGGTTGAACAAGTTCTCTCACTCGATCTCCACCGTGCGATTCTCATGCGCGCTGGTATAGACTGCCTCGCCGATCTGAAGGGCCTTGTAGCTATCCCAAAGATCTGGGCCGCCTTCGACCAGTCCCAGGCACCGGCGTGCGAAATGCGCCACTTCCGTCTCATAGCCCAGCATTCTGCGACCGGCACTGGCCGTGCTGGCAGTCGGTCTGAAAGAATGTATGTAGCGACCCGTGTACGCAGCGGCATCCGTGAAATCCTCGCGATCCTGCCACTTCAAATAGAGCATATCTTCGCACATCACATGCGTCCCAAGACCCACCAACTGCAGGATCTCGATGATATCGCGGAAACCCTGGTGGCACTCCAGGCCGTTGAGATCGAGTTGGCCCACTGCGCCGGATGCAAATCTCAAGTTGACCAGGTAGGCAAACTGAGTGGGCGTCACACTGTGAAACATGGCTTGAACGGTCTTCACATCGCCCCCGAAAAACCGAACCAAATCAAAGACGTGACACAGCTGACCGACGAGCATCGAACGATGCGGCGAATCCATCCCCCAGATCTGAGGATACGGCCCTTGAGCGAATTTCATCTTGACCATGTGCAGAGGGCCGAAGCTTTCCCGGCTGATGATATCTTTCGCCATGAGATAAACGCCGGCAAAGCGCTTCATAAAACCGACTTGACCCCACACTCCGTGAGCGTCGGCCAACTCCGCCAGCTCCTTAGCCTCGGCGGCAGTGTTTGCCGAGGGCTTCTCTACATAGACGGGTATACCCCGACGAAGCACGTGAGGAGCCAACTTATACTGTTGCGGAGCGGGACCGATGACAAAGACTCCGTCGAGTTCTTCTTTGTCGAGCATCTCCTCCAAGTCCGTATACACCCGGCGCGCTCCGAAATTGCGCGCGTTGCGCTCTGCCTTAGTTCGATCGATATCACATACGGCGACCAAATCAATCTCAGGGATGCGATGGATATTAGGGAAAATGGATGCAGTAGCGAACGAACCACAACCGATAAACGCCAATTTCGCCTTCCGTTGCTCGGACATCATTGAGACCCCCAGGTTTGTTGATAGTACCCTCAGCTGATTGACTTCTCGGCTTCGACACGCTTCGGATCCGCTTCGGCCGCCGCGGCAAACATCGCCCGAGCCGCGGCGCCCAAGACGGCAAAGTCCTGAGCGTTTTCGGCATCAACGATCATCCGCCAGACACCGGCCTCAGTGCGCGATCCGCGTACGAAAACGAAAGCTTCCCGCTCTGCCGCCCGAAGATAAACACGCCAAGCACCGCTTTCATCACCGGTGCGTTGAGAGACCATGTTCAGACCCTCGAAATTCTGGAACTCATAGGTGTCGAAGTGCGATCTGAGTCGCGGCCAGATCAGTTCCGTGAAACAGCGCTCCAAGGCCCGCTTAAACTCTCCCTGCGGCATGGCAGGTGCAGTCAACTTGTGAGCCACATTGTGGATGCCCGGAATGGAGGCTAACAAGGCGGGCAGTACCAGACCGGGCTGGGTGGGGATGGTCCGCTCCTCGGCGATGATACTCCTTCGCGCCGCCAACCACTCCTCGACGATGGCAGGCGTAGATTCCGCCTGCGCCGCAGACAAAGCCACCTGCAAGCCGTCGCGGCATGTGGCGCTTTCGAAGATCGTGCCTCCGTTAGCGCCCTCAACACCCACGGGAACATCGTAGCCAGCTTCACGAAGGGCATGCATCTTGGAGACTACATTTATCTCGCCCGTCTCTACCACGAATACTTCTGCGCCGAAAGCAGTGGCCACCCGATGGGTAACCAGTGACGTCGCATCAGAGGCGACGATGGCCAAAGGTCCCCTGTCGCGGCCCGCTTTTTTCTCCAGAGCGCTTCTGGCCAGCACCAGCGCCACGTTGAATGCCGCCACTCGCTGGGGCTCGATGATGGCGCTTTCATCATAGCCGGGCAGCACCAAGTTACCTCGATCGGCATCGTAGTCAAAGGCCACTCCGAAATGACAACCGTGCCGAGCGGCCGCCCGACTGACTCTCAATAACATATGCCTCCCGCTGGCCGGATCAATGCCGTCAGTGTCAATACCGTGTTCCGGATAGCCCAGCTCGGCGTTGACTTCAATCGCCCGCACTCCGAAGTGCTCGAGCACACGGGCACCGATCCCGCAACTGGCTCCGCCGTTGGGATCGACAAGAACGGGACCTAAAGTCAACGGCTTGAGACAGTGAGGAACCAAGCCCCAGTCCGCGCCCATCATATCCAGATAGGCTCTTTCCGCCTTGACCCGTGCCCTTTCGCTGTCGATCTCGGCCAAGCAGGCATCTATGACGGCAGTCGTGGCCCGTTCCATATACTCCTGCCATTCACGACCGTCGCCGTCGGCAAGTTCTCGCACGGCCTCAATGACCCGGCTCATCCCCGAAGCCGACAACAGTGCTCCGGGCGGAGCGGAACCGTTGATGGAAGGCCCGCAGCCCGTCAAGAACTTGAAGCCGTTATCCTCAATGGGATTGTGGCTGGCTGTAATGATCACTCCTCCGTCGGCTTCCAGAGCCCTGACGGCCGTCTCGGCCAAAGGTGTTGTAATGATTCCCAGATCGATCAACGTCAACCGATACCCGGCTTTTTGGGCTCCGGCCGCAAAGCCGCGACTGAGGGCTTGAGCCACACACTTGCCCGTAGGACGCGGATCGCGCCCCAAAAGCAAAGTGACCTCTCCCTTGTGAGGCAACTGGACGGCATAGCAGTAGGCATAGGCTCCCGCCAGCGCCTGCAAGCTGGGAGAGATCTCAGGTCCTAAACCAAAGACGGTGCGCACTCCCGAAAAGGACTGCACCAGTTGACTATCTTCCAGTGCTTCTCTAAGGAAATGAATCATCAAAAACGAGGCCTCCCGTTCGGGTAGATGTGCGAGTGTATGACATTGATTTATTCCTCCCACCGTCAAATACCTTCTGCATCCGGCAGCAATACCTGTCATATTTGGTCAATCCTCGCGGCCTGAACGGCATGGATATCAGTGCCGGGGTTTCTTATAACTCACAGCAGGGGATTCCACTCACTAAACGAAAGGAGCCCACGGAAGCGAAAGAATGAAAGGCTTTGAAAAAACGATTGGAGGGGAGACGTTGAAGGTGAAACGGGAAGAGACTATCAAAGCCGCGGCCGTTCTGGGTATCTTGCTCGCTGTCGGCCTGCTCCTTGGCGGCATGCAGATGAAGCGGGCAGTCGTGGCGTGGAAACAAGCGGATCGCTTCGTCAGCGTAAAAGGGCTTGCTGAACGGGACGTAAAAGCTGACCTGGTCCTTTGGCCGCTCAGCTATAGCGTCAGCGCCAACAGCCTAGACCAGCTGCATGGCCTGATGCATGAAGCCGAGAGCAAGATACGAGCCTTTTTGGTGCGCCACGGCTTTGACGCAAAGGACATCACGAGCAATATTCCGCAAATCAGTGATTTGTGGACGTATGCCGGTGAGAACAAGCCACAAGAACGCTACCGCGCCGAAGCCGTTGTTCTGTTGCGTACCTCGCAAGTCGATCAAGTAAAAGACGTGATGACCAAGACTGATGAGCTGATCAAAGAAGGTATCTTGCTGTCACACAGCTGGGAACACCGCCCGCAGTTTATTTTCACAGGACTCAACGAGATAAAACCGGAGATGATCGCCGAAGCAACCCGAAGCGCCCGGGATGCGGCCACCCAGTTTGCCCAGGACTCCGGCAGTCGGGTGGGCAAGATCCGGTCGGCACAGCAGGGCTATTTCTCCATAGAAGATGTGGACAAATACACCCCCGATGTCAAGCGCGTCCGAGTGGTGACCACAATCGAGTTCTTGCTTCTGGACTAATCCTCCAAACGACCTGCCCACCTGAGACATCCGGCGATATGGGCGAGGAACCACTCTTCACGCCAAAGATCATCAGGATGACCAAAGCCCGTGTAGATCACCCTTCCTCGCCCGTAATTGTGACACCAGGCCAATGCGTAGTCGTGATCATCTCGTGTACCCTTGGACAGATCGACTGAGTTGTTATCCAGACTGAGCAAAACGTGCGTCTTGGAACGATCCCAATCGCGAAAGGTGTAGATCTCATCGTAGACCCGGAATTCAGACCCCAGCATACGGGTCGCCGGGTGATCGGTGTCCTCCACGATAACCCTGACCTCTTGCGTCCAGGGATGGCCGGCAAAATACCCTCCGAGCATCTGTCCGTACTCCGGCCACTCATAACCGCTGGCAGTGGCATTATGGATGCCGAAAAAGCCTCCGCCTTCACGGACATGACGGATGATGGCCTCCTGCTGTCCGGGGGCCCATGGCAGATCTCCCGCCGTGGCAAAGACCAGAACATCCAGTCTGGCCAGTCTTTCCGGCGTGACCGACTCCACGCGACATGTGGTCGTCACCCGCCATCCATGTTTTTTTCCAAGCTGCTTCAAAGCCACTTCGGCATCCGGCAAATAACTGTGCTCGTAGCCCGCAGAATGACGCAACATCAAAACGTTCATCAAGTCGCCTCCTATATAAAAACGTGCCCTATGACTCTTCCCGGCATCCGGATTGTCCTCCTTTGCCTACCAGGAGGTTACGACGGTTATAGCGAATAGACGGGATTGATGGTTACTTGGAGGTGCCGGTCATGTCACTACATCCGCAAGTGCAGAGTCTGCTACAAGAAATGGCATCATTGGGAGCTCCCCCTTTGACATCCCAAACTCCGGCCCAAGCGCGTCAACGACCCCGCCTGCCGGTCGTCGGTGAACCTGTCGACTACGTCGAAGACCGCCAGATACCGGGTCCGGGGGGCCCCTTAAACGTCCGCATTTATCGACCCAAACAGAATCTTCCGCTCCCCGTCTTGGTCTACGCCCACGGCGGAGGTTGGGTCCTAAATGACCTCGACAGCCATAACCATGTCTGTCGGTCATTGGCTAATGCCGCTGAATGCGCAGTGGTTTCCGTAGATTACCGTTTGGCACCTGAGCATAAGTTTCCTGCCGCCGCCGAAGACGTCTATGCGGCCACTTATTGGGTAGCGGAGCAGGCCGCTTCATTCGGCGGTGACGGCACCCGCATAGCCGTTGGCGGAGACAGCTCCGGGGGCAACCTGGCCGCCGTCACGGCGCTTATGAGCCGGGATCGGGGCAAACCGAAGATTTGTTATCAATTGCTGGTCTATCCCATCACGAACTACGCCTTTGACACTCCCTCATACGAGGAGTTTGCGAAAGGCTACTTTTTGACGAAAGAGAACATGATGTGGTTCTGGAAGCACTACCTGGATGATGAAGCTGACGGGATGCATCCCTACGCATCGCCCCTGCGCGCCGAGGATTTAAGCGGCCTGCCTCCCGCCTTCGTCATCACTGCCGAATACGATCCGCTGCGTGATGAGGGTGAAGCCTACGCCCGCAGGCTCAGCGAGGCAGGCGTTGAGACGGCGCTAAAGCGCTACGACGGCATGATTCATGCCTTCTTCGGCCATGCCCATAGGCTTGATGCAGGTAAAGAGGCGATCCGGGAAGCAGCTTCCCGGTTGAAAGAGGCTTTTGCCAAGGCTTAGACTTTGTTGACACCGTGATACCCGTCAGATATGATCACCGAAAAACACACGCATTCAATCTCTTAATTGGCAAGGAGGCACCATCGTGCTAATCGCCGTCTTCGGAGATATCCATGGCAACCTGCCGGCTCTTGAGGCCGTGATCGCCGATGCCGAAAACCTGGGCGTCGATGCCTGGGTGTGTCTCGGCGACGTCGCATTTCGGGGACCGCAACCGGTGGAGTGCATAGAGGCCGTTGCCAATCTGCCCGGTATAACCCAGATCGTCGGCAATACCGATCAATGGCTGTTTCAGGGCTTTCCAAGCGGTTTTTCTCTACCGGAAGAACGCATGCAAATGCTCGTCAGTTTCCGTGAATGGGCCTTGGCCCGTCTTCAACCCCGACATCTGGAAAGACTTCAGAACGCACGCTTCAGTCATTCGTTAACACTCGATAACCGGGAGGTCTTGTTCTTCCACTCATCGCCGTCCAGTACGGAATCCTGGCTGCCTTCTTCATTCTCCGAGGAGGAACTGTCTCCTTTGGTTACCAACCACACGGCTGATGTGGTCGTCGACGGACATATTCACACGCCGTTCATCCGCCAGGTCGGGGGCCGTACGGTGATCAATACAGGCAGTGTCGGACATCCAACAGATGGGGACAACCGGGCGTCTTACCTTCTCATAGAATCGAAGCTGGGTATTACCTCCTTACAACTGCGCCGCGTACCCTATCGTTGGCAGGATACGGTAGCTCGCGCCCGGGAGCTGGGCATGCCTGCCGCCGATGATTATGCACGTGCCTTGGAATATGCCAACGCGCTGTAACGTAAATCTGAACCGCCGTCCGCCATTGCCGTCCAGTCGCGTCCCGGCAGGTAACTTCTTGCATCCGAATCCCGGGGAGGAAATGCCCGGAGCAGTCGTGTATAGTACTTGGTAACTTATCTGACGAAGGGGGTGAGACTGCTTGGCGAAAAGACGGTGGTTACGACTTCGTTTCAGGCACGTCCTTATCATATCAGTGGTATTCGCCTATCTTTACGGCTACTACGCTGCTCCGCACACCACGTTTGCCTATACCCTGATGCTCACCCGTGCTTTGCTCAACCTGGTTTTTGTGATGATGATGGCCATCATGCAGTTTGTCGCCATCTTCTGGTTCATGGGGCGGGCACGAGTCTACTGGCTCAAAGCCGGTGAAACACAGGTCACCTTTGATGACTATAAAGGAAACGAACAGGTCCTGGAGGCCTCGAGGCGAATTGTAACCCTTCTCAAAGGCCAAAAGAAGTTCAAGGATATGGGCGGAGAAGTCTCCAAAGGTCTTCTTTTGGTCGGTCCCCCCGGCACGGGGAAGTCTTATCTGGCCATGGCCATCGCCACGGAGGCCGATCTGCCCTTTGCCTATGCCTCAGCGCCCTCTTTCCAGAATATGTTCTTCGGCGTCGGCAATCTGCGCATCATGATGCTCTACAGAAAAGCGCGCAAGCTGGCGCTGGAGCACGGTGCGGCTATCATCTTTATCGACGAACTGGATGCCATCGGGCTTCGTCGCAGCGGAACGATGGGCACCAGCACGATGAGCATGTTCGGAGCGGGCCTTGGCCTGCTCAACGAGCTCCTCCTTCAGATGGATCCGCCCAACATGGAGTATCGCCTGTGGGCGAAGATCCTTCGTCGTTTCGATCTGCGTCCCAAACCCGGTCCGCAGCCGGTGGTATTGACCATCGGAGCCACCAACCTGCCGGAGGCCCTAGACCCCGCTTTATTGCGTCCCGGCCGTTTCGATCGTCAGCTTGTGGTTGAGGTCCCTGACTACGACGGCCGCAAAGAGGTCATAGAGTACTACCTCGATAAAGTCCGTCACAGCCCGACTATCAGTATCGATCGTCTGGCCGGCGACATGATCGGCTACACGCCAGTCAAGATAAAGCACGTCATCAACGAGGCCGTGATCCGAGCGCATTTCGAGAACCGGGGGTTTATCACCTACGACGACATAACCTATGCCCGCGAAGTACACGAGTGGGGATTAAAGCAACCCATCCGTTCGATGACCGAAGAGGAACGACGTCGCCTTTCCTACCACGAAGCGGGCCATGCGGTAGCTCAACTCAGACTGAAGCCGAAAGATCGCGTTGTGAAGACCACTATCATTCGCCATGGACGGGCACTGGGGCTTTCGGCGACCAAGCCGATTGTGGAAACTCACACCAAGACGGCCGCTGAAATACTGGCCGACATCCAGGTAGCCCTAGCGGCGCGGGCAGCCGAGGAGATGTTTTTGAGTACAAAAACCAGCGGAGCCTCCATGGATCTCAAACAGGCGACCGAGCTGGCTTCCGCCTACATCGGTCTGTATGGCATGGGCGGCACTTTGTACTCTTACGCCGCGTTTCCTGACAGGAGTCCTACGCCGGATATGAGGCGGCGCATCAATCGCCTGCTGGAACATCAAAAGGAACAGGTCTCAAAGCTTTTGGCCGATCATGCCGATTTGGTTCATGCCGTGGCACAGAGACTGCTGGAAAAAGACGAGTTGACCGGTGAGGAGCTTGAGGAGCTCGCCGAGCAGTATCCGCCCCGTTCTGGCGTTGTTGATCCGCCAGCCATTGAAGAGAGCATCTATCCTGAGCCGGAAGTAGCGGTGTCGGCCGAAGAAGAATCGCAAGAGGAGCCAACGGACGAAGCGCTCTTGATCGCCGGCACAGATACCGATGCGGAGTCCACAGAGTAAAGAATACGAGAAGAAAAAGTGGAGATGGAATGCACCGTCTCCACTCATTCTTTGACCGAGCGGCCAAAGCTTCCGCTATTCCGTTCATCACCAACCCTGACCTGCGTCTCAGCCGCGGATGTAAACCACCTTCTCCACGTAGTCAGCAGCCAACGGCCAAGTATGCGGCAAGCCATATTTTACACAGACTGTCTCCCACCAGTTGGCTTTTCTCTCAGCCAGTTCCTTAGCCAGGGTCAGAGTGATGTGACTCATCCGAACCGCTTCATACAGGATAACGATCTCACGGAGCTCAGCCGCCTCGATATCATCGAGGGTGGCCACAACCGTTCCTCGTGCCGGTTTTTCCGCTTCCACATTGTCGCGAATACGCATCATAGCCATCAACACTCACCCCGTGTAGTCGTCACTTCATTATAGCACGAAAAGGGGATGCTCGTCGGCACGTACCCCATGAGATTTGCGGAGACGCTACTTGACCTCTTTGGGTCGTGTTATAATTGACGGAAAGAATCCCAAAGAGGTAGGTGCTAAGTGGATGGATGGGCCAACTAGGAACTTGGCACGACACATCGGAAAGCGAGTGCGTCGTGCCCGTATCGAAGCCGGCCTGACCGGAGTCGAGCTCGCCCGGGCGATAGGAAAGTCTCAAGCGTTCATCAGTGACGTGGAACGCGGTAGAAAACTTCCCTCGCTCATCACGCTCCTGAAATTGGGAAAGTTCTTGAATCGCTCTCCGGAATTCTTCATCCCGGCCTCATTCTTGGCGGGGTATTCAGAAGCCGGGGAGTCACATGAATCCGATGCCCAGCCACCCGCTCTGCGTGGGCCCGTGCCTCCCGTCGGAGCAACGTTTCTCGAGACGCTTCGCATGTATCTCGCCGAGGACAGGCATCCCTGGTCCTATCTCGAGGATCACGCGGGGCTTTCAGTCTCCACCATCGATCATATCATGCAGGGTTTTATTCCTCCCAGACCGATCGTATGCCGCATAGCGGAAGCGCTGGGTGTGGATCCTAAGTATCTGTTGATGTCAGCCGGTTTCGATGTCGCGACGCCTGAAAAGAAAACCACCTAGGAAAACGACGCTAGGCTAGCCGACTCTCCGCGTCTCTTGGTCTTCGACCATGTGCTTCAGCGTGCCTTTTATCAGTTCCTGTAACCTCTCCAGGCTGCTGATCAGACGTCGCCGCTCACTCGGAGCCAGATAGCGTGGCGAGATTCGCCCGAGTTCGATCAGAGTGCTTGTAGAGCGTTCCAGTGTGTACTTCCACTTCTCCAGATTGCGCTGCACCGCCATCCGTCCATCCTCTTCTTCCGCTCTCAGAGGCGTGATTTCGGAGGGTCGTCTGACCAGTAACACGGCCTCATCGATGCTCAAATCGACATTATGCCGCACCAAAGCGCAAACCTCACGCGTCTCCGCCTTACTCAGACGGTACTCAAGCACGGCATCGAGCACCACGGTGACAAATTCGGGGCTACGCAGACGACTCGCTAATGCCTTCGCTTCCGAAACGTGCGAAACCGTAAGAGGTGAATCTCCGCCGTGGAAATTGTCAATCAGCGCCTTTTGATAGCGCTCGGGGATATCAAGGACATTGAGCCATTCGGTGAGCGTTGTCCGTGGAATTCCAAGCCGTTCCGCTGCGGCCACCTTTGTCAGTTTCTCGGCGGTCATAAACTCGTTGACGGCCATGGCGCGCTCAACGGGATCAAGATCCTCGCGCTGTAGATTCTCCACGAGTTGAACCTGCCGACCCGGCACACCGGGTTCGAGCACGATAGCCGGTACGGTTTCACGCCCCAGTCTAGCAGCGGCTTGGACGCGCCTGCAACCTGCCACCAGCAGATAGCCTCGTTCAACCTTCTTGACCAATACTGGGTGAAGCAGGCCCACGTCGTTCATAGATTTGGCCAAGTTGTCGATACCCTTAGGATCAGACTCACGCCTAATGTGTCGTGGGTCGTGCAGCACAAGACTGAGGGGTACCTCTATGATCTGCATGAACATCCACTCCCACCGAGACTCGTCTCGAGTATAAAAACACGCTAATGACCGGACACACGATCGACTGCCGAAACACTCCTTCAGCAAAAAACCGGGACCGCAGCCGCGATCCCGGCTGATCATATAGAGACTAACGCCTACTGCACGGGAAGCAGTGATAAGGCCCTAACCGTCACCGCATCCTTGACTTCAATGGTCAACTCGGTACCTGCAGGAATGGTTTGGGCTTTACCCTGCACGAGATACCCAGCGGCAAGCCCCAAAGGACCGAGCAAGACCATACCGCCCAGGCTGGCTCCGGCCGCCAACTCACCCGATCCGATGCCACCGCTGCCTGTCGCCTTGGGCTGATAGGTCACCGGAACGCGTGATCCGTCGATGGCTCGGACATAACCGAAATCGATACCGATCTGACCCTCCTGCCCGAACGGACCGGCCTTCTTCACCTTCTGTACTTGCCCAGTGCCCAAAGCACCCGCAGGAATGATCAGTCTATTGTCTTGCTTGACATCCTTCACGACCTCGTAGCTGACAATGTCACCCTCTTTGCTCGTCGAGGAATCCAAGTCCGACAGCAGCCTGATCGTGACCTGCGTACCGGGCAGCAGACGCTCGTCCTCTACATTAAGCTCACCGCCGGGCCACACGAGGGCCACAAGATCGTTGATTCTCTCTTCTACCCCCACGCCCTGATTGGGCTCACCGTAGACGTTTTTTTCGATATTCTCAAGCCGGTCAAACAAGGGAAGATCCATGCTTTGATCATTGAAGATCATCCACTCCGCGGCATTGAGCTTCATGATGAGAGAAGCCCCTGCAGCTCCGCTTCCCGTTACCAACTTGGACAAATACTCCACTCGGACCATAATCGGGTCCTTGGTACCGACGGGCTTGCCAAACAGAGTAGCCTCCGCGTTGTTAAGGCGCTGCAACAGCGCACCGCCTTTCGGAGATCCGAACAAGCTCACCTCAACCTCTTCCAGTTTCTGAAGAGGCGTAGCCGCCCAGACCTGCGGTGACCCTGACAGTACCAGCGATATCAACAAGACTGCGACCGTGACCTTACGTAACATTTAACACCCCTCCGAAGATCTTGCTGATGAGATTCATCCTTGCCGTCCAAGCACTCCCTTAACGCTATCGCCATAGACAACTCTTTTTCATGCGCAACACGTCAGAAGCGGATGGTAAACTCGGCTGTGGCAATGTTGTCACGGGTATCTGAAGATGACTCTTCGTTCGGCCCTGCATAATCCACCAAACGATACCCCAAGTGCACTGAAGCGCCTTGCTGAGTGAACCGCAATCCGAAGTCGGTGGTGGTAATCCCTTCGGCGTCGGCCGAATAGCGCACATCACTACTGGCTCGGCTATCGGGTGTTACTACGTACTCCAATCCTGCCGTAGCGGTATGTCTGCCCACCGTAGCGGGACTAAGTATGGGTATAGCACCCTGAGCGCTGTACCCCAACTTGATCTGTACATTCTGCATCCGTAGATTAAGACCCAATTCCGTCGTACTGTCATGTTGACCTTCATGCGTGCTCGCTGACTGACCGACTTCAAACAAAATGTCACCTAGATCAAGCGCCAGACCTAAACCTACCTGTGGATACGAACCGTTGTCTCCCCGCGGCTGCAGACGCAGCACTCCGACATTGGGCAATCCCAGTTCCAACAACTGCCGTTCCTGGTCATCGGTCGGACTCAGCGTGATGGCCATCAGCTGAGGTGAACCCAGTATATACCCCATACTCCGAAGTTCGGGGCGCAAGAAAGAAAGCAAATCCTTGAGGGCCTGTACGTCATCAGGTGTGAGCGCCTGAGCGGGATGCTTCGCATTATACTTAGCGATCTGGCTCGACACATCCCCCACTTCTCGCTCGCCACCGTACAGCACGTCAAGTGCCTGGGACAGCCAAAGAGCCATCTCATAACGAGACAAAAGATAGTCTTGTTCTTTGAAAAAATCAATCTCCACGTCCAACAGACCGCTGCCCGACAGGCGAGACATTGCTGCATAGCTCCAATGGCCCGACGGTAACGGAGCAAAGGGACTGCTCGTAGCGCCGGCTGACGTTATCGAGCATAGCAGTATTATCAACCCGACCCAGAAAACGGACCCACGCATGGAATTTCTCGCCGTGTGAAGCGCTCTCATGGACTCAACCCTTTCAACTATCGCTGCCCATAGCCTCGTTCCCCGACGACCTGTGCGCCTCATAGCATATAAAAGATTCACCATTCTGTTTGGCAATACCTGCTGTTTTTGTATGTCTACTACATATCTTCCGATGCTGTATCCTCCTGCAAGTAGCGAAGCACCAAAACCTCGGCCACGTAATCATCGTACGGCTCCTTGGGCCATTGCAGTCCTAACGGGACCAAACGCCGCCAACCCTTTCTGTGCTCAATCAGATAACGTCGTCGCCCCTCTTCGCTCGAGCGATGCTCAGACACTGTCTCAATTTGAACAGGATAATCAACAACACGTATGAGATTTTGCAGCTGCTCCAGGCACTGCTCTGCGGACGTGCGATCACCCACCACCACAACCTGCGGGCGATATTCCCTTAACAGATGCGAAAAGACCGAATCGAACGACTCTACGGGGACAACTCTTCGCAACACCGGTCTTCCGGTCGCGGTCATCACTGCAATACCGTACTTGCGACGTCCCGGATCAATCCCGATGACATGGGCTTTCTCCATTACCATTACCTGCCCCTTCCGGCATGAATATTCCAAGCACGAACAATACCATCCTCTATGCCTACAAGGGTTTTGCCCTGGCACGCAGAATGAAATACGGGCAGACACCACCACGGACGGCGCTTAGGCATCCGGCGTCCCGAAAGGAGTTCGCACATGGCTCGCTTCCCCGTTTCCTGGAACCCGACGGGCATCAAAAAACTCGGGTTTCGAGGTTTTCGTTGGTTTCCGATTTCACCCCGCCGACAATTGCTCGCTGGCCTGTTGTGCACATTTTTGGCCATCGTCGGGTCTTTGGGAGCGTCATTGTTGCCCATCCCAAACCTCAATCTCGTAGTCTTTCTCCTGATCGGATACTTCGGAGCGGCCCGCATCCATCCTCATCCTCTGATCGGGCCGGCTTTTGTCTCTGTATGTGTCATCGGCCTGATTTGGTCGTTGTTCATGCTGATTCCCGATCCGGTCTATGACATCCCCGCTCTGCTTTTTCTCAGCCTGACGGCAAATTTGTTTGTGTCCATGACCGTTGGGGCCATTCTGGCCTTGGTTCTGCCTATAAGAACGTAATCTGAAACGAGGTAATCAATAAGTGCGTCTGTCTGCGCGTCAGTTTTTACGTCTTCTTTTCACCACAAGTGTCTGGGGAGCCAACACCGTACTCATTAAAGCCCTGTTTGCCTATTTTCCCGCTCTTGAGCTTCAAGCTCTTCGGATCTCGATGGCTGCTTTGACCTTTGTTCCGGTTGTTGTCATGCACAGTCGAAAAGAGAAGTTCAGCTCCGAAGCCAAGCGGTTGGCCTTTGCCGCGGCCTTTTGCATGGTCTTTTTGCATCAGGTCTTTTTGGCGACCGGCATGACCACGGCCAAGGCGGGTCTAACCTCCCTCATACTCAGCCTCAATCCTTTGGCCACCTCGGTAATCGCTCATTTCGTGCTCGGGGAGACTCTGACCAAACGGCGCCTGGCAGGTGTCTTGATCGGTTTTGTCGGCGTGAGTGCTGCAGTTGTACAGGAATGGCACCTGTTGGATATGGGCATCGGTGTGGCAGAGCTTTTGATATTTGTGGCCATGCTGACCTATGTCATGGGAGGTATCTTCGTCAGAAAAGCCCGGGAACACATCGCCCCCTTGCCACTGACGGCCTTGATCCACGTTTACGGAGCGGCTATGCTCATTGTCCCGGCCACGGCGAGTGCACTGATCAACGGCCTACCCGAAGCGTTACCCGGCCCCTTGTTTTGGGTAGGGGCCATCTCGTCTGCGGTCATAGCCACCTCATATTGCAACTTCTTGTGGAATCGCTCCATTCAAGAGATCGGTGCCAGCACCACCAGCATATTCGCCAATGTCATGCCCTTTGTGTCGTTGATCACGGCTTCCGCCTTTTTGCATGAGCGCATCACGCTTTTTCAGATCGCCGGTCTGGGAGCCGTCATCTTGGGGATTTATCTGGCCACCACGTCAGAAGCCCGTTCAAAGCAGACGCAGACCAGCACTGTGTCTCCGTAAAGTAGACGATTGAGTGCCGTGCCGCCAGTCCTCGATCAAGCGCATCTGATCCTCGGAGAGCCTAAACAGTCGGGCCGCCGCTCGATTTATGGCTCGCTCCGCCGCCGGATCTTCACCCTTTGAAAGCAGACGCGCCCCTGTCCCCAGAGTCTGCAACGCTTCAGAGCAGACGCCGTCATTCGGCACGGGCAAAGCCAACAGATTGGCTAATGTTACATTGGTGGTCAAGACGGCCCCGTCATTAAAGCGATACTCATAGTAGAAGCTCAAGACCGCGCTGTTGATCAACCCGGTTAGAGAAAACAAATCCCAAGGTTGTGCACGAGGGCGCAGAATATACACACCCTGGGTCACATAGGCGTCACTAAAATCCACCGCCGCTGCCAGCCAAGGCGATATCTTGGGAAGCAAGATCTTCGGCGCCCTAAAAAGAGAGGGCCTCTTGTAGGACACTCCCGGCACCGCCGGGTCCAACCAGAAGGGGGCCTCCAAGCGATAGCGCCGCACATGGCGTCCCACATAGACGGGCACCGTGTGCTTGTCGTCACGGACGGCACTGATGAGACGGTACCGCATTCCTTCACCGGTCACTTCCGACCCGCACGAAACGCAAGGCTTTACTCTTCGTTTCTTCCTCGGAAGTGAATTGTAGACCCCGCAACCGGAACATTGAACCAAAGTCCCGTCCTGCCCGTACTCCAAGCCGCGCCCCCAACTCACCCAATCCCGCAGACAAGATGCACCGGCCGCTTCTTCCATAGCCTCCAGCACTTCCAGTATCGACGGCTCAGCTGTCAAAGAGATGACCGCGCCCGGCGCTTTCTCCGTCAGCTTTTGGTCCAAGACCCGCAAAAGCCGCACCCCGGACTCGTCCACCGAAACAATGTGCATCCTATTCTGCCTCGCCCTCTCGCCCATGCCCAGTTTTCTGGCCACCAGGACCACGGCCTCCTGGGTGACTCCCTCAAAGGCTTGACCGGCATCGCCTACCCACTCTACGCCGGCGCAGCTCAGAAGCTCGCGTCGGATAGGCTCGTAGTCATTGCCCTTGCAAAAATTGCGCGGCAAGACAAATCCAAGTCGTCCTCCCGGGGCCAAAGCGTCCAAGCAGCGCAGAAGGAAGACACTGAAGATGTTGGCATTGGCAACCGGCATGCCCAAGACCTGAGCCGCCCGCCGTCCGCCGAGCGCCCCCCACGGAGGGTTTCCCAGGCAGACATCCACATTTTCGAAAAAACCTTCGTTTCCGAGCGTGGCATCGCCTGCCAAAAGATGCGGTTGCGCACTGTTTGCTTCACCCGCTGCACAGAGCAGAACCGCTCGCGCGGCAGCCACGGCCTCCTCGCTGATATCGATGCCGTACAGACAATTGAGCGCCCGTTCGCAGGCCTGCGCTTCTACGGAGGAAAAGGATCTCTTGCCACCCTCAAGTCGCGCCATACAGAGGGCCAACCACAGATGCAGACAACGCAGAGCACGGAAGGCCACCAAGAGAAATCGCCCGCACCCGCAAGCCGGATCGAGCACCCTCAGGCGAGTCGCTTCGTCAATGATCTGCCGCCGATCCTCCCGCCGCCCCTCCAGGACAGTCCGATCGGCCCGCCGATAGATGCTCAGGAGTGTGGGCCGAAGAGTATAACGCACGAGAAAGTGCACTAGATGATGCGGTGTGTAAAAGGCACCGGTCGGATTTCTCCGCCTTTGACTCCAATGTAGGCCCTCTTCGGTCACAGAACCGAGCAGGGCCTGCTCCGCCTGTCGCTCCAAGTGCAATGCCTGCCGGTAGCGCCAACTCCATCTCGACAAGGATCTCTCACTTCTCCCGTCCATGATCCTCACCCAAAAAGGATACTGGGTCGGGGTGAGATCTCCCTGCCGTCTCGTGCCTCCTTGCGGCGGACAGGGGAAAAGACCGCAAGGAGGCAGCGAAAAGCCGCTGCCTCCCTGCCGATC
>LFTP01000150.1 GCA_001513395.1 Clostridia bacterium DTU080
CCCTTTGACCGACCTTCAACGGGTTGGGGACATGGACGCCCATCACTTGCAGCGCACTGAGCGTAAAGACTATCACCATGAGCACGATGAAAGCCGCCAGTTCACGGTGAAGCTTCTCCCGCCGCAGCGGCGGCACCTCATGCCATGCGATGAGGATGAAGATGATAAGTAGGCCGGCCAGGCGAAGCAACATGCGCCACCCTCCTATCTCGACGTGAGCTTGTCACTGCGAATGACCAGTCCCGTGCGGCGAAGCTGGGATCGAACGTCAATCTCAACGGCCATGGTCGGGAAGATCAAATCCTGCCACTCATCTTCCACCTGACTCCACAGACGAGGATTCGAACGGTAAAGGTAAGAGCCGAATCCGAAAAAGTCCGTCTGGAGCTTTTGCCCTTTGGATACGGCGGCATAGATGTCCTCCCGGATGGCTTGCGCCATACGTTTTTCCAACAACTCCCAGATATCCGTCTCCGGCTCGACAAAAGCGGTAGTATCGCCCAAATGCCCCTCGGCCTCCACTTTGATCCGAGCCACGAAGCGGCCGTCTACGTGCTCAACGCTGCTTTGACCGCGGGCGCGGGTGATCTCGATACCGATGCGCTGTCCGGGATTGCCGGGATCTTCGATCACAAGAAGGGCGCTTCTTACTTCGGAGCGCACCCAGTTCAGGCCCCGCGTTTCGGACTGGTCGAGCCAACCGACGAGGTGATCCCGCTTGAACACTGCGGCCCCTGTGATGCGAGCCGAAGAGCCGATAACCTCCTCGACCACCTCGCCTCGCACGTCCGGATCTTTGGGTCGGGGAACGATATCAGCACGGGAAGCGACGGGGCTGACACCCGGCGACTCCAAAGACTGCAGAAATTCGTTGAGACGGACGGTGACCACCGTCGAGAGCGCCTTGGCAGCGTTGTTGAGGATGCCCCGGGCTCCTTCTGACGGCTGACGTTCCAGCTCAAAGCGCGTCTGAAGCATCTGCGAGGCGGTCGTGCCCTTCGCCACGGCGACGTGCACCGTACGTCGACTCTCTCCGTCCCTGGACCAAAAATCCAGAGCCTGCTGGATTCCCTCTCTGGCCAGCTCTTCTCCGAACAGAACCCAACGGTTATGAGCAAAAAACAGGCGTCGGGGGGATTGACTGTTGCCGTTGCGTATGGCCTCAAACACAGTGTCGCCCGTGCTGCTGAAGATCCATACGGCGGCTTCCTGGGGATTGCTTTTTTCCCCGCCGCCAAGGGCAAACGGTTTGGCGACCAGCATCGTCAGTTGCAGCTTGCCTTCTTCTTGCGCCTTGTCAATCCCCATGGCCATGACAAAACCGAGAGTCTCGATCTCCCGACGACTCCAGCAACCGGACAAGGATAGCAAAAGACATACCAGGAGCAGAATACTCACCTGTCGCCCCGAAAGCATCAGCCTTCACCCCCGTCTCCACTGGTTCTGTTACCTCTGAGCAGGCGAGCCAAGGTAAGGACCGTCATGAAACCCAGGACGATCACCATGATGCATATGCCGCTTCGTTCGGGAGCGCTGAAGCGTTCCATCTCCATCACATCGTCGAAGAGCAAGACACCCAAGCTGACTGACAAAACACACAAAGGATAGACGAAAGGCTGATAGCGGCGCAGCCCACAGATCTGAGCCAAGCCCACGGCCCCGGCCCACAGAAAAAAAGACATCTTGACCCCCGCACTCACCGTCCAGATCCCCATCGGTATGACCTCGATTCGTTCAAGGAAGTCTCCGATGGAGATCAGGCGTCCAAGGCTGAAGGCCGGCAGGGTCAGCGTGGGTGTCAGCACCCCAAAGACCGCCACCAAGACGGCCGCAAAGGACATTCCCACCAGCCCGACTCCTCCCACGGCTAAAAGACTGAAACGTCTGGCATCGGAGGGCCGAGTGAGGAAGGGGACAATCATTGCCGATACAATGATCTCCAGGAATATGATCCATGAGGTTGCCGTCTCCTTGACGATGATTCCGAGACCTCCGGGAAGTACGGGTCGCAGGTTCTCGAACCTCATGGCGTTCATCGGCAAGGTCAGGACCACCACAGTCACAACAAGGACAATCCAAAACACGGTCTCGGCCACGCGTCCCACAACTTCCACACCATTGTAGGCAGCGTTGCCAGCAACGAAAGCGATGACTCCCATGAAGACCAGAATGGGCGTCTCAGGCATGATGGCGGCAGTGTAGGCCTCACCGACTTGTCGGGCGGTTATGCCGGCGATGAGTAAGAGATA
The DNA here is from genome assembly GCA_001513395.1 of Clostridia bacterium DTU080. Lineage (GTDB taxonomy): Bacteria > Bacillota > Limnochordia > DTU080 > DTU080 > DTU080. Next base: position 2,250 of record LFTP01000150.1, read on the forward strand.
AAAAACAAAGACCAGACTCAAAGCTTTGCCGGCGATTTTGCCCAACAGAATCTCGCTGTATTCGACAATAGTCCTTCGCGGAAAGGCCTGAGCGAGCCAGTTGATCCACAAAACGACGGGGATGGCGCCCAGCGTGGAGATGAACATGACGATCCAGCCGTCCTGGGGGACCGAGATACCGGTAATGCTCGGAAAGGTGACGGTGATAGGCACCAAACGGGACACAAAGATCAACGCCATCAGCTGATGGCCTTGTATCAGATCATTGGATGTAAACTCCTCATCTGTTCTCATCGCTCTTTTTCCCGCCTCTCGGTCGGGAACCGCCCCGGCCTCAGATGCCGTCTTTGCCTGCGGGATCCGCTCTTTTCTCCCACCAGTCTCGGTCGGGTGTCCATGCTCCACCAGGGAGCCCGGATCAAAGAGTCCTTGAGATCCGACACCACAAGCGGGGCCAACGGCTCAAAATAGGGTACCCCAAGGGAACGCAAAGAGACCAGATGGATATGAAGAGCAAACAGGCCGACGATGACGCCAAACAGACCCAATGATCCGGCCAGAAGAAGAAAGACGAAGCGCAGCATCCGGGGTGCTATCCCGAAGCTGTAGATCGGCACGGAAAAGGAGGCGATCCCCGTAGCGGCGACTACCACGGCCATGATCGGTGAGACCAACTCCGCTCGAATGGCCGCCTCACCCAAGACCAAAGCACCGATGATGCTGATCGCCGTGCCCACTATGCGCGGCAAGCGCACGCCGGCTTCCCGCATCACCTCAAAGATGGTCTCCATCATGAGAGCCTCAAAGACGGTCGGCAGGGGGACGCCTTCGCGCTGAGAGGCGATGCTTAGAATGAGGGAAGTTGGCAGCATCTCCTGATGAAAAGTCACAATCGCCACGTAGACGGAAGGCAGAATCAAAGAGGCAACGAAGGCAGCGAAGCGCAGAGGACGCAGGAGACTGGCGATCAGGTAATCGCTGCAATAATCCTCTCCCGTGTCCAAGAACATCGTAAACGTCGCCGGTGCCACAAGTTGAAATGGCGTTCCGTCTATGAGAATGACTATCCGTCCCTCAAGTAGGGCTCCGGCCGCCCGATCCGGCCGCTCTGTCGGCATCCACACGGGGAAAGGAGAATACGGAGCGTCAGTGATGTACTCCTCCAGATGACCGCTGCCTTGGATGGCATCGACGTCAATGCCTTCCAGACGCCGGCGAACCTCATCGACCATCCGCTCCTCTGCCAAGCCGTCCACATAGACCAAGGCGATCCTCGTCTGGCTGACGCGCCCGATCGTATACTCTTCAACGCGCAAGCGTGGACTTCGTATTCTTCGGCGCAGCAGGGCGGTATTGGTGCGGATGTTCTCGACAAAGCCTTCTTTGGATCCCCGAATGGTCGATTCGGTAATCGGCTCCTCAATGCCCCGTTGCTCCCAACCTTTGGTGTCGAAGATCAAGGCCTTGGCCACATCTTGAACAAACAGGACGGAATCGCCGCCTCCCAGGGCCATGAGTACCCGGGCCATCCGATCAGTCTCAGTCACCTCAGCGACGGCCAACATCTGTTCCTTTAGGTATTGAAATACCTCGACACCGCTGCCGGTCGGAATGTCAGTCTGAACGAGGGGCAAAAGCACCGCCTCAGTCAGGTATTTCTTGTCGATCAGCCCGTCTATGGAGATCAAAAGAGCGTGTCTTTGACCGTCGCGTCCGATACGCAGTCGGCGAATCTGTATGTCGGCACTGTCCCCGAACTCGGTTTTGATCCGATCCGCATTAGCCTCCAACTGCGACGACAGAGTCTCTTCCCGCTTGGGCGAAGCAGTCTTTTCTTCTTGTCGATTTCGCCACAATTTGCGTAGTCTGCTCCACACCGGCGCGCGGCCTCCCCGACCGAAATCCTGATTTAGCCTCCCCCCAACTCTTTTTCCCTATGCGCGCCGGTGACCGCCCAAAAGGGCGGCCACCGCCGGAATCAAGGCCTAAGAGACTGAGAAGGCTTACGGCTCTGCGGCAATCAAGCGCTCGGCGATGGGCCGGATCTGCTCGATAGCCATCCGAGCTGACACAGCTCCGCTGGATATCCGGGAAAGGGCGCCTCCGATGGTGTTGACCATGATCTCGTCCCACTGAAGCAAGTGAGGCAAGGGTCTTCCGTAGTCGGAGGCGTAAAGAAGGGTGATCTCACGCAGACTGACAGGTTCGGTCCCCAAAGGCTGGAAGAGGTTCCATAGGTCCCGGTCCCGGGTCTGAGGAGGGAAGCGCTTGTTGCTCACGTAGATCCTATGACCGGGGCTGTCAGGGCCCAACAGGAACTGCAAAAACGTCCAGGCCTCTTCCAGATTCTCCGTCGTAGTGCTGATGGCCATGGCATTAGCTTTCCAGATCCCTTTTTGACCGCCGGATCCGCCCGGAGGCAGCGTGACGTCCCATTCGAAGGGCCAATCCGCTTTGGTGACGGAAGGAAAGCCCGCCGGATACATGGCGCTCAACGAGCGCGTCTGCGCGGCGAAGTCTCCGCCGACGACTCCGTGGACCAGGTTCAGATCGGCAACCCACTGCAAAGCGTCTATCGTGGCCGGTTCCGCCAGAAGGAAGAGCTTATTGACATCGTCGACGACATCTCCGCCCACGGCCCAAACCCAAGGCCACACGGAACCCCACGAGACGTATCCGCCCGTGCCCCAGCGGATGGTACGTTGCCCGTCGCTTTTGGTGAGCTTGCGCATATACTCCAAAAACGTCTCCCGACTCCAGTGCGGATCAGGTTTGGGCAACCCGGCTTCCGCCATGTGCTCTACGTTATACACGTAGTATTGCGGCGCTGAAATGTAGGGCAAGCCGTAGATCTTACCCTTGTACTCCACATCTAACAAGGCGACCGGGAAGTACTCCCGCATATCAATGGAAGGCGTCCGAGCGATCAAATCATCCAACGGACGGATCAGATTGTTGGCCACAAACTCAGCCGTGTAATAGCCATCCACGGCATAGACATCAGGGGCCAGCCCACCGGCGGCCAGGACTTTCAGCTTAGGGTGATGCTCTGAGTATGTGGATCCGATGTACTCGATTTTGATGTTCGGATAGGCCGCTCCAAAAGCAGCAATCAACTCCTGGTCAATGGGTGCAGGTCCCCAAGTCGCCCATTGCAGAGTCACGGTCTTGGCCGCGGCGACCGTTCCAAGCGCAGTCAGCAACAAGACCACGACGGAAAACAGCCAATGACGCTTTCTTTCAGACACTTCCGATTCTCCCTCGCTTTCGTTTTTGTATTTCTCGCTTGTGACTACTTCAGCTACTGTTGTCCCATGCGTCACCGCGAGTCCTTATCTGTTCATTTGTTTTATGCACAATCTATGATTTCCCTGCATCAACCTATATGTGCAAGTTTAATGCTTCAGACTTCTTAGCACACAGTCACGGGACTCATGGCTTTCCGAAGAAGAATCGGCTATATAACGAAAACACCGTGGAGTACCACGGATGGCACGCCGCCGCCGAATCGCCGTAGGGATGGTCACGGCGCTCTTATGCCGGATGGTTGGCGGCAGTCTTTTCATTCAAACACTTGACACTGTACGGCGACAGTCGTCAGCGTAGCGGTCAAAACGTCGCAGCAGTCGAAGGCGCCCCACGACGTCGTGATCCTCGTTCCCGAAGCCGTTACCACATCAAAGTCTTCGCGTTCGCGGATCGCTGCACTGTCCACATGCACGCCCCGGGTGTTTCCCCTCCTCAATCACCACACAGACCATATCTCCGGTTTGAAAACCGCTTATGCGTTTTGCCGCCTTCAGCTTGCTGCGGGGAAAGCCGCGGTTGTCCACGCGGCACATTTGTCTGGAACCGCGCCCCAAAACGCTAATCGTAAGGATGGGCATCTTCAGGTTTAAGACAACTTCAGCTCCACTGTCACCTGCGTCCACGATCGCCAGGCCCGTGGTGTGGCTGCCCGGATCAGTCTTCAGACGCAGATGTGCCCCAGCGGGACCGGCAACGGCATACTCAATAATGATTTTGTGAATGGGCACCTGCGGTACATCGCGGCTTTGCCTTGCTTATACAGTATCCGAGCCCTTGCCAAAACGGCTGCAATGGCTTTTTGTCGGTGTCCGGAGCGAAAACCTTGGTCAAGACGTACGACCCTCGCAGACCAGACCGTGATCGGAGGCATGACCAAGTACAACCGCATGCCGCAGGGATATCCCAAGCCGCATTCGATTGATGCTGCCTGTCAAGTCAAGTGCTCAACGAGCTACAGCAACCGACAAGCACTCGGATCAATCTGATGAACCGGATGAGACGTCGCTATCCGCCGCAGTAGAAATACCTCCGTTTGTTCGCCCGGTCGTCATGCGCGAGTGTCGAAAAGCCTCGACGAGCATAAGAACCAACGAACCGACAATCATGATCCATCCGGCGAAACTCAATAGAGTCAAATAGACTCTTGAGGTCAACATAGTGGTCATGGTTTCTTGGACAGCCACGGCTCGCATCACGGCTGCGATATCGATGACCATAGCCAAAGCGACGCATAGTATACCGATCATAAGGACAATACGCTTGACGACCACGGACAGAGGCCCCCCTCTTGTGCAAATATTGAACGTCAAGTGGCGTCTTTCCTTCCTCTCTGATAAGACTATGACGCGATTCAACTCACTTCACCGAAAGATGTCTTCTGCTTCACATCATCGGCAAAGCGATCCGCTTTGGATCAACAAGACCGATGATCACCGTCATATGCAGGCCACACGTGTGTCGCGCTGCTGTTTGGCCGTGGCGTCCGCACGAAAATACCGGCCAAACGGGCTCATGTCTTAGCCCTCCGACACGCTCTTTTCACCCCGATCCCGGATGGATTTATCTCATCACCCGGAAACCGCCGCACCGTCTGGTCGTTCACAGGCTTGTCCGTCACTGCAACGACACAGCTTCCGCGTCACACATACCCCGATCCGATTCCAATACCGATTGTGTCTGGCTGGCTATGCTCATTCTCCGTCCACATGACGCGAGCCAGATAGATTCACGCAGACAAAGGCTGCCTACTGCCCGGTACCGGAAATTATTGTGTAAAAACTAC
>LFTP01000191.1 GCA_001513395.1 Clostridia bacterium DTU080
TTGCGACAGGCCGGTATCACGCCTGAAGAGTACTGCGTGCTAAGTCGGGAAATCCTCAGAACCGGCCGCAGCCGCTATCGTGTCAACGGCCAGATAGCGACTCTTTCGTTGTTACAGGAAGTGGCCGAAAGACTCGTCGATATCCACAGTCAACATGAACATCAAAGTTTGCTTGTCGCCGCCCGGCAGCTGGACATGCTAGATGCATTCGGAGGCCCTGAGGTGTTGGCACTCCGTGAACAGGTGGCCTCTTTGGCGCGGTCTTATCATGAGATGCGACGCGAGTGGACGGAATTAAACGAGAATGAGCGCGAACGGCTCCAGCGTCAGGAATTCTTGCGTTACCAGATTGACGAGATTGCCGCGGCGCGTTTACAGCCTGATGAAGAGGAGCAGCTGGAACGAGAGCAGGTAATACTGGTCAACGCCGGTCAGCTGGCCCGTCAGTTGGATGCGGCCTACGCCGCGGTGTACGAAAACGAAAACGGCGCAGCAGCTGATCTTGTGGGTCAGGCGATAGCCCACTTAAGAGAGGTATCTCGCATCGATTCATCTTACGGAGACCTTGTGTCCGCCTTGGAGGGTGTGGAATCACTCCTGGCTGATGTCGCCAGGGAAGTGCGCCATCGGCGGGAAGAGATCGAGATGGATCCGGTACGATTGGAAGAAGTCCAGGCCCGACTCAGTTTGATCCATCAGCTGAAGCGCAAGTATGGGGCGAGCGTAGAGGAAGTACTGGAGTTCGCTCGCTCGGCGGAACAGGAACTGGAGCTTCTCGAAGCCAGTGAAACGCGGGTCGTCGAGTTGGAAGATAAGCTCACAGCATTAGCCGGCTCTCTTATCGAGCAGGCACGAAAGCTGCACGAGAAGCGGAAGAGCGTCGCCTCTCGCCTGGAAAAGGCCGTTGAGGAGGAACTGCGGGCTCTGAACATGGAAAAGGCCCGATTTGGCGTTAGTCTGACCTGTGAGGGGCAGACTGACAGTCTGCAGCAGCTTTCAGTGGGGCCGACAGGCTTCGACCGCTGCGATTTTCTGATATCCGCCAATCCGGGCGAAGAGCTTCGCTCCTTGGCCAGAGTGGCCTCAGGCGGAGAGCTCTCTCGAGTGCTTTTGGCACTGAAGTCCGTCTTGGCTTCGGTCTATGATGTGCCGACCATAGTCTTTGACGAAGTCGATGCAGGTATCGGCGGACGTACGGCTCAGGCCGTAGG
>LFTP01000328.1 GCA_001513395.1 Clostridia bacterium DTU080
AGACACTGTTGCCTTTGATGCTGGAGGCGGTACACCGGGGGAAATGCACCCTGTCTGACATTGTGCGCTGGTGTTGCGCTCGCCCGGCGGCCATCTTCGGACTCCACGGCAAAGGTCATCTGCGTCCGGGTGCCTGGGCTGATATAGTCATTGTCGATCCGGAAAAGACCTGGCACATTCAAAACGAAAGGTTGCACAATCTGGCGCGCAGCAGTCCCTTCGTCAATTGGCGAGGAAGAGGAATGCCAGTGGTCACCTTACTGCGCGGTCAAATCGTGGCCCGCGACGGCGAGCCCATGGGAGAACCGACGGGCCGTTGGCTGCGCTCCGACAGAGGGCACCATCACTGATGGCACCCTCTGTCTTTACTGTCACGGACGATTGACGTTCTGCGTCATGGCCGGCCAATTAGTCTGGGCCTGCCAAGGATGCGGCTGCTGCGGAGAGTTCGGCTGCTGCTGCCAAACTGGACTCTGAGGTATCGCGTCCCAAGACTGCTGTTCTTGGTTCGACATCAGTTGCTGCTGGGCCTGTTGCAACTGTTGCTGATCTATCGGCTTGGGGTTGTACCAGCCTCTTTGTCGCATGGCTTCAAAGACTCGTATGCGAGCGTGATGTTCTTCGTTGATCATTTCACTCATTTCTTGCACAAGCTTCGGGTCATCGGTGTGACTGGCCACGTCGTTGTAAAGCATAGCCATATGCTTGACGGCCAGCAATCCGGATGAAAGAATATCCTTGTCGGTCAAGCCGGTCGACATATCCTCAAACACCCCCGTTAGCGTTGACCCATATATGCTGGTTGGCTCTGTATCCACTGATGATGTTGCTGAGGCTGCGAAGGCTGTCCTTCGCCGCTTCTTATATACTGCGCCATACGTTCACAGTGGCGTTGGTGCATCTGAGCGAGATTGGTGCACAAGTCACGAAGTGCGGGTTCCTGACAACGCTGAGCCAGATGAGCGAAACACTTGCTCTCCAGCTTGGCTGCCTGCAGCGCATCATCCAAGAACAGATACTCTCGTTGTGTCAGCTGAGACAATGCATCCTGCCTCCTTGTCTACGCTATATTCAGGTCTCTGGCTATTGTGTGCCCCAGTTGGGCCTGCTGCATTCACCCGCCGTCACAGTTGCCCATAGACAAGGCTCGCCCCAAGGGTCCGATGGAAAGCATGAAAACGTGACACACTGACTGATGGGACAATGCAGGACACCTGCAGGTTTGCATAGAAGGCCTTGTATACTTCCAAGATGTATTGGAGGATGATAAGATGCCGCGGCGCGTAACGTTGACCCTGCTTCTTGTCTTGCTAACCGCTATGGGGGTGCGGGCCGGAGAGTACTACCTGACCGAAGATGCGGAGTATTGGTGGTACTGGGATGACAATCCCAACTATGAGCTGTGGGTCCCTTCAAAAGCCGAGTCCTATGCTCCGAAAAACATCTTTCAAGAGCGGTCGTTGGAGATCACTCTGAAAAAGGACGGCCCGATCATCCGCGTCAGCTCGGTAGCCAACATCAAAGGAGGCTATTCAAGTATCAAACAGGCGGTACTCGGACGCTGGCAACACGTGCTTTCCAACGTTAAGGTCACTGAAGAAAAAGACATCACCACGTCCCGCGGGGTTAAAGCTAAGTTCCTGGTAGCCACCGGACAGACTCCCGAAGGTACGACGGCCATGATTCGTCTGGTGGTCTATCTCAAGGGAGCGGACGCCGCTTTCCTAGAACTGTGGTGCAATCAGAAGGACTATACGGGTGACACCTATCGCTACTGGATCAGAGCCGTCAACACCTTTAACTGGCGCTAGAATAGGGGAATGCCGTGTCGAAAGATTTGTCTCACCAAAGACTTGAGCTCACCGACGATGACGTTCGTCGGATGTACCGCCTGATGCTAACAGCCAGGGCTGTTGACGAACGGGCCTTGGTCTTGGTGCGCCAAGGAAAGACTCAGTTCACGGTAGGCGGACAAGGCCACGAGGCGGCGCAAGTAGGCGCGGCTTGGACGCTGCGTCCGGGCGTTGATTGGGTGTTACCGTACTATCGTGACACGGCTTTGGTGCTAACGCTGGGGATCAGTACATACGAGATCTTTCTGGGTGAGTTCGCCAAGGCCGATGATCCCGGCAGCGGCGGCCGTCAGATGCCCCGTCACTGGAGTTATCCTCGGTTGCGCATAATAACGGCCTCAAGTGTAGTGGCCACCCAGCTGCCTCATGCCGTCGGCTGTGCGCTAGCCGCCAGACTGGCCGGTGAGGACGCCGTCGCTTTCGTCTCCTTCGGCGACGGGGCAGTCAGCAAGGGTGATTTCCACGAGGCTTTGAGTTTTGCAGGCATCCATCGCTTGCCGGTGGTCTTTTTCTGTGAAAACAACTACTACGCCATCTCGGTTCCCTTCTCGCAACAGTCCCCGGTGGCCAGCGTGGCCGACCGGGCTTCGGCCTATGGATTTCCGGGCGTCTCCGTAGACGGTAATGACCCTCTGGCTGTCTACGAAGTCACTCGTAAAGCCGTCCAAAGAGCACGCCAAGGGCAGGGCCCGACGCTCATTGAAGCCCGTACGTATAGACTGGGGCCTCACACCTCCAATGACGACGATCGACGCTATCGATCACGGGCCGAAGTGGAAGAATGGCATGCGAAAGATCCTCTGAGACGCTTCGGTGATTATCTGATTTCCAACGGGTTGCTGAGTGAAACGGAAGCGCAAGAGTGGCAAAAACAGACTCACGATGAGGTGGCCGAAGCCGCAAACAGAGCATCGATGGCACCGGAATTGACCCCTGATGTCGCATGTCGTTTCGTCTATGCCGAGGAAGATGGAAGATGATTGACATGGAAAAAAACATGATCGAAACCATACGTGACACACTCATCGGCATGATGCGGCAAGACCCAAGAATCATCGTTCTGGGTGAGGATGTGGGCCGCGCGGGCGGAGTCTTCCATGCGACCGAAGGGCTAATCGAAGAGTTCGGTGAGCAAAGGGTGATCGATACTCCGCTGGCTGAATCGAGCATCATAGGCATTGCCGTCGGAGCTGCCATGGCCGGATTACGGCCGATAGCGGAGATACAGTTTGCAGATTTCATCCATCCGGCCGTGGATCAGATCATCAATGAAGCGGCTAAGATCCGCTATCGGTCCAACAACGGTTACGAATGCCCTATAGTCATCCGGGTACCCTACGGAGCCGGGATCGGCGGAGGTTTGTATCATTCCCAAAGCGTTGAGGCTCTGTTTTTCGGCACACCGGGTTTGAAGATAGTAGCCCCATGTACACCGTATGACCTGAAGGGTTTACTGATAGCAGCCATTGCAGATCCGGATCCCGTGGTTTTCCTGGAACACAAGCGCTCCTATCGATCGATTAAAGGGTCAGTCCCGACTGCGAACCATCCGATCCCGATCGGAACGGCGGATATCAAACGTCAAGGAAGTCACGCTACGGTCATCACCTACGGCATGATGGTCCACGATGCCCTTGCCGTAGCTGAGCGTTTGGCTCTCGAAGGGATGTCCGTGGAGGTGTTAGATCTTAGAACACTGCAGCCCATGGACGAGGCGGCGATCATCCAATCCGTGCGCAAGACCGGGCGGGTACTGATCGCTCACGAAGACAACCTGACCGGCGGGATTGGGGGCGAAATAGCGGCCATTGTCGCCGATCAATGTTTTCTCTATCTCGATGCTCCGGTGAAAAGACTGGCGGCACCGGACATTCCCGCCAT
>LFTP01000337.1:0-3675 GCA_001513395.1 Clostridia bacterium DTU080
TTCAGCAGACGTTTTCCTTTTTTGAGATGGCCATTGATTCGAGGCGTCGTGGCCTTGGTCGAGGCGCTCGTGATCGGCATGAAAGCCCTCAATTTCTCGGCTAACCAGTTGCTCGATGAGGATGAGGAAGAAGAACCCTTAGGTTTCAAGGAGCTTGCCTTCAGCATGCTTCTGGCCGTCGGCTTGACGGTCGTATTGTTTATCATGGTTCCGGCCTATCTCGTAAAACTGGTGCAGACGCGCATCGCGAGCAATCTGCTGCTGAACTTCATGGAAGGTCTGATCAAAGTGGGGCTCTTCTTGCTCTACATCGCCGCCATTTCGCTGATGCCCGATATTCGACGCGTTTTTGAATACCACGGAGCCGAGCACAAAGTCATCAATGGCTATGAAGCGGGTAGTGAGTTGACAGTGGACGCCGTAGCCGCCCATAGCCGATTTCATCCTCGCTGCGGAACCAGTTTTATCGTCATCGTCATGTTGACGGGGATTCTGATTTTTTCGTTTTTCGGCCGTCCGCCTTTTTTGACCAGGGTGTTGATTCATCTGGCGTTGTTGCCTGTGGTGGCCGGGATTTCGTATGAGTTTATCCGGTTGGCCGGACGTCAACAAAACAACCCGATTGTTCGCCTTCTGTCGCTTCCGGGCATTTGGACGCAGTATTTGACCACCCGGGAACCTGATTCGCAGCAGTTGGAAGTGGCCATTCGTTCTTTGGAATCGGTGTTGAGGCAAGATGCGCAGAAGGCTGAGGAAACAGTGGTTGAGATATTTGGGAGTGATAGCCGGTGCTTGCGAAGCTAGAAAGCATCGCTGAACGTTATCGTCAGCTTACCGATCAGTTGAGCGATCCTGCAGTAGTGGCGGATGCTGAGCGTTATCAGCAGGTGGCCAAAGCCCACCATGCCTTGGAGGAGCTGACGAACAGCTATGAGGAGTACAAGAGGCTGCAGGATCAGCTGAATCAGGCCCGAGAGGTGCTGTCGGATTCTTCCGCAGATGCGGAGCTGCGCGAACTGGCTCAATCTGAGATCGATTCCCTTACGGAACAGTTGGAAACGCTGGAAAAGCACATTAAAGTGCTGTTGTTACCCAAAGATCCCCGGGATGAAAAAAACGTGATCATGGAGATTCGCGCTGGTGCCGGAGGAGAAGAAGCGGCGTTGTTTGCGGCCGATCTTCTGCGCATGTATACGCGCTACGCGGAGCGAAGAAACTGGCCCGTGGAGCTTCTCAGCAGCAATGAGACGGAGTTAGGTGGCTTTAAGGAAGTCATCTTCATGATCAAGGGCCGGGGAGCATACAGCCGGTTGAAGTTCGAAAGCGGCGTGCATCGTGTGCAGCGTGTTCCTGATACGGAGGCCAGCGGGCGGATCCATACCTCTACGGTAACCGTAGCCGTTATGCCCGAAGCCGAAGAAGTAGAGGTTGAAATAGATCCCAATGATCTCAACATTGACGTCTTCCGCGCCAGCGGGCATGGCGGGCAGCATGTGAATACGACCGACTCCGCGGTGCGGGTGACTCACATACCGACAGGTATTGTGGTCACGTGTCAGGATGAAAAATCACAGTTAAAAAACCGCGAAAAGGCCATCAAGGTCCTACGGGCCCGGTTGCTGGCTGCCATGCAACGCGAACAGGAAGAGGCCCTGGCTGAGGAACGGCGCAGTCAGGTCGGTACCGGTGACAGATCAGAACGTATTCGTACCTACAATTTTCCTCAGAGTCGGTGCAGCGATCACCGCATCGGTTGGACCACGCGCGATCTGACAGGAGTGTTGGACGGCGACTTAGATGAACTCATCGACGCCTTGGCCACATGGCATCAGGCCGAACAGCTGGAGAAGGAAGATTTTGCGGAGTGAGAGGCATAAAGCATACGGTCTTGGATCTGGTTCGCCTGAGCACCTCCTATTTGGCAGAACGCGGGGTGGAGACACCTCGGCTTGATGCCGAGGTGTTGCTGGCTCATGTCCTGGGTTTGGACAGGCTTGGGCTCTATGTGAATTTTGATAGGCCCTTGGAGCCTCATGAAGTTGATCGCTACCGGGAGGCCATTCGGCGTCGGGGACGCCGGGAACCGGTGGCTTATATTCTGGGTGAAAAGGAGTTCATGAAGAAGACTTTTAGCGTATCTCCGGATGTTTTGATACCCAGGCCGGAGACGGAGTTGCTTGTGGAGACGGTGATCACCCGAATCAACGAAGAGATCGCCTCAGATTCCGTTTCTCTGCTTGATGTCGGAACAGGCAGTGGGGTGATCGCCATCATGCTGGCTTTGGCCTTTCCGCAGGCGGAGATTACCGCCTGTGACATCTCGTCGCAAGCCCTGGCCGTGGCCTGTCAGAACGCAGCCAGGCACAGTGTCGCTTCGCGAATCAGACTCGTACAGAGTGATTTACTGACTGGCTTGCCTCCTGAAGCTCGCTACCACTGCATCGTCAGCAATCCGCCCTATGTTGCACAGGCGGATTTGATCGGCTTGGCGCCCGAGATCCGCTACGAGCCGAGGATGGCCTTAGACGGCGGAGCTGACGGACTCGTCTTTGTCAGGCGTCTGATCGAGGAAGCCGGGGAGCGATTGCTTCCCGGAGGGTTCTTGGCTATGGAGATCGGTGCCACTCAGGGAGAAGCCGTGCGCTTACTGGCCAAGGAACGCTTTTACGGATATGTCGAGATCTTGAGGGATTACGCAGGTCGGGAACGCTTTGCTTTCATACGGAAGGTGGAGTCGTGAAGACGCGGGTCTATAGGCTGGAGTCAAATTCGTCGTGGGATACCGCCTTGGAGGTCGCCGTGGAGGCTTTACATCGCGGGGAGCTCGTCGCATTTCCCACCGAGACGGTATATGGATTGGGTGGTCACGCACTGGACGAACGGGCGGTTCGCAAGATCTTTGCGGCCAAAGGACGTCCTGCGGACAATCCCTTGATCGTCCATGTATCCGACTATGAGGATGTGCTTCCGCTTGTAAGCAGTGTGCCTCCCCAGTTGCCTGTTTTGGCCCGTCACTTTTGGCCGGGGCCTTTGACTGTGGTAGTTCCCCGCTCTTTGCTGGTACCCGATGTGACGACAGGAGGCCTGGACAGTGTGGCGATACGCATGCCCGCCCATCCGGTCGCTTTGGCCCTCCTTACACAGGCCAAGGTGCCCGTTGCGGCTCCCAGCGCCAATCGCTCCGGATATCCGAGTCCCACCGAGGCCAGCCATGTGCTTGCTGATTTGGCCGGACAGGTGGCAGTTGTGTTGGACGGCGGTCCGACACAGGTAGGAGTGGAATCCACTGTCTTGGACCTCACCGGTTCAGTCCCGACCATCCTCCGTCCCGGGGGCGTAACTTACGAACAACTGACTGCCGTGCTGGGAGAAGTAGCCATTGATCCGGCAGCCAGAGCCCGTGAGCAAGACGGTCTTGAATGCGGCCAACCTGTTCGCTCGCCGGGAATGAAATACCGTCATTACGCACCTCGGGCTGAGGCGATCCTCGTTGAAGGTGAGCCTCCCCACATATGGCAGACTCTGCGCGATCTGCTTTCGAGCCAAGGAAACGTCCGGTGTGGCCTGTTGGTGAGTCGCGAGGGCGAGTCGTGGTTGCGCACAACGGGACTGCCTGAGGACGTAGCGGTATTATGCCTGGGTTCACGCCATGATCCGGCTGAGTTTGCGCGCTGT
>LFTP01000337.1:3762-21166 GCA_001513395.1 Clostridia bacterium DTU080
CGGCGGTGATGAACCGCCTGCGGCGGGCGGCCGGAGGGCGCATCGTGAAGGCCAAGCAGGGCTGAAACTCATCCGTGCTCATCTTTGGTTTCGGGATTTGTCTGTTCGCCACCTAACCGGCTCGAGATAGCGGGCCCATTGGGGTATGGCCTCTTCCACCGGTATGCGCCGCATTTGCGGTGAGGCTCATGATGAGCGTAAGCTCGATGAACGAGAAACAATCCCTCGGCTTGAGCCATGGGAGAACGTCAATATCCCCGCCCACGGTTAACTTGGGTTTCTCATCTGCGTTGGGCTTGTCGAATGAAGACCGCCTCCTTTCCTACATACTCACACTGTTGGCAGCGGATTTCCAGATCCGGTTGCCCGTCGCCTTTGGTCATCGTTTCCAGTTCATCGGAGAGGTAGGTAACTCGTCCGGTGTCCGGATCTTGATGTATCTCCTGCATCAGTTTGTAGACGATGTGAAAACGGCCAGCATTTGTCTTGCATACTGGGCATGCATAGACGCGGGCACCGCTCCTTGATCTGCTCGTGTTGACCTGAGAACTGTTTGTCTTGGCAGAACTGTTAGGCATGGCCTTCCATCAGCCTCCATAGGATGAGTTAGATCAAGGGGGTGGGTGCGTGAGCTTGGTAGAGACCGTTGCTTTAGGGTTGGCCTTGGGCGCTGATTCCCTATCGGTGTGTATAGGCATGGGAATGGCCGGGATGCGGCTGTATCGTGTGCTGAAATTAGCCCTGTTATTCAGTGTTACCCAGGGCGTCCTCCTGGTGGGAGGCGCCAAGTTGGCCGTGGCTTTTCACTTGTTGCTCGAAGGCGCACTGATGAACCGCTGTGATTTGGTCCACGCTTTTCATATCGCTTTATCATTGATCGGGGCGGTTATCCTTTGTCTGGTAGGTATCAATCTCATTCGTGCCTATGTCGTACAGGACCTAAGCGGCCCGATCTGTTACAAAGGACGGGTCGCCTTGCTTTTTCTCACGTTGAGTGTCAGCATGGACGCCTTCTCAAGCGGCGTGGGCCTGGGCATGTCGGAGATGAAGGTCCTGCTTAGCGTGGGAACGGGTGTCACGGCTGTTATCTTCGTGATGGCATTTTTTGGCTTACGAGCCGGACATCACATCGGGCGGATCATCGGTCGGACGGCTGAGCCCGTCGGAGGAGTTTTACTCATCTTGTTGGCAATTCGTCTCGTTTTGGGAACACTGTTATAGTCTGGCAGGATAGTCTGTCACGATGCAGAACACGAACATAGACATCAACAAGACGATGTGGGTGGGCATTTTGTGCAGCATAGAGCGTGTTTGGTTTGTGTGCACGGGAAACACCTGCCGCAGTCCCATGGCAGAGGTTTTGTTTAGAAAACTGGCTCAAGAACGCGGGCTGGACATTGAAGTCGCTTCTGCCGGCGTGTACGCAGCTCCGGGAGCTCCGGCTTCTTCGGGTGCCAAACGAGCCGTACGGAAGTGGGGAGTCAGTCTCGATGACCACAGGGCTCGTAGCACGGAAGAGATGCGATTTGGACCGGGCGATCTCGTGCTGACTATGACTCGCCGTCATCGCGATCTGCTCTTGGCCCAACATCCGCATCTTGAAGGGCGGGTCCACGTCCTCAAGTCGTTTGTAGGCCATCCCGCGGATCCTGATGTTGCGGATCCGTTCGGCGGCAGTGACAGTCATTACTTGCAGACCGCGCAGGAAATCTATGACCTCTTGCCGTTGCTCATACAAAAGCTAGAAAATGAAAATAGGTTGGAGATGGTTATGAAGCGCGTGGCGGTCGGCTGTGATCATGCGGGATTTGTTCTCAAACCGACGGTTCTTGAGACTCTTGAGCAGGAACGATGTCAGGTTTTGGACTGTGGCACGTTCTCGGCTGAATCAGTGGATTATCCTGATTTTGGAGCGGCTGTCGCCAAAAAGGTGGTCAGCGGTGAAGCGGATTTCGGTATAGTTATATGTGGTACAGGCATCGGCATATCCGTTGCGGCCAATAAGGTGAGCGGAGCCCGTGCCGCTTTGTGTCACGACACTTATTCGGCGCGAATGAGCCGCGCTCACAACGATGCCAATATTTTGGCCCTTGGAGCGAGAGTGATCGGGCCCGGACTTGCCCAGGAGATCATCAGGGCTTTCTTGAATGAGCCGTTTGAGGGGGGCAGGCATCAGAAGCGTCTGCAAAAGATAGCCGAGTTGGAAGAGGGGCGAATTTGACCCGCATCTTCGAGTCGTTTAAAATGCATAAGGTTTGATTGTTATCCGAGGGCCATGGAGAGTGATTTTAATGTCATCTTTTGTGCCGGCTGCCTTGATAGCAGTGGCCTTATCCTATGGTCTCACCGTTTTTGTGCGTCAATTAGCTATAAGACTCGGATTTGTCGAGTGTCCTAACGAACGGCGCATCCATCTCAGACCCATGCCCAGCGGGGGCGGTCTGGCCATATACGCTGCGTTCTGGCTGACTGTGCTTTGTAGTCTTAACCGTTTTGTCCCTCGGGTGCCGGCGGGTTTGCTTTCCTTGTTTTGGGGATCGACCATCATCGTCTTGATCGGTCTGATCGATGATCGGTTCGAATTGCGCCCTCTGGTCAAATTCATCGGTCAGTTGGCGGCGGCAGTGTTGGTCGTCTGGTTCGGGCACCGCATCGAGTTTGTCACTGATCCCGTCCGCGGCGGGATGTTGTATTTGGGTTCCTGGGGATTTCCGCTTACGGTTTTTTGGATTGTGGCCATAACTAATATGGTCAATTTCATAGACGGTCTGGATGGCTTGGCGGCCGGAGTCTCGGCGATCGCTTGCGTGCCGCTGGCAGTCGTTGCCATGCAGCTGGATCGTCCAAGCATTGCTTTGTTGACCTTTATCCTGCTTGGCAGCATCTGCGGATTCCTGCCGCACAACTTCAATCCGGCCCGCATATTCATGGGCGACACCGGCGCGATGTTTTTGGGCTTTATGCTTTCGGTGATAGCGGTTGACGGGGCGCTTAAAGGCGCGGCAACCATCGCTTTGACGGTGCCGATTCTGGCTTTGGGAGTACCTGTCTTCGACGTTCTTTTTGCCGTGATCCGAAGAGTCGCCGCAGGTCGACCGTTTTATGAGGCGGATCAGGGACACCTTCACCACAGACTGTTGGCGATGGGCTTGACACAAAGACAGGCGGTCTTGGCCCTGTATACGGTCAGCGGTCTGTTGGGGCTGGGGGCCATGTGGTCCTTGGGTCTCAAGGATTGGCAAGGTATCGTGGTTTTCGTCGTTATTCTCGTCTGCGCGATGATTGTCGGGCAGCGGGTTGGCGTACTGCCTTCGCCCTATCAACGGACTTGGGCGGATAACGAATACGCTCAGAGGACTCCCGCAGATGACAGAGGCGACTGACCGTCCGAAAGTGATGGTGATCTTCGGTACCCGGCCCGAAGCCATTAAAATGGCTCCGGTGATACGGGCCCTCAATGATTCGCCCTTGCGCTCAATAGTGGTCGTCACAGGGCAGCATAGAGATATGCTCGATCAAGTGCTGCAGCTTTTTGCCATCCATCCTGATTACGACTTGGCCATTATGCGCCATGGGCAGACCCTCAGTGACGTCACCGTACGGGTGCTCACCGGTTTGGAAGAGGTCCTGGAACGAGAAAACCCTGACCTGGTCTTAGTGCACGGTGATACGACCACCGCCATGGCTTCGGCGCTGGCATCGTATTATCACCGGATTCCGGTAGGGCACGTGGAAGCGGGCCTGCGCACGGAGCATCCGTACAATCCTTTTCCTGAAGAGATGAACCGACGTCTCATCAGTCGGATCGCCGCCTTGCATTTCGCTCCTACTGAGACGGCCAAACAGAACTTAGTACGCGAAAACGTGTCGCCTTCTTCGATATATGTCACCGGCAACACGGTCATTGATGCTCTTGTTTCGGTAATCCGCAGTGATTACCGCTTCCGGGATCCGGAATTGGCCCGTATTGTCGCTTTGCCGGGGCGCATGCTTCTGGTTACTGCGCATAGACGGGAGAATCTCGGTGCGCCCATGGTCCGGATCTTTCGGGCCTTGCGGGAGATTCTCAGCCGTTTCGCGGACACTCGGGTTGTTTTTCCCATGCACAAAAACCCGGCCGTACGGCATCTGATCAAGCAGGAGTTGGGGATGTTGGAGCGTGTGCATCTAGTTGAGCCTCCCGAATACGAGGAGTTCGCTAACTTGATGAACCGGGCGTTTCTCATCCTCACCGATTCCGGGGGCATTCAGGAAGAGGCGCCCGCTTTGGGCAAACCGGTCTTGGTGTTGCGCGATACAACTGAGCGCCCGGAAGGAATCGCCGCGGGCACGTTACGAAAGGTGGGGACGGCTACATCGGAGATCGTGGCCGCGGCGAGTGAGCTGTTGACGGACACCGATGCCTACAGCCGCATGGCGTGCACGGCGAATCCCTACGGTGACGGTAAAGCGGCTCAGCGGATCGTCGGGGTCTTACAGGTCCATTTGTTCCGTGGAAGTTAGAAGTCCCCAAAAGCCCGGAAAGGGCGTGCCCCGCCGGGTTTGTTTTTTTGCACCTGATGCGGTACAATAAGACATAGCCACAACTTAAGATCGTAAGAATCTCCGAAACCTCCGCGACGGAGGTGCGGGGGACCCATCTTGCGGGGTGAATCCTGGAAGTTCTTCCAGGTAGGGCAAACTTGGGTGCCCAAACCCGTCAGCTAACCTCGTAGGAGTACTCCAAGCGGATGACGACAGCCCGGTTTTTCGGGCTGGCGGCATGCGCTTGTTTCCTTTTTCGTGGAGGTTTAGGCGCATGAATAAGGGGCTCTTTCAGTTTGCCAAGTACAGCGGTATAGGTCTTTCCTGGGCGTTGACTACCATCGCCTATTTTTTCGTCGGCTACATGGCGGGAAACTGGGCTGACGCCAAGTTGCGGACCGCCCCGGTGTTTCTACTGTTGGGGATCATTCTGGCGATGCTACTGAGTGTCTGGACGATGGTGACTGAAATACGAGCACTTATATCCGATGTTGCGGGGCCTAAGGAGTGAGAAAGGAGACTGAGTGGTGGGAGACAAAACACAGGCACTCGCTAATGTGATGGATCATATAGTCCGTCGTGTGGTGTGGCGGATCGGTCCTGTGGAGATCACATCAACCGTAGTGAACACCTGGATCATTGTGGCGGTGCTATTCATCGGTGCGTTTTGGATCAGACGGCGTCTTGAGGAAAAACCGCGCGGCATACAGACGCTGTTGGAGATCCTCGTTGAGTTTCTCCACTCGATGATTGACGGCGTCATGGGAAGGGAAGGTCGACGGTATCTGCCTTTTGTGGGGCCACTGTTCGTCTTTATCTTGGCTTTGAATCTGGGTTGGGTGATCCCGGGCGTCATGCCGCCGACCACTGACTTGATGACCACGGCTGCTTTGGGGCTGACCACCGTGGCTTTGGTTCAGCTTGCCATTGTGCGGGCCAAGGGAGTCATCGGGTACTTGCGCCATCTGGCACAACCTACCGTGGTCATGATTCCGATGAACATAATCGAAGAGTTGGTGAAGCCTTTTTCACTGGCCATTCGTCTTTTCGGCAACATGTTCGGGGAAGAAATGGTGGTCACCATCCTCTTTTTGCTGGTTCCGGTTTTGGCCCCGACACCGGTTATGGTTCTTGGCATCTTGATGGGCAGCATTCAAGCTTACATCTTTACTCTGCTGACCATCACGTATCTTCCGGCCGGCGATCAATAAGCCAGGCGTCATAGCGAAAAAAGCAGTGTTGAGGAGGAAGCATTGGAATGACGATGGGGTTTCTCGCAGTCTGTTTGACGGTAATGGTTCCTGCGATTGTCTCTGCTCTTAGTCAAGGTTGGGCGACCGTTGCTGCGGTCCACGGCATGTCCCGTCAACCGGAAGCGGCAAATGAAATCCGTACGACTCTGTTGGTAGCATTGGCTTTTATGGAGGCCTTGACCCTGTTTTGTTTTGTGGTCGCCATCCTCATCTGGGTGAAGCTGTAAAGACATGAGTAATCGCTCGAGTGCAGATTTGGTCGATCGCGCCTTGTACTCTGAGGTTTTGGAAGCAGTCGCAGCATCGAGTGGTGGATAGGGGGATTTCAGGAAGTGTCGCTGCCTGTAGGTCTTTTTACCGTGGTTGCTGAGGCAGCTCCCGCGAATCCGGTTGCGCCGCATCCGTGGACGTTCATCTTTCAAGTGATCAACGTGCTTGTGGTCATAGGTGGTCTCGGCTTCTTACTGTTTCGGCCGCTAGGAGACCTAATGAAAAAGCGGGAGGCCTTCATTGAAGAGTCTTTGACCAACGCCCAAAAGGCCAAGCAGGAAGCCGATGCCTTGCGGGCGGAGTATGAGAAGAAGCTCGGTTCAGCGGAAAAAGAGGCACAAAGCATCCTTCGTCAAGCTACCCGAGAAGCACAAGAGTACAAACAAGCCAGGATTCAAGAGGCTGAGATAGCCTATGAACGGATGATCGCCAAGGCTCAGGAAGAGATCGAAGAATCCAGGAAGGCTATGTTGGTTTCGTTGCGTGAGGAAGTGGCGAACATGGCCGTCATGGCTGCCAGCCAGGTGTTGGGAAGAGTCATCAGTGACGATGAGCACCTTGAAATGATTAGGGGTTTCATCGACAAGGTGATGGTCTTGCCTCAAGTGGTTGAGGAGCTGGCAGATGTGCACGACGGCCAAGAGAGTTTGCGAGTCGAGCTGACTACAGCGGCACCCCTGCCGGATGATCTGTGTCAGTCGCTGCGGGAACGGCTCGCCCGCCTAGGCGGCAGCAAGGAGATCCGTCTCGTGGTTCGACATGATCCGGACCTTATTGGTGGGGCCAGGCTCAGAATCAACGGCGTTTTCGTCGACGACAGCATCAGCAGCCGTCTGCGTCAGCTTGATAGATTTCTGACGACAAACGGTTCTTTTGACTCGAATGAATAATTTGAAGCACAGAGGTGACGTACGTGGCGATGAGCTCCGAAAGGCTCGGCACAAGTATAAAGCAGCGCATAGAGGACTATCATCCTACGGTCAGTCTGGAATCGCGGGTAGTCATACCTGACACAATTCGCGATCTGACCGATGAACTAGTAGCGGATTTGGAGCGGCGTCTGGTTCGCTTTGAGCCCGGAGTGATCGTCGAAGACATCGGTACGGTGACGCTTATCGGCGACGGCATTGCACGAGTGCGCGGTTTGCGCCACGTCATGGCCGGCGAGCTGTTGCAGTTTCCGGGCCAGCTATTCGGTATGGCTTTGAGCCTAGAAGAAGACAGCATTGGCTGTGTCTTGTTGGATGCTTTCGATCATGTCAGAGAAGGAGACCAGGTGCGGCGTACCGGCCGAATTGCCCAGGTGCCCGTAGGTGAGGCCTTAATCGGCCGGGTGGTCGATCCTTTAGGTCGTCCTTTGGACGGAGAAGGTCCTATTGTCCCTGATGCTTATCGATCCGTGGAAGGGCCTGTTCCTGGGATTGTCGATCGGCAGAACGTGCATGAGCCGCTTCAGACCGGTCTGAAAGCCATAGACGCCTTGACTCCTATCGGTCGAGGTCAGCGCGAGCTGATCATCGGAGATCGTCAGACGGGAAAAACGGCGATTGCCATCGACACCATCATCAACCAAAAGGATCAGGATATGATCTGCATTTACGTGGCCATCGGTCAGAAGGCCTCTACCGTGGCCGGCATCATTGAGAAGCTGCGGGAGCACGGCGCTATGGAATACACCATCGTGGTCTTGGCTTCCGCGGCGGATCCGGCTCCTATGCTCTATCTTGCTCCCTATGCGGGAACCGCCATGGGCGAGTACTTCATGTATAACGGTCGGCACGTCCTTTGTGTCTATGATGATCTGACGAAACATGCCGCTGCCTACCGAGAGCTCTCCCTTCTGTTGCGTCGACCGCCCGGTCGTGAGGGCTTCCCCGGAGATGTCTTTTATCTGCACTCGCGGCTTTTAGAACGTGCGGCTAAGCTATCCGACGGGTTGGGAGGCGGATCTTTAACTGCTTTGCCCATCGTTGAGACACAAGCCGGTGATGTTTCCGCTTATATTCCGACCAACGTCATCTCCATCACTGACGGACAGATCTTTTTGGAGACGGATCTGTTCTATGCCGGACAAAGGCCGGCCATCAATGTGGGCATCTCGGTCTCTCGTGTCGGCGGAGATGCCCAGATTCGGCCTATGCGCCGTGTGGCGAGTTCGTTGCGTTTGGACCTTTCTCAGTACCGTGAGTTGGCGGCTTTCACTCAATTCGGAGCCGACATAGATGAGTCGACGAGGAAGCAACTGATACGCGGTGAGCGAATCCAGGAAGTCTTGAAGCAGGATCAGTATCAGCCTATGCCTGCCGCTGAACAGGTAGTGGTCTTGTTCGCTGCCGTTCAGGGTTATTTGGACCGGTTGGAGACAGAACGCGTCAAAGACTTCGAGCGGGCATTGATCGGCTTCATGCGGTCAAATCACGCTGAATTAATGGAAAGGATTGCTCAGGGTGAATGGGACCAGGCCATGGAAGAGGAAGTTCGGGCGATCGTAAGGCAATTCTCTGAAAGCTTTGCTGAATAGGGGGGATGCCACCGATGGCGGGTCAGTCACAAATAGAGATCAAACGGCGCATCAGAAGCGTGCGGAACACACAGCATATCACGAGGGCAATGCAGATTGTCTCGGCAGTCAAGTTGCGCCGTGTTCAAGCGCTGATTGACGCCGTGACCCCCTATGCGCAAAAGCTGGAGGAACTTCTGAGCGGAGTCATCAGGGTGGGGCAACATCCTCTGTTACAAGAGCGAAAAATGGAGCGCGTCCGCTATGTCGTGATGGCCGTGGACCACGGGCTGACAGGCGGTTACAGTACCAATCTGGCAGAGTGGGTGGCCCATGTGCTAAAGCAAGAAGAACACCCATACGACCTGTGGGTCTTGGGTCAAAAAGGGGTGGATCTTCTGGAGGTACGGGGCGCCTTGCCGGATCGAGTGTATGAAGATATGGGCGAAGATATCGACTGGCTCAAGGTGTGTCAGTTAGCACAATGTCTGCGTGATGCGTTCTTAAGCGGCGAAGTGGATGCCGTGTATGCGTTGTACATGCATCACGTCAACACCATGGTCCATAGTCCCACGTTGAGGCGTCTTCTTCCCGCTGAGATCCCTCAGGAATCGACGGAATATGGTCAGACCATATTCGAACCCTCACCGGCTGAGGTGTTCAACAGTTTGCTGCCGCGCTATATTGACGTCTTGTTATACACCGTCTTACTCAATGCGAAATGCAGCGAACACGCAGCCCGTATGGTGGCCATGCGTCAGGCTACGGACAATGCGGATGAAATGATCGAGGCGCTGACTCTGAGTCTTAACCGGGCGCGTCAGTCAGGCATCACCGCAGAGATCAGCGAGATAGTGGGCGGAGCCAACGCCTTGGCAGAAGAGGTGGATAGGTGATTCAACGGATACAAGGGGGGACAGCGATGGGGTTGAACGGTGCTCTGACGGGCCGAGTGGTACAAGTGGCGGGATCCGTGGTCGATGTGCGGTTCCCTTCGGGAGATCTGCCCGATCTCTATAACGCTATCCGGGTCAAACATGAGGATGGTGAGCGTCGGATTGACGTTATCATGGAGGTGGCTCAGCATCTGGGGCATAACACGGTACGCTGCATTGCCCTGTCTTCCACCGACGGTATGTTCAGGGGCATGCAGGCCGTGGATACGGGCGGTCCCATAACCACTCCCGTTGATGTTTTGGGCCGCGTCCTCAACGTAGTTGGCGAGCCCATCGACGGTAGGGGGCCGATTGAGGGTCAATTGCGCTTGCCGATTCACAGGCCGGCGCCTGATGTATCCCACGTAAAACCCGGTAGCGAGCTTCTCGAGACCGGTATCAAAGTCGTCGACCTGTTAGCACCGTATCCCCGTGGCGGTAAAATCGGCCTGTTCGGCGGAGCCGGAGTGGGAAAGACGATTCTTATCATGGAGCTTATCCGTAATATCGCCTACGAACACGGTGGTTACTCTGTCTTTGCCGGAGTGGGTGAACGGACAAGGGAAGGCACACAGCTCTATCGCGAAATGATAGATTCCGGTGTCATCGATCGAACGGCGCTGGTGTTCGGTCAGATGAATGAACCCCCGGGGGCGCGCTTGCGCGTGGCGCTGACTGCGTTGACCATTGCCGAGCATTTTCGGGACACGGAAGGTCAAGACGTGTTGCTCTTTATAGACAACATATTCCGTTTTGTTCAGGCCGGATCAGAGGTCTCGGCTCTGTTGGGACGTATTCCTTCGGCAGTGGGATATCAACCGACTCTGGCCACCGAGATGGGGCAACTTCAGGAGCGCATCGCCACCACGGAGCGGGGTTCGATAACCTCGATTCAGGCCGTCTATGTCCCGGCCGATGACTATACGGACCCTGCACCGGCTACCACGTTTGCCCATCTGGATGCCACAACCAATCTCGAACGGCGGATCGCGGAAAAGGGTATCTATCCGGCGGTCGATCCTTTGGCTTCGACATCCCGCATTCTGACACCCGAAGTGGTCGGCTATGAGCACTACGCCGTGGCCCGGGAAGTGCAAGAGATCCTGCAGCGCTATAAGGAACTGCAAGATATCATCGCCATTTTGGGGATGGAAGAGCTTTCGGCGGAAGACAAACTGATCGTCGCTCGTGCTCGACGCATTGAGCGCTTCCTGTCGCAGCCTATGTTTGTGGCCGAGGCTTTCACGGGTCGACCGGGTCGCTATGTACCCCGGGAGGAGACGGTGCGTGGCTTTAAGGAGATTCTGGAAGGTAAACATGACGACTTGCCGGAATCAGCCTTTTATATGGTCGGCACCATCGACGAAGCGGTACAAAAGGCCGAGCAAGGGATGGCAAGTTGAATGGATCGTAAGTTGCATTTCGAGATTGTAACACCAAAGGGGCGTATTCTGAGCGAACGGGTTCAATATGTGTCTTTGCCGGGGAAGAAAGGCGCGTTCGGCATTCTCTACGGCCACGCTCCGCTTGTTGCCGAGTTGACCGCCGGAGTATCACGTTTTGGTGAACTCGGAGGCCATCAGCGGCGCGTTTTTGTCTCCGGAGGTTTCGTTGAAGTGCGGAACAATCAAGTAGTCGTTCTTGCCGATGAGGCGAAGCTGACCGAAGACGATTAAGATGTTCTGATGAGCGTAAGGTACGTAGGCGCGTGCTTCTTAGGAGGGCCAATCAGCCATGATACCCCATGTAATACATGTACTCCCCTACTTGGAGACCGGAGGCACTGAGCGCCACGTGCTCACCCTAATCACGAGTCTGCGCCGGCTCGGACTGTGCACCGGTGAGGTGCTGGCTCCGCCGGGGCCGTTTTCTGAGATTCTGGAAGAACACGATGTCTCCTGGAGCGCTTTTCAACCGCCACAGGCGGGACTGAGGCGCTGGATACGAAGCTATCGCCGTCTGTTGCGGGAAAGACTGGAGCGGGCCTCCCTGGTCCATGTCCATGCCTCGCCTGATCTGTTGTTTTTGTCCGTTTGGGGTCAAAAGCGGCGACGACCGAGAGTGTTGACGGTGCACGGATTTCACGGTCGCGGCGGACCGATCAGTTACCGTTTAGCGGCTATCTGCGCCAACCGCTATGCCGAAGCACTGATCAGTGTCTCGGATTCGGAAAAGCGACTCCTGTTGGCCGGTGGAGCCAATCCGGCCAAGCTCCATCGCATCTACAACGGCGTGGCTGACGTGGCGTCAGCTCGCGTTACTGACGGCCCTGGATTTCGTATCGCTTTCGCCGGACGTCTGTCCCCGGTTAAGGGCGTAGATGTTCTCTTAACGGCTTTTTCCCTTCTGCACCGATCATTGTCCGGGACGGTGCCATTGGTCTTGGATATCATGGGCACGGGGCCGCAGGAAGAAGAGCTTCACTGGCTGGTCCAACGGCTGGGGATAGCACAACACGTCAGGTTCTTGGGATATGTGCCTGATGCCGCTGAACGTCTCGCTGAATATGACGTCTTCTGTTTGCCTTCCCGAGAAGATATGTGCCCTTTGGTCTGCGTGGAGGCCATGTCTCAAGGTAAACCGGTGGTAGCCACGGATGTTGGTGGCTTGCCCGAGTTGGTAATCCCTGAACAGACAGGATTTATCGTGCCCTCTGAGGATGCGGAGGCTCTCAGCGCGGCTTTGCGTCGCCTTGCGGAAAACCCGGAGCTGCGCGTGCGTATGGGGAACGCGGCCCGTCGACGTTTTGAAGAATCCTTCACAGAAGAAGCCATGGCCCGGCAGACCTACCGGGTGTATGAAAAGGTGGGCATTCACGACGCATAACCCCCTCCTGTCTTGCGCAAGCTGAAAGTAAGTATGTGCAAGATACGGAGGTGTCAGCAATGCGGAATTCGTGGCGTGAGCGCCTGAGCCTTCTGTGGCGCAAGTGCGGTCGTCGCTCGCGATCTTTGGCGATCTGTCTGGGTTGCGGACTGGTTTGTCTACTTGTTCTTATAGGTCGGGCGGCGTTGATAGCATCGCTTCCTGCCGTGCCCCATGCGGCGGTATCCGGGCAGGAGTCTTTTGTTCCCCAATCCGTACTTGAGATAAAAGAAACCCAAAAGGAAACGGAGCCTCCGGCTTCCTTGACGCAGATTGAGGACCATCAGTCGGATCAGGGCATGAGTGGAGAAGAAAAGACCGCAATCGCCGTAGCTTCCTTCGATCCGGCTCAAGCCGTGATCCCCGTGATGGGCGAGGTTGTGCGGGAACCGGGTTGGTATCGTCATCCGCTGTATGGGGACTGGCGGCTCTCTCCGGGAATTGAGATCAAACCTGAAAAACCCGGAGAGGAGGTCGTCTCTTCTTACGATGGTGTCGTGACCCAGGTGAGCAAGTCACGGACGGGCGGCTGGGACGTTGTGCTTACTCATGGAGATGACTGGCGATCTGAGTATCGCGGCCTTGAGGAAGTGGTCGTAGAGCCGATGCAGACCGTTGCCGGCGGAAGTCTTTTAGGTACCAGTATGAAAGATGATCAGGCCGCCGTCGCTTTCGTACTTCGCCGAGGAGACGATTTGGTTGATCCTCGCCCATACCTGCCGCAGCCGTGATCAGGACGCGCAGCTAGAATACGGTTCGGCCCCTCGCATATACATTTAGCAAAACGCGCGAGGGGGGTCCGACGTTGCGCGACTACATCCGCAAGCGTGTTATCGATATCTCACGATATATTGTTGACACAAAAGCGACCGTTCGGCAGGCTGCCGCGGTCTTTGGGGTCAGCAAAAGCACCGTTCACAAAGACATGACCGAGCGGCTTCCCAAGGTAAATAAAGAGATGGCCAGACGCGTCAAACGCATACTCGATCGCAATAAAGCCGAACGTCACATTCGCGGCGGTGAGGCGACGAGAAGAAAATACGGACGCCAAAACCGCCAGGCTTCATGAATATCTCAGGCCTTAGATCGGAGCCTCCTCGCTTCCATATTGACATAAACGCGGAAGGGAATCCGCATCCCATCGTCGAAATTGTGCTCCTGATATGGGCCAAGAACTGGATCTCACAGGCCGGTTAAGGGGCAGGAGCATATGATTGCACGAGAGATTGGTATCGACCTTGGTACAGCCACGGTCATTGTCTATGTCCGTGGGAAGGGTGTGGCGCTGGCAGAACCTGCAGTGGTGGCCCGTGAGACGACAACCGGACGCGTAGTGGCCATAGGCGAAGAGGCCCGGCGGATGATAGGACGAACCCCCGGAAACATCGTAGCCACTCGACCACTGAAAAACGGCGTCATAGCTGACTATGACGCTACATTGATGATGCTTCGCTACTTCATTGAGAGAGTCTGCGGCAAGCGTCGCTTTTTTCGACCTGAGATCGTCGTCTGTGTTCCCTCCGGTGTGACCAGCGTGGAAAGACGGGCGGCGGTGGAGGCCTGCATGGAGGCAGGTGCCAAGCGCGTTCATTTGATCTCCGAACCCATGGCTGCGGCCATCGGAGCGGGTATGCCCGTGGAGGAGCCGGGGGGTAACATGATCGTCGATGTGGGCGGCGGCACCACTGATATCGCCGTGATCAGCCTGGGCGGTGAGGTGGTGAGCGAGTCTTTGCGCATCGCCGGAGACAGCTTTGATGATGCGATTGTCCGCTACGTACGCAAGGAACTGGGGCTTATCATCGGTGAAAGGACAGCAGAAGACGTCAAGATAAGTCTGGGAAACGTTTTTGAACCCGATCGCAACAAGCGAATGGAGATTCGCGGCCGCGATTGCGTTACCGGACTGCCCAAGACCGTATTCATCTCGCAGTATCAGATGGCCGAGGCAGTGGAAGAAGCCGTTCGGGCCATCATCCAGGCCGTCCGCGCGGTATTGGAGCGCACGCCTCCCGAATTGGCTGCGGACATTATGGACAAAGGTATCATCTTGACCGGCGGTGGTTCGATCCTTAGAGGATTGACCAACAGAATCGCAGCTGAAACCGATATCCCCGTGGAATTGGCTGAAGACCCCATTTCAGCGGTGGCCATTGGCACCGGCAGAGTTCTTGAGGATTTGGAGCGCATGCGACAAGTGCATGTGCTGGTCAGCCGGATGTGATTGGCATCAGAAAGCGTTTGACGACACGTCTCGTTCCCGTGCTCATCAACTGTGCTATCATACCGTTTCTCCTTCTTTGTCCGATCGAAGCGACAGACAGCGGCCCGGTGGATACCATCGGACCGGTGAAGGTCGTTCCCGGGGTCAAGTTCCAGAAGCAATATCGGACGGATTACTATGGGCCAAACGTTGTCAATATTCTGTTGGTTGAACGCACGCCGCAGATCCGTCTGGCCATTGGACTGGCCAAAAGCCGCAGTCTGGGACTTGAGCCTCTTTCGGAGATAGCCCGTCGTGAGAAGGCCGTAGCAGCGGTCAACGGTACCTTCTTTCACTCAAGCGGTCTGCCTTTGGGGTTGTTGGTCGACGAAGGGGTTTTGATCAGCGCTCCCGTGTATGATCGAACCGCCTTTATAGTGCGCACAGACGGCACCTCGTCTTTTGAACGGGTTTCCTTGCGCATGTGGTTACAGTTGGCGGACGGCTCATCCTTGCCTGTGCACGGTGTGAACCGTCCGGCTAAAGACGGGGAGTGCGTGATCTACAACACGGCCTTTGGGCCCCAGACCCCGGTGTATCCCTCTCGACCTGAACTCTTGTTGCAAGAGGGTGTGGTCATCGGACGGGGTTTCGGTGGGACGCCTCTGTGGCCGGGACTGGTTGTGGTCGCCGGCGATCCGCCGGAGCAATTGCGCACTCTTGAGCTGCAAGAGCCCTGCCGGCTGATGTGGGAGCTTCATCTGCCCGAAAGCGACGCGATCATACCGGGTGAGGAAGTGTGGTTTGTGCTCGGAGGGGGCCCCCGTTTGGTAACCGGGGGCGAGGTCACGGTCACCGCGGATGAGGAGCGTTTTCGATCGGATGTATCTCGGGGCCGTGCGCCGCGCACGGCCATCGGTCTCACCGGTGACGGAACCTTGCTTCTCGTCACGGTGGACGGACGACAACCGGGCTTCAGCGTGGGTATGACACTGTGGGAGTTGGCGGAACTCATGATCGAGTTGGGAGCCAAGGAGGCCATGAATCTTGACGGAGGCGCATCGACTGCCATGGTGATAGGAGATCAGGTAGTGAACATACCCAGCAATGGGTCAGAACGGGTCCTTGGTACGGCGTTGCTCATCATGTATGAGACTTCCCCCATCGGGGAGGTCTCGGAGGAGGCAGCAGCCACGGCTCACTGAAGCAGCGTGGGATGTCTTGCTAAGGGGAGGGAAGCGGTGCGTTCGTCGCTACGAACAGACCGCGCATGTGTGCCGGAGAAAAAAACGCGCAAGATAGGCATTTTGGTTTTGGTGTTTGTCGGCGTATTATTGTTACGTTGCACGCTTGCCGTGGCTGGTGAGATGCCGATAGTTAGACCGGTCAGCGCCGTTGAGAAGGGTGCGCGGGGCATCGGAAAGACAGTGGTGTCCGGTACGACGGTAGAGGAGTTCGGAGTGGAAGTTCTCGGCGTGGTGGCGGGGACGGGTCCTTCGAATTCCTTGATTTTAGTGCGCACCTTTGGGCCTCTTATTGAGAAAACCGGCGGTATTGCCGCGGGTATGAGCGGTAGTCCTGTCTTTATCGACGGTGAGCTGATCGGTGCTTTGGCCTACGGATTCTCGATGGCCGATCATACGATTGGTCTGGTCACTCCCATCGATGACATGTTACAAGTGGCTAGGTTGGTGAACCAAGGCAGTGCGGAGGGCGAGGCGGAGCCTGTGTCCGTCGTCGATGGCGGACTTTGGTCGGGCGTCGTCATTGCCCAGCATCCAGCCGAAGCCGAGCTGTTGCGCAACCGGCTTCCTGCCGATGTAGGCATAGCGGTGCCGCTTACTACTCCGTTGGCCGTGAGCGGACTCGGGCGCCGCACACAGCGTGTTTTGGAGTCATCTCTGAGCGGATGGAGCATGTTCTCAGTGCCGGGAGGCAAGGCTCCCGAGGAGGTTGAGGCGGGCGAGCTTGAGCCGGGCAGCGCTATTGGCGTACAGCTGGTCAAAGGTGATGTCGATCTGACCGCCCTCGGTACGGTGACCTTCGTGGACGACGGGACATTCGTGGCCTTTGGGCATCCCCTTCTCAGCCGGGGAGCCGTGGATTTTTTTGCTACCCCGGCTTATATACATGAGGTGGTATCGAGCATTGAAGTTCCTTTTAAGATCGGGGCGCCGCTGGAGCCGGTGGGGCGATTGACGCAGGATCGTCAGGCCGGAGTCGCCGGCAGACTCGGAGAGTTGCCTCGCGCGATCACCGTGGAAGTGGATATATATGATGCGGCCTCGGAGAGGCTGACCAAGTTCAATGCTGAGATAGCCAACGATGAGACTCTTACCGTGCCTTTGTTAGCCATCACGCTTCTTGAGGCCTTCGACAGGGGACTTGACCGGATCGGTCCGGGCACGGCTAATGTGATGGCCAGGGTGATTGCCGCGGTTGAGGGAAGAGAATTGCCTCGGGTTTTGTCGCGGGACAATCTCTTTTACAGTGCTTCCGATATCGCCGCCGTTTCGTTGGGTGAGCTGCTCATGGGATTGCAAAAGCTGATGACTAATGAGTTCGCCGCCATTACGCCGGAATGGATTGTCATTCGGGCGGATGTCGAGCCCGGAAGGCGAACGGCGCGCATTGAGTCCGCCCGGGCGATAAACCGCCGGGTTGTGGCCGGAGAGGTCGTGGAGATCGAAGTTAGCTTGCGACCGTTCCGCGAAGAGCCTGTCAAGCGGACCATATCTCTTCGGATTCCTGAGGGTACGGCTCCCGGTGAGGTGACGATTTTTGTCCGCGCCGGAGGCTATGGCGCCCCGCGGGTGATCGCTTGGGAATTGGCCGAGCAACTGGGAGAGGCGGT
>LFTP01000069.1 GCA_001513395.1 Clostridia bacterium DTU080
ACTAAGACCCTATCCACTTGTCAAAGTCCATGAACGCGCTTGACTTTTCATAGCACGTCTAATATTGGAGGACTAGACCCTGATTATGTTATTTCTCGCATTATTACTTAAGCATGCTTCATGATACTCGGCCGGAGGAACGTCCCCCAGAGATCCGTGAAGCCTGCGGTTGTTGTAGTAATCCATGAATTCAATGACCGTCACGCAAGCTTCTGCGAAGCTGTTGAACTCACATCGGCCCAAGCATTCTTCTTCCAGAATCGAGTGGAAGGCCTCGATGTGAGCGTTCTTATTGGGCGTTCTCACCGGTATGCACTCGTGTTTAAGTCCCAGTTCATTGCATATCGTCTGAAACCTCTTACTGACAAATTGCGGTCCGTTATCCGAGCGGATGACCACACCGGCATCCCTAATCTCATCGACCCGGCTCCGAAAGGCCCCCTTAAGGCATGCAGCGGCTTCCTCGGCGGTGCAGCTGAGCCCGATGTGATAATCGATTACCATGCGATCGTAGACATCCATTATCGTCTGCACGAAGAAGAAGCGACGTTCTGCGGCGATGTAGCCGTACTTGATGTCGGTCTCCCATAATTGGTTAACACCGGTGATCTCTCTGTTCATGGCTACTTTGCGTTTGGCAAGACGAGGCCGTAATCGGCGTTGGGTCCGGAGAATCCCGAGCTCCTTGCAGAGCCTGTACACCTTTTTCTTGTTGATCTTAAGCCTGTGTTCTCTTCTTAGCCAGCTCGTAAGCTTACGATAGCCATAAGGGTA
Organism: Clostridia bacterium DTU080; assembly: GCA_001513395.1. Taxonomy (GTDB): domain Bacteria; phylum Bacillota; class Limnochordia; order DTU080; family DTU080; genus DTU080. The sequence continues at coordinate 775 of LFTP01000069.1, forward strand.
AGCGTCACCGTTTATGGCAGACAAGAGCAATTCTTTGATACACTCGTCACTGACGATCCGGCCGTTTCTGGTGGCGGAGTACCCGGAAATCGGTCTTCCACCGGGGCGGCCATTCTTTTGTTTGCTGCCGTCTGTGGAATTGCGCAGACGCCAGTAATACGTCGATGACGACACGCCCGCTATGCGCAGTACCAGGCCTACCGGATAACCCTTAGCAATCCATTTTCTGGCGACCTCGAACCGCCTGTCTAAAGATGGTTCCCCTTTTTTAGGAGGTCGCGTAACATGGCGATCTCCAGGTCCTTTTCACCCAAAAGGCGCTTAAGCTGATCATTCTCTCGCTTAATGTCCTCTGTCAGAGGGTCAGATACCCCACCGGAGCGTGATTCCTTTCTCCGGGTAAAGGCGCCGGGCCCATGATTCTCGTAGGCTCTGGCCCACCGATTCACAACCGCAGGGGCGATGTCATAGCGTCTGCCCACAATACTCCCGTTCCCGGTTTCTATGACTTCTTTGGCGACTCGGATCTTGAAATCAGCATCGTATCGTCGGCGACTCAAATCAACGGCCCCCTTGTATCAAGCGATAGGGCGAGGGGGTGTGGAACTCCATTTCGATATCTCTGCCCGCGGGGTGAGAGATCCTAAACACCCTTCCTCCATACCCTATCTCATTTAGTTTCATCCTCCAAGTCTGTTAGGGGGCCTAAGAG
>LFTP01000288.1 GCA_001513395.1 Clostridia bacterium DTU080
CCCTTCCTCCATACCCTATCTCATTTAGTTTCATCCTCCAAGTCTGTTAGGGGGCCTAAGAGATGATTGAACCGACCGGACCCCTGTGCTATACTTAGAGATGACCAAGAGGATCCTGGCCCCGTAGCTCAGTGGATAGAGCAGCGGTTTCCAGGCTTCACGCAAGTGCCATTCGACGTAGTAGGCAAGCATGCAAAGGAAGATGTGGCTGCGCACACGTTCTTCCGTCCAGTGGTGGATGGGGCGGATCTTCAGATCAACGGACTTGAGGGTACGAAAGGCCCTCTCGGCGCGACTGAGGCTTCTATAATACAAAACGGCCTCCTCTGAGGTCATCTTCTCTGCCGGCACACTGGTGCGGATAGCGTACATGCCATCAAGGGCGGCCTCTCGCTCGATCGCGTCGTGCTTCCCGCAGTAGTTGAATGGTCCTTCATCAATGTCTATCTGAAAGCGCTTCCACGCTTCGGTCCCTGCAGTCCTCAGGCAGAGTCGTAGTATGCCATGAGCGCACGGTTTGGTGAGCTCTGTTTGTCTGTCGCGCGGCGATGCGGCTGATGATCATGGCTTCGACAAGATCTCGCATCTCGTGCAACTCCAACGTCAACACGGCACGGATAGCAGAGACGTGTCCCTGTGCTTGGCTGCAAATAATCTCGATGCACTCATCAACCGGGACAAACGTCTAGCCTCACAGAGACCGCCGGATCACTTCAATGACTTCTAAGGGCAGATGAGACAAGTCACCCAACGTTTGTTGTCTCACCTTACCGTCCACACGATAGCCGTCATGGAGGAGGTAGGTGACATATCCCTTGTCTTTGTGCTTGCGTCGGATCCCGGTTACATAGAATCCTGAACTTCCTCTTCACGTCTCAATTCATACCAAGACCTGGAGAAAGGCAAGTCCCGTCTTGCGCACTTTAATGTCTACACAAGTCAAATAAGATCGTGCCCAAAAACGCATGGTTAAGATCTTCTTCAGGATGTGAACTCTGGAACTTCTGGTTAGAGTCAGGTATTATTGTAAACAAATGTCGCTTCAGCGCGCTTGCGAGCTATATTGTACCGACCATCTCTGAGAAGCCGTCTATTTCCCGGAAGGGGCACCAACAAAACTGAAGAATGAAGATGTTGGATTCGCTAGAACAAGAGCAGTACTACATAAGAAAGAAGGTCGAAGAGGAGGAGCATGATGCAGACCAGTGTCAGGGTTCGGTTGGTCACTGCTATAGTGTTCTTGAGCGCTTTTCTTGTTCTCAACGGAACAGCCGGTGCGCTCACATTGCAGTGGTCGACATGGGGTCCGGAAGCGATTGATAGGAAACTGATTGCCGCGTTTGAACAACTCCATCCGGAAATCAAAATCGACTACATTCAAACCCCGCATTCCCAGTACCATCAGCGCATAAAAGTGTTGACCGCGGGCGGTGTAGCGCCTGATGTGTATCTGGTCGACGGCTATTATTCCGCAGAGTTCATCGTAGCCGGTATGATCCGCCCGATCGATGACCTGATCGCCCGCACCCCTGGCATGACTATGGATGCCTACTTCCCGGTGGCATTACGCGATGTGCAGTATCGCGGAAAAACGTACGGCCTGCCATGGGGTTCCGCACCCCGATACTACATGTATAACCATGTATAACATCGAGCATCTGGCAGAGGTCGGTCTGCCTCGACCCGATCCCGATTGGGATCGCGATACCTTTCTCACCTACGCCCGCAAATTGACCAAGACCGATGGCCAACGCACGATTCGTTGGGGAGCCAGCGATCAGATCTTGAGTCGCACCAGTGTCTGGCCATGGCTCTGGGGTGCAGGGGCAGACTTAGTCGATGAAACCAACAAGAAGTTCCTCCTCGCCGAACCGGAAGCCATCGATGCTCTGCAATGGGTGGCTGATCTGCATCACGTCCACGGCGTGGTTGGCGGTAATTTCGGTCAGCAAACCCGCTCTATCTCGATGGATTACCCGGGATCGCTGCCCTTCATCACCGGAGTTGAATGGCCCTTTGAATGGGACGTCATTCTGCCGCCCGCAGGTCCGGTGGCCCAGGTAGGAACATGGAAAGCCAATGCGATGGCGATCAGCTCATCGACATCTCATGTGGATGAGGCTTGGATGTTCCTTCAGTTCCTATTGGGCCCGAACAGTCTGGGTCACGAACTCTATATGGACAATCGCCGTATGGCACCGCAGACGCGTGATCAACGGCTGTGGAGCAAGTTCTCCACGCCCGGAAGGAGCCCAGCCAGTCTTCGGGACATCACATTGCTATATGCGGAAAAATCCCGCCCATTGCCGAAGCTCGTACAATGGGCGACCATCGTAGAAGGCACGGTGACCAACGCCCTGAACCAGGTGAAGTCAGGGAGACTGTCCGCTGCGGCGGCGATCGAACAGATCAGACCCGCGGTAGAGGCGCTGCTGGCTAACGAACCCTAAGAGAGCTGTACAATGCAAGTTGGAACGCGCGTCGGCGTCAAGGCATTTCTGACGTCTGTCCTTGACCCGTAAATCAGACCCTTCAGCCACCCCCCACTTTGCGGCACGAAAAGCCGCGTCCGTTGATTCGGAGCCGGGGTGTGTTTGGGTCTGACGACGCTCAAGTTCACCACGAACAACCCCGCTACGTCCGGAGAGCGGGGTTGTTTATCCGTTAGTGATGACCTCGGAAAANNGTACGGTTCTGTGAGAGGGCTGACGCTCGCCTGATCAGCGAGCGTCACCCTACTCGATGTTAGTGATGACCTCGGAAAAGGTGGTTCTAATTTGAAGCTTACTGTGCTAGGAAATGAAAAAGACCCATGATGCGAAAGACCATCAACCTCCTCATATGCGCTGCTTTCTATCGTTTCAGAAGAGTGCGTGCGGGCTCAGGCTCGATATTTGACACCCAACGAACGGGAAGCGTTGAGAGGCTTCGCCATGCTGCACAACGACGCTTCACCATGATCCTCACCGGAGAGCCCGGCGTCAGCAAGTCGACCATCCTGCGCCGTTTACACATGACCTCGATGTTTCACGCTACAAGATTGTCTACCTTAACCAAAGCGGAGCCACAATCCGCAGGTTTTGCAGCGATCTGCTCAGGCCAACTGGGCGTGGAGATGCCCTTCCGATTGGCCAAAGTCCGCGCTCTTGCCTCGACAACCTTATTCGAGGGCTACGATACACATAAACGCACACCTGTCCTGATTCTTGATGAAGCCCAGAAGATCCCGGGGATAGGCTCTTTGATGAACGGTGTGGACTGCTCGATTACCAATACGACTCCTTCATGGCGTTTGCCATGATCCTGTCCGGACATCCCCGTCTGGTGCATCGATTGACCCTGCAGAAGCACATGGCCCTGCTCAGCCGGTTCCAACTGCGGGCTCACCTCAATCCGTTCACCCAGGATGAGAGCATGCAATACATGCAGCATGATTTGAATACGGCCGGAGCGATACGTCCTATCTTCACCGAAGCGGCGCTGAAAAAGCTGCATCAAAGCACCGGCGGTAACGCCCGCAGCCTGAATAACATCTCAACGCTCTGCCTGATGAGCGCTGCGATTCACAACCTGGATTTGATCGATGACACACCCGGCGGCGACGTTGTTGCCGCTGAGACAAGGGAGCATCTCATGACCGCCACGTTACGACCGACAGCACATGAAGTGCGAGCCCTTCAAACGCCGACAACCGTCACTTCACTCATTGACACCAAAGACGGCAACACCCTGGCCACTGAGCTTGACGAGCAATCGTTTTGGTCCGTTCTCGAACCCTTTGATGGACTTTTGGGGCAGGTTGGATCAGGCAGACGAGGCCGTCGAACGGAAGGCGGATTAGGAGCTGATACATTTTTGACTCAACTCTATGGCCGTCCGGATTCCATCCGGGCGGTCATAGACTATGCGACGGAGATGGCTGTCAGTGGCCAGGCTAAAATGGTCATAAATGGCCACGAAAAATCCCCAAAAATGGTCAG
>LFTP01000185.1 GCA_001513395.1 Clostridia bacterium DTU080
CTGCCACTTCTTTGCCATGGATGAGTATGCGGACAAAGACGGTAACACCGCTCCGGCGGCTTGGCCCGGCTCGTTCCAGCAGGCTATGGCCAGAAACTTCTTCTTGCGCGTTGATCCCGAACTGCGGCCGCCGATCGAGCAGGTGCACTTCCCGACCACCGACAAACTCGCCAGCTACGGCAAGATGATCGAGGATCTGGGCGGAGCAGACGTAGTCTACGGCGGTATCGGGTGGTGCGGACACATCGCTTTCTGGGAATCCCACCTGGCGGAAGAGTTCGACGGCGATCTGGAAGTCTTCAAGAAGCAAGGACCGCGCTTTGTGGAACTGCACCCGATGACGATCATGCAGAACGCACTCCACTCATTCAGCGGTGACTGGTCTTGGGTGCCTCCGTACGCCAACACCATCGGACCGGCGCAGATCGTCAATGCTCGCTATCGCAGCTTCTGGCTTGACGGTGAGTGCGGTCCCATGAGCTGGCAGCGCTTCATTGCCCGCCTGGCCGCTCACGGACCCGTAACTCCGTACGTACCGGGTTCCATTTTGCAGACCTTGCCCGGACGCTATGTGATCTTGGGCAGTGTGGCCGATGATATGCACATCCACATGTCGTAAGTGCAAATCTCAGTGAGAAGACGTTAACGGGCATCCGCCCCGCAAGGGGAGGGTTGCCCATTTAATCAATAAAGGAGTCTTGGAAATGCGTGTTCTAGCTGTTGGGGCCCATCCCGACGATCTTGAGATTTTGTGTGCCGGTACGCTTGCCCGCTATAAACAGGCCGGACATGAAGTGATCATGGCTCACGCCTGCAACGGTGATTGCGGACACTTCGTCATTCCGCCGGAGGAATTGGCCAGGCAGCGGGCGGCTGAGGCCAGGGCTGCCGCCGAGATCCTCGGAGCTGAAGTCCTGACCATCCCCGATATGGGCGACGGCGATCTGAGAGGCGATGATGTCAAAGCCCGCATGGCCATGGTGGATATTATCCGTATGGCTCGCCCGGATGTGATCATCACGCACGGGCCGGAAGACTACATGCCGGACCACGTGGCCGTAAGTGAACTGGTGTTTTTTGCCAGCTTCTTGGCCACAGTTCCGCACTGGAAGACCGAGCGGGATCTTCCCCATCATGACAAGGTCGCCCCTATCTATTACATGGACACCCTGGCCGGTGTCGGGTTTACGCCCGAAGAGTACGTTGATATCACCGACACGATCGATATCAAGATCAGGATGCTGGAGTGTCACGAAAGCCAGATGACATGGATGCGGGAGCATGACAAGATCGACATGGCGGAGTTTGTGACCAGCGTGGCCCGCTTCCGCGGTCTGCAGTGCGGAGTGCGCTACGCGGAGGGTTTCCGGCGCTTGCGCGTCTATCCGAGGATGACCCCTGATCGGCTGTTGCCGTAGTCGGAACGGGCATATAGAGGTTTTCCTGATGGCTCAGAAAGGGGCGGATGAACAGTGACAATCAGATGGGGTGTGCTTGGTGCCGGCGGCATCGCCGATCGCCGGACCATCCCCGAAGGCATTACACAGGCCACGGATTCAAAGTTGGTGGCCGTCATGGACGTCGATGAGGGCCGTGCCCGGGCAGTGGGCGAAAAATACGGCGTCGATTGGTATGTCAATGCCAAGGACGTTCTGGCGCGCTCCGATGTAGATGCGGTCTACGTCGCCACTCCGGTCGTCTATCATGCCGAACTGGTATGTGAAGCGGCACGCCACGGCAAGCACGTGTTGTGTGAAAAGCCGTTGGCCATGAATGTGGCGGAAGCCGAAAAAGTCATCAAAACTTGCGATGAGCAGGGTGTAAAACTGGCCGTAGGCTACATGATGCGTTTCCACGGCGCTCATCAGAAACTCAAAGAAATGCTGGATGCCGGTGAGTTGGGACAGCCCGTACTGGCCCGCGCTCAGCTCACTTGCTGGTATCCGCCGATTCCGGGCGCTTGGCGTCAACAACTGGCTCTGGGCGGCGGCGGCGCACTCATGGATATGGCGACGCACTGCATAGATCTGTTGGAGATGCTTTTGGGTCCTGTAGTCTCGGTTCAGGCAGATGTGAGCACCCAGACGCATGATTACGAAGTGGATGACTCGGCCCTGATTCTGCTGCGCTTCGAAAGCGGTGCCAAGGCCGTGGTGGACAGCAATTTCAACGTACCGGACGTTGCGGCCACGAATGTCTTGGAGATCTATGGCACCAAAGGCAGCGTGATCGGCAGCGGCACCATCGGTCAGGACTCGGGCGGCAAGCTCATAGGACGCATTGAGCGTGAGGACCGCGGCTATGACGCACAGCAGGCGCGCGTCACGGTAGCCGAGGAGTTGCCCTTCACGCCGGTGAACCCCTATCGGGCTGAGGTCGAAAGTCTGATTAAGGCCATCAAAACCGATACGACGCCGGAGGTCAGCGGCGAGGTCGGCCTGCGGAATCTCAAGGTAGCTCTGGCTGCCTATGAAGCCGCTCGCCTGGGCAAGGCCGTACGGATTTCGTAATTGCATCAGGCAGCAGGAAACCGGCAATCGATGGCAAAAGGAACCGATGGTCTGAAATGGCTCGTTGAGGGTTACTAAAGAAGGCTAATAAACTGCGGCGCCCGGGATGCACCGGTCATCCCGGATGCCCGATGTGAGAGGTGTGAATTAATGTCGAAAGAGAAGCTGGCCATCAACGGCGGCACTCCCGTAACCACTGAGAAGTTCCCGATGTGGCCGCAATTCGAAGAGTCGACCATTCAGGCGGCCATGGAGCCGTTGCGTTCGGGTTTGGTCAACTACTGGACCGGCACCCGAGGTGTCGAGTTCGAGAAGAAGTTCGCTGAATGGTGCGGGGCCAAGTACGGCATCTCGACGTCAAACGGTACCAGCGCTTTGCACACGGCGGTGGCCGCTTTGGGCATCGGTCCGGGTGATGAGGTCATCACGCCTTCGTACACGTTCATCGCTTCGTCTTTCTGCGTCTGCCAAGCCGGTGCCGTTCCGGTCTTTGCTGACGTCTGCAAAGAGACGCACACCATCGATCCGAAGTCGATCGAAGAGAAGATCACCGACAAAACCAAAGCGATCATCGTGGTTCACCTGTACGGCATTCCCTGCGACATGGACCCGATTATGGAGATCGCCCGCAAGCACAATCTGTATGTCATCGAAGACTGCGCTCAGGCCCACGGAGCGGTCTACAAGGGCAAGAAGGTCGGCACCATCGGTGATGTCGGTTGCTTCAGCTTCTGCCAGAGCAAGCACTTCACTACGGGCGGCGAAGGCGGAGCCATCGTCACCGACGATGAAGAGTTGGCCTGGCAGTGCCGTTCGTTCCGTGACCACGGCTATAACGTAAGAGAGCGCCTCCGCTTGCTGGAGTTGGAGGCAAAGCTGCTTTACATCCACGACAGGGTGGGCTTCAACTACCGGATGACCGAGATGCAGTCAGTCATCGGACTCCACGAGCTGGCGCGAATGGACACCTGGAATCTGCCGAACCGGCGCCGCAACGGCGAGATGATGATCGAAGCCTTGCGTGATTGCCCGCAGATACAGTATCTGCCTCCGCACAAGGAAAACGGCATTGAGAACGCTTTTTGGCTGTTCCCGATTGTTCTCAATCTGGATCGGCTCACATGCGACAAGGCGACCTTCATGAAAACCCTTGAGGCCGAGGGCGTTCCGGCGGTCTTCGTGCTGTGGCCGCAGAGCTACAAGGAAAGGGCCTTTGTGGAGCACAACGGTTTTGGCGAGGCGCGCTATCCCTTCCGCGATCCTATGACCAATCCCGAGAGCGTTGCCTATGAGAAGGTCTTCTGCCCCAATGCCGCTTGGCTCGAGGAGCGCACGTTCAGCTTCCCGGTACACCCGGTCTATGAGCCGCGTCACATCGAGTTGATGATCGAGGCCTTCTTGAAAGTGGCCAAAGCCTACGCCAAGTAAAGGCAGCTTATCGAGTCGGACTCTTTAGTTACGTGATGGCAGGGGGTCACAAAGGCGATGAGTCAGATACGCTTAGGGATAGTCGGATGCGGAGGAATGTCCAAGTCACACGCCCGTGGTTTCGAGGAAATCTCCGACCGGGTGACCGTGGCCGCTACGGTGGACATCATTGAAGAGCGAGCCCGTCAGGCTGCGGAGCTTTTCCCGGGGGCGAAAGCCGCTACGGATTACCGCAGCGTTCTTGACGATGTGGATGCGCTGCTGTTGGTCTTGCCACATCATCTGCATCATCCGATCGCCAAGGATTGTCTGGAAGCGGGCAAGCACGTTCTTTTGGAAAAGCCGATGGCCAACAGCGAGGAGGAGTGCCTGGATTTGATCGCGACGGCTGAAAGAGTCGATCGCGTGCTGATGATAGCCTACTGCATGCGCTTCCATCCTCTGATCGTCCGGCTGAAACAGCTCGTTGACGAGAAGGCCTACGGCGATATGTTCCAGTTCTCCATCTGGACTGAGCAGTTGACCAAGTACCCGCCCGATCACTGGGCGAGCAGTGCCGCCACGCTGGGAGGCGGACAGCTGTTCAGCCACGGATGTCACTACATCGACCTTCTGCTCTGGTTCATGGGCAAGCCGATCCGGGGTAGCCACGTAGGCACCAATTACGGTACGCCGTGGATGGAGCGGGAAGGAACCAGCAACGTCATGATCGAGTTCGAAGGAGGCCGTCTGGGATACCACTTCGGCACCTGGGGTGCCCGCGGCTCGCGGCTGCGCTACTCCTTCCATGCCCACTGCACGGAAGGTATGCTCGAAGCCGCCACGACGCAGGGTAAACTCTATGTGCACCGGAGAGGTCAGACGCAGCTTCTTATGGAAGCCGAACCGGGTAAGCATACGCAGAATGAGATGCTGCACTTCCTTGAGTGCATAGAGACAGGACGTCGTCCATTGACAGACGGACCCGGCAGCCTGCAGGGCTTGCGAGTCATCTGGCGGTTGTATGAGGCCGAAGAGAAGCGCACCGTGGCGGATCTGCGCGGCTTGGGCCTGGACGAAGTCGAGCTCTGATAGAAAAAGGGCGCAGACGCTACAGACTCTGCGCCCCTCTTTACGCAGGCAAAGAACGTAGGTGATTTGGGTGCAGGCGGGTTTTGGAGAAGTAAACATCACTCCTCCTTTGGGATTGGCCATGGCGGGATACTTCACTGAGCGCTTCGCCGAGGGCATCAAGGATCACCTGTACTCCCGGGCACTGGTGTTGTCGGAGGGAGACACTCATGTGGCGCTGGTGACGACGGATTTGATCTCCTTCATGTCTCAGGATCTGGCTGCCGTCAGAGAACGGGTGGAAAAGCGCCTTGGTATCCCGGGATCACACGTCTTCATCGCCGCTTCTCACACGCATACCGGTCCGGTCACCCGGGGTGCTTTGCGCAATGATGGGTACATGGAACAATGGGCGGCTCTTACGGCCGGTGCCGTTGAACTTGCTTTCCGTGACCGAACGGAAGTCACTCTGGGGGTAGGGAAGGGATCTTTGCCCGGTGTGGCTTTCAATCGGCGCTTCTTTATGAAAAACGGATATGTGCACACCAATCCGGGCGTCGGAAACCCGGATATCATCGAACCGGCCGGACCGGAAGACAGCGATGTCATTGTCCTGCGCTTTGACGGTCCTGATGGCACTCCGGTGGGCATGCTGACCAGTTTCGCCTGCCACTGTGACACGGTGGGGGGCAACAGGTTCTCGGCTGACTGGGTGGGTGTGGCCGCGGCCAAGATCCGGGAAATGATGCAGCCCAAGGGGACGACGAGGCCCTTTGGGGTCATGGTTATCAACTGCGCCAGTGGTGACATAAACCATTACAACGTCAACGATCCTGACCGGCGGAAGCGTTGGCCGAGTTTCACTGAAGAGATTGGCATCGGATTGGCTGGAGAGTCCGTGCGCGTGGCGGTCAGTCTGAGCCCGAAACCGTGTGATCAGCTTGGGGCCGCTTCGACGGAAGTGAAGCTTCAGCGCATGCCCGTTGAGGAGTTTTTGGCTAAGAGCAAACGGGCCTTGGAAGATCCGAGGGTCGGACGCATGGAACGCACGCGGGCCGAGTCCAATCTGAAGCGGACCAGCTACGACGAACCGGAAGAGTTCACTCAAGAGGTCATGTGCGTGAGAACCGGACCGGTTCTGATCATGGGTGGGCCGGGAGAGATGTTTACTGAATTGGGATTACGCTTCAAGAATGCCTTTCCGGACAACTTCGCCATGGTGGCTAACCTGGCCAACGGCTGGCTGGGATATGTGCCCAGCGCCCGGGCTTATGAAGAGGGCGGCTATGAGGCTCGCTCCACCCGCTTGCAACCGGGAAGCGGCGAAGCCCTCATCGATGCCGGTATTGCTTTGGGAAAACAGCTCGTGAAATGACAACCGATGTTGGGCCCTTGACTTGATCGACCTTTTTGAGATCGGCGTGATCCCGGAGGGTTGATCGTGTGCAATGAGCAAGATCGGCTCAGCCTCTGTTGGGGTATGGCCCGCATCGCCGGCGGGCAAGTTGTGAAGCTTTGCGGAATGCCCGCTCGGATACGACTGCGGGTCGTGTCACCCGTGAAGATCGCTCGTAAACACTTTCAGACAGAGCTTTACCGACTAAGCATTAGGCACCGTAATCGAGGCGCCGAAAACGGGCGGGAGACGTTTGAGTCTGCTCCTATCCGACATCACGTATCTGGCAAGAACATATCCGCCGACCATCGGGGGCCTGAGTCTCGTTTCAGGGCCAGAAAGATGCGGCGGGGATCGCACCATTCGTGACGCTTCATAAGGGGGGAAGTTCGTTGCCTGACAAAAAGTTGCTGCTGTTTCCTGAACCGCAAGAATGTGAGATCAAGCCGGGTTACGCCGTCTTAGTCGAAGGACGGGTTCTGCGCTGCTCCATTGTATTGGCCCAGGATGCCTCGGCCATGGAGCGGACCGCGGCAGAGATCATCCAGAACGCCGTCTGCGAAAAGGCCGGTGTCGTGCCGCCTATTTGCGCGTCGGCACCCGGGGCGGACACTCTGCCCATCTGGGTAGGTGAGATCGCTCGACGGGTCCTGCGGGACGAAGCCTTCGAGTTCACTAACAGGGCCAAGACCGCGGGGTTGAACACGACGAGCGCAGAGGCCTATGCCCTTGAGGTGGCGCCCACCGGGGTAGCTTTGCGCGGCGTCGGAGGAGCCGGAACGTTCTACGCCGCACAGACTCTGGCCCAGATGATCTCCTGCCAAAACAACGACGTAGTGGTACCTATATCCAGTATCCGCGACTGGCCCATGATGAACGAGCGCGGACTCTATGTCGAGTCCAAGTGGGGACAGGATCTGATGACCTTGGAGGACTGGAAGGATGCCATCGATCAGCTGGCTTCCCTGAAGATGAACCTGCTGGGCATTGGGGTCTACGGATGCTGGCGGATGCAGTATGATTTGCGTCCGACCGAGTTCTTGTTGCTGCCCTTGGAGAAGTATCCCGATCTGCATACGCGCAAGACTCTCGATTATTACTCGGCGCGCAAGAACGCATGGCAGTCCCTCACCTATCTGCCGGCCATGTATGAAGACGATTTCTTCGGCGAGGTCGTCGCCTATGGCCGCAGCAGGAATGTGAAGGTGCGCCCGCATTTCAACAGTCTGGGACACAACACGCTCATTCCGCGTCTTTACCCGGAGGTCTCCTCCAAAGACGCCTACGGCCAGCCCAGAGGGTATGGCTTCTGCTTGTCAAATCCGGCGACGTTCAAATTGATGGAGGAGATCCTGGGCGATATCGTCGATCGCTATCTTGCACCGTACGGTGTGGATGATTTCCACCTTGGCCTGGACGAGGTCTGGCCCATTACGGGTCTTTATGACTTCCATCCTCAGCAGAGGATTGAGCCGTGGTGCGAGTGTGTCGCTTGCCGCCAGGCCGATCAGAACAAGCTGTTCCTGGAGTATGTGCTGCACCTGGCCAGTGCGTTGAAAGCGAGAGGAATCCGCCATATTACCATGTGGCACGATCAACTCGACCGCATGGGTCTTTTGGATGAGTCGTTTGTCCAAATGCTCGAAGAGCGTGGCCTAAAGGATAATCTCATCCTCAACTGGTGGCGCTATGCGGTCACGCCATTCGAAACCACCAAGCCGGAGCTCGGCTTGCGCCGTCGGGTCTCGCCCTTGGGTGGCTACTGGCTCTGGTCGCCCTATCGCAACTACCTCGTCAACATCGAGAGCATGGGCGGCTTGGGTATAGCCGAGTCTGCTGAGGGTATAGAGGCTTACTCACTGTATGACGACGCTTTCGACAATCACCAGAGACTCTTGGCCGATTGCGGATGGAACTACAACTCGGTGGGCTCTTTGGATGAGTGGAAAGAGAAGTACGCTCGCTATGTATTCGGCTGCGAGTGGGAGAAAGGCCTCAAGGCCATGAAGGACTTCGACGAAGTGAGCGCGCTGGGCACCACTCTGCTGAGCTTCGTGCAGAGAATGGATGCCTATCCCTACACCTACGTCAATCCGGATCGCGCTTATCCGCGGTCGTATCCGCAGGAGGCACTGAATGCTCTGTTGAACGATGAGCAAGGGGCCGAGCGGCTGCAGGCCGTGATTGACGCTTCCGAGCGGGCACGCCAGGCCTTCGGAGAGTTGGCTGAGAAGCGGATCCCGCGCGGCGATCTGGCCGCTCAGATGGAAGTCGAGGCATGGCGGGTCGAGGGCTTGGCCAAGGTCTTTGACAACCTCGTCAAGGCTAAGGAAGCCTATGATCAAGCCAGCCAAGCCAGTGACGATGAGGCTATGCGCGCCGCGGTAGCCAAGGCGCGTGATCACATCGCCGAGGCCATCGCCGTTCACTATCGAGTCACGCTCGCTTGCGAGCGGACGAAGGCGGACTATCTGCAGCCGACCATCTTGCGCAACTGGAGCACAGTCTTGCCCTTCTTGGAGGAGACGCTTGCCGCGCTGGAGCGGTGCTTGGATGGTGCCCCTCTGCCGGTTATCGACTGGACCGGGCACTGAGTAGTGCTGCAGTCACCTTGAAATGGCATACAAAACAGCGGCGCACAAGGAATTGTGCGCCGCTCGTTTTTTGCCAACATCATTCGTCCCGATATCCGCTTAGGTTCACTTGTCCGATTTGGATCGCATCTTTTGCTGTCGCCTCAGACAGCTGCAGCCGGAACCAGTTCAGATCGGTTCGGTCACGGACATCGAGGGTGATGCGTGCTCTTTGCCAGCCGTATTCGCCGTCATCGATCTGGGCTTGCCAGGCCAATGTCTGCCAGTCTTCTCCGTTCGAGGAGACGGCTAATTCGACGGCCTTGCTCAGCTCAACCTGCGGCCGGATAAACAGAGTCACACTGACCTCAATCAGTTGTGGGGTCTCCCAGATCAAGTATTCGGCGGTGTCGCCGGCTCTTACGAGCCGTTCTTCATCGCCGAAGAAATGCTTCCCGTCATCCGTGGTATAGGTCCATCCGTCAGAACGGCGGGCCGTCTGCAGATAGTCTATCTCTCCGAACCAGCCTTTGGTTATCGGGGGTGTCATGTCTTGGATGAGGGTCCAGCGATTCCAGACCTGGAAGTCCAAGGAGTGCTCAAAGGAACCGTGTCTTTCATGAGATGCGGTGACGGTGAATCGGTGTCTTCCGTCTTCCAACGTCGTTGTGTCGATAACCACCTCGCCCGGAGCGGGCAACGCCGATCCGCTGTAGATCTCCTCGTTATTTAGCGCCAGTGCGACTGCGATTAGCCCGTCGGCTATGGCTGGGTTGACCCATTCCAGTTCCACGGGCAGGAGCTTTTTGGCTACGGCACCGGCGCGGGGTGAATGAACGTTGAGGCGCATCGGCGGATGGCCGAATACGCTCATGACTACGGGAGCGTATTCCGCCCGCCAACCGATGCTCGTCGTCTCCGTAGCTCCGGTTTGGAGAGCAAAAGACATCAGCGTCTCATAGTCCCAGTCCCGGCGCGCAGGTATGGCCGGCGGATCAAGGAGTCTGGCCACTCCCTGGCGAGCGGTGTTGACTATATCAAGACCGATGTCTTCTTCGCTGAATCCGCTGGCCAACAGATATGCAAGCCCGTAGTAGTTGCCCAGGGAGGCATTGGTTCCTGCGGGAATGCCGTGAGCCTGCAGCATATTGCGGATCGTCTCCAGATAGAGCCGATCATTTGTGGCTTCGTAGAACTCTATCAGCGTCGGAATACCGTTCGTAGGCAGGCGGAAGTTGCCCATATAAAGGGCGTCGAGTCCGCGAAGCGTTACGTTGGGGTCGAGATCGCCCCACCTATCCTGAGGTTGTGTCCGGGAAGTCCCGACTGCCTCCCAGCTCTTGGCCGATTGGTCAAGTAGGACCCTGGCCATCTGCAGATCATCTTCGTTGTGCGTTTCCATGTAGCGATGAATCCATGCTGAGGCGGCGAACGCCGAGCCACTGGAACCTTGGTTCTTTGCGTAATGCCGCACCTCTTTCAACGTATCCTCCAGGAGTTCATGCCCGGTTAGCCACTTGGTGAGATAGAGCCCGCTGCTTGGGGTGTACTGCATCTGGATTGAGCCGCTCCAGTGATCTTTGTTTCGTCTGTGCATGCCGCCTGTTCGGGCTGACCAAGGAGCGAAGAACGATCCGTGGGCGACGTCAACATTGGCTACATGAAGCGCATAGTCAAAGGCGGCCAGGGCTATGTCGCGATCGCCAAGCAACAGACCCGTAATCCACATGCCGTCGTAGGGCTCCGCAGCGCCTTTGCGCCAGCCGTAACGCCCATACAGAGCCCAACGACCGGGATGCAGACCTCGCTCAGGAGCGCTTACGGTGCCAAAGTTGGTGCGGATGTCGCCGAAGTTGGCCGCACCGGTCCAGCGCCAATGATCTCTTGACGACAAGACGAAGTGGATGTTGGCGCTGACACCGGTGAAATACTCCCGGTTGCTGTCAAAGACATCGGGTGAAATGGGACCTAGGCTCTCCGTGGCGGTGATGTCTTGTTGCGAAGGCAACCAGAGCGTATCACGTACGGCTTCAAGACGAGCCAACGTCTCAGCGTAATCAACGTCTGAACTCCACACGAGGCTGCTTTCCAGAGTAAGCATAACGCCCACACCGCCGGCCGGGTCTGCATCGCTGACGGCCATGCCGAACTCATCAGCATTGGCCGTCGGACGCAGATCAAGGGCCAGACCGGACTGATCGCTCCAGGAAGCCAGTGTGACCGAGTTGTCGTCAATACCAATATGATTAGGTCCAAGACGCGTCAAGTTGGGAGTACCGATACCGAGATAGCCCGCCCGCTCATCTCCCGTTTCCACCAGCAACACGTGCCACTGCGCATCCGGCCAATCGCTTTGGGCGATATCAAGGGCTCCGTGGCGAACAATGCCGCGCCCGGTAGGATCGGCCTGAACGATCAGCGGATCGGATGCGGTATTCATTCGGGAGGTGATCCCCGGCAGATAGGCGGCGTTGAAGGAGTTTGCAAAGCGGGCCACCCATGCGGCCTGTGTCAAGGCGTACTTTTGAGGATCCCGATGAAGCGCCCAGCTCATCTGTAGACGGACCACAGGGACATCCTTATAGATGCGCACCCGGAGTTGCCATTCGAATCCGTTCCCCGGAGCCGTATCTCCCGCGTCGCCCCGCAGTCTATGGACGGTGTACACGTGGTTGTCTTTTTCTATTACGTGTTCACGAATCCTCAGATCCAAAGCGCGGGATTGTCCCTGTGAGTTCAGCGTTTTCAACGGCTCCGCCCAGGCATACTGACGCTCATCATCGGGGACGGAGTCCGGCAAGATGACCTTCGGTTCGGTGATCTCGGTGTATGCGGCAACGGGGGCGAGGACGACTGCCGTCCGTTGATCGGCGGTCACAAGATGGACTTCGTCGTCTACCACGGCCAATCCCTTGATCGGCGGCGAGGCGACAGTCGCAAGAGGCTCCGTTGACGTCGCCTCATCGACATAGACGTCCAGTTCCGTATCGAGTGTCAAGTCTGATGGCCATACGCCGTCCACCGCCAGCCAACGGATACTGCCGTCAGGCCACAATGCCGCCGGTGACAGTGAGGCGGGAATGAACATATCCTGCCCAAGGCTCAATCCGCAAACCTCTTCGATATGCCCGGGATAAAGCTCTCCTCGGCGAACAGGCAGAGCCTGGTAGAAGGGCATAGCCGTTTGAGCCGCGATGGCCCCGGCCGTAGGTCGCAAATATCCTTTCCAGTCAGAGCGGGGCATCTGATCTTCACTCCCGGTAGTATGTTGGGTTGCCGCATCGGATGTTGCCGATGTCGCCGGTGGCACGGCAAAGACTTTCACGTCTCCGTACAGCATTTCTCTGACCTCACTCGTATGGGCCTCAACTCTCATGATGAACTGAGTACCGGTCCATGAATCGATGGGTCTTCTAAACGACAGCGGACCCGCCACGGGTTTGTCCATGTCATTCAGATAGACAAAGACCTCGTCGCTTTCGCTGTCGGCCACAACGCGGACGCGGTTCCAGCCTTCGTCGAGCTCTGCCAGCGTCAACATCGGACCGTCAGGCTTGTAGAGGAGTTTCCCTCCGTAGATCGGCAAGATGACGCGGTGGGCTCCGTCTTTGCTGATGTAGTGATAAATACCGCTTGATCCGTCGCGCCAATTAACCATGAATTCAACGGCGATGGCAGTAACCTGGGCATCGGGCTTCCATTGAGGCGTTCTGACGATCACTGCCTGCGACGGGCTCGCATCAGGCCTTGGCGGGGCGATGACGCGCAAAATGCGACCTGAAGGCGATTGAGGATCGGCGATGATCTCTGCGGTGCCGAACTCGTCTTGAATGATCCAACCCTCCGGAGAATCGCCTATGCGAGCACCGCCGAAAGCATCGGCAAAAAGCGCCGTTTGGGCAAACAGGCAGTGGGTGCATACTGCGAAGATCGCCGCGGCGAGCAATACGATAAATGCAGTCTTCCTATGCTCCAAGTGCGGGTACCTCCCCAAAAATGATGTGATAATCAATTCCGCCGTTATTCTTCCGTCCCTTGGAGGTAATCCCCTTTTTGTGTCGTGCATTTCTAAGTAACAGGGAGGCGGATCCGAAGATCCGCCCCGTGCACCGGGCTAGGCGCTCGGCATGCAGCGCAGAATCTTCGCCGGTACCGAGATGATGCACTCCCTGGCGATGATGACATCGACCTTCAGGACGATTTTCAAGGCCAGCGAGACCATGGTTGTTGAATCAGCGATACAGGATACGGGTGTCGCCGAGACCAAGAGGGCTTCGATTTTCGAAAACTCCTGGATATGATCTCCCGGCTTGATGCCTGGGATATCATGAACGGTTTGAAACGGTATCGTTACCAATTGGGTGATCGCCTTTTGTGCATCCGGACAGGGATCGGGATCATCGACGATCAGTCTGGCTCGAATAAAGCCTTCGTTGATCAACTTGTCTTCGAGGATGGTAGGGTTGAAGACCGGATCACCGACGGCCTCCAATCGTACCGGATGAGTCAACTTGCCGTGTTTGTCGACCCCGACTCCGACGGGAGCTTGAATGGTGTGCGATCCTACCTTCC
>LFTP01000061.1 GCA_001513395.1 Clostridia bacterium DTU080
GCTTCAGCGGCACTTTCACCTACACCCTGCAGACCTACAAGCGGCGGTCGCAGCTTATTCCCCACTATGGTAAAACGGCTAACATCCGATTGATACAGATCGACAGGCAAGAAGCCGATTCCTCTGGCCATGGCCTCCAGGGCCACCTCCAACAGAGTGATCAGGCTCTTTTCTTTGCCCGTGGCTTCATTGCCTTTGTCCTCGAGCTGTTTCAACGTCTTTTTGACCACAGACTTGCCTTGCATAACAAGCTGGGCGTCAAACTCGTTAGCCCGTACTGAAAAGTAGGCGGCGTAGAACTGAAGCGGATAGTGCACCTTATAGTACGCCTGCCAGAAGGCCATGATGGCGTACGCGGCAGCGTGAGCCTTCGGGAAGAGATAGCTGATCTTCTTGCAAGAGTCGACATACCAGCGTGGCACATCGTGTTCCAGCATGGCGGCTTCGTCTTCAGAACGCAGTCCCCTGCCTTTTCGCACTCGCTCCATGATCTCGAAAGCCGTGGCGGCGGGTAGCCCTTGGCGAATCAGATAGGTCATTATGTCGTCTCGGCATGCGATAGTCTCAGCAAGAGTCGCCGTTTTCTGGCGCACGAGATCCTGGGCGTTGTTGAGCCACACGTCAGTGCCGTGGGAAAGGCCCATAATCCTTACCAGGTCAGCGAACGTTTGGGGGCGTGTATCCTCGAGCATCTGGCGCACGAAGCGGGTGTTATATTCCGGTATCCCGAGGGTTCCTACCGTGCTCCCGGCATCTTCCGGACTAATGCCCAAAGCGTCCAAGCTTGAGAAGATGCTCATCGCTTTCGGATCATCCAATGGGATATCTTTCGCTTTGACACCCGTAGATTGCTCAAGGAGGCGGATCATCGTCGGACCGTCATGGCCCAGGATGTCCAGTTTCACGAGTTGGTCTTCCATACAAGAGTACGCAAAGTGAGTGGTGATAACCCCGCTGTTCTTGTCGTTAGCCGGGTACTGAATCGGCGTAAAATCGAAGATTTCTTTGTCCCGGGGAACAACCATCAGACCGCCGGGATGTTGACCGCTCGTGCGACGCACGCCAGTGATGCCCATCGATAAGCGATTGATCTCCGCACTGCGGGCGACGATTCCTTTTTCATCAAGGTATTTGCGCACATATCCATAGGCTGTTTTTTCAGCCAGGGTGGCGATTGTTCCGGCTCGGAATACATTCTCCTTGCCGAACAACGTCTCCGTATACTGATGGGCTATCGGTTGGTATTCTCCTGAAAAATTCAGATCGATGTCGGGGACCTTGCCTACGCCGTCGAATCCCAGGAATGTCTCAAAGGGAATGTCAAATCCGTCGCGCCGCAGCGCCGTACCGCAGTTGGGACAGTCTTTCGTCGGCAGATCCGGGCCTGAGCCGACTGAACCATCATCTTTGACTTCAAAGTAGTGACACGAGGGACAAGTGTAGTGAGGCGGCAGTGGGTTTACCTCGGAGATGCCGCACAAGAGAGCAACAAATGAAGAACCCACTGAACCTCGCGAACCGACGATGTAGCCGTCACTCAATGACTTGGCTACCAGTTTATGAGCAATCATATACAAGGACGCAAAGCCGTTATCTATTATCGACCGCAGCTCCTGCTCAAGCCGGGTGGCCACCAATTCCGGAAGTGGATTGCCGTACAACCTAGCGGCATTCTCTTCACACATTTTTTGAAGATTATCTTCAGCGTTTTCAAGACGAGGAGGATGAAAACCGTCCGGAATCGGCCGCAGATCGTCAATGTGATCTGCGATCTGCCGTGGGGCCTCAACGACTACCTGATAGGCCAACTCCTCTCCCAAGTAGGCAAACTCGGCGAGCATCTCATCGGTTGACTTGAAAAACAGAGGCGCTGAGGTCTCTACATCGGTAAAGCCATGGCCGGCCATGAGAATCCGTCGGAAAATGTCATCTTCCGGATCTACATAGTGAGCATCCGATGTGGCGACAACCGGCTTACCGAGCTTCCGTCCGATGGCCACGATACGTCTGTTGATCTCTTTGAGAGCCTCTTCCGACTGGACGCGACCCGCTTCGATGTGAAATCTCGTGTTGTCGAGAGGTTGGATCTCCAGGTAATCATAAAAGGAGGCGATCTTTTCCGCTTGCTCATCGGAGGCGCCCGCCAGTAAAGCCTGATACAACTCGCCGGCTTCACAGGCAGAACCGAAAAGGAGTCCTTCCCTCAGGCGTTCCAATTCGCGACGCGGAAGTCGAGGCCGGCGATAAAAATAATCAATGTGGGATAAGGAGACAAGACGATAAAGGTTGCGCAGTCCTTCTGTCGTAGCAGCCAAGATCACGATGTGATAGCTCGAGCCACGTTCGTCATCGTCGATGAGATAGCCCTCAAGACCGTACAAGACCTTGATCCCATACTTCTTCCCGGCCGCGTATGCCTCGGGAAAGGCCTGAACGACACCGTGATCCGTTATGGCTATGGCCGGGTGTTGCCATTCGCTCGCTCGCTTTATAATTTCGTCGACATCCGCCACGCCGTCCAAAGCGCTCATTTTTGTATGCAGATGCAGCTCCACTCTTTTTTCGGGTGCCGTGTCGGGGCGTATCGGCGGAGTAGGAACGCGGTAGATATCCCGAGGCTGCAGTGTGAGTTCTTGCGAGAAGTTGTCATGTTGCACGGATCCCCGTATACATAACCAGCAACCCGGCGAAATCTGGTTCATCCATTCGTCGTTTTCCTCAGCGAAGGCCTTCACGCTGATCGAATCGGTGTTATCGGTAATGTCGAAAAGCACCACATGTCGTCCGGAGCGCATTTGTCGCACATCGACCCGCAGAACGCGCCCTATGACGATCACCGACCGCTCCTCATCATTGATGCTGCTCAGAGGTTGAGGCGTCGGGTCTTTGATGGCCTTACCCAGAATAACCTGAGTATCGCTTTGAGATTCATCGCCGTTTTCAGCGTTGTTCCGCTCCTCCTGGATGCGCTGCATGATGCTTTCCATGTATTCGTCATCGGTCACTTCCTCCAAGGGTTCAGTGACCACAGCCTCACTCGTGACGGCCACCTCTTGCCATCCCGCGTCGCAGCGCAATTCGACACGATTTAAACCAAGTGCAGAAGCCAGCGCCTCGGCAAGTCTGGCGCGGTCGCTTTCTTCAACTGGCTGATCGAGGTAAATGCGCCACACGTCAGCCTTGGGCAGTACCTCTACGTGGCTGATCACCGCATCGACGACCGGAGATACACCCAGAGCCTGACACAGATCACCCAACCGGGACTTATCCGGACTGGGTTCCACTATGCACAACAGATCCACAGATCAGACCTCCGTTAAATGCCCAGGAAGAACCTGGCGACATCCTGGTAGGTAGCATAAACCAACAGCAGCAACAGCAAAGCGAAGCCGACGAACTGCATCATTCCCCTCTGTTCGGGTTTCAGAGGCGATCCTCTCAGCGCTTCGAATATCAACAGAACAACCCAAAAACCGTCCAGCGCCGGGATGGGAAACAGGTTAAACAGTCCTAAATTGATGTTCAACAGGATCGCCAACCGCAAAAGCGAACCCAATCCCTGTTGGATCGCGCTACCCGTGACGACAAAAATGCCGACGGGACCTGACAGCTCGGCAGGCGTTCGTCTTAGAATCATGCGCCCCACCGCCCGGGCTATGCCCCGGGTCCAGCTATAGGTCTCTATGACGCCCAGGCGCAGGCTGGTCAGTAGGGGCTGGCGCTGTTGATCAAAGAGGGTGACACCGATCATA
Organism: Clostridia bacterium DTU080; assembly: GCA_001513395.1. Lineage (GTDB taxonomy): Bacteria > Bacillota > Limnochordia > DTU080 > DTU080 > DTU080. The sequence continues at coordinate 3,753 of LFTP01000061.1, forward strand.
CCCACCTGACGCTCAAGATCAAGGCGCGGTATGACCTCTAAGGTGAGAAGTTCATCACGTCTTTGCACCTTCAGCGAAAGCGTCGAGCCTGCATTTGGCTGCACCAGACGTACAACCTGCTCCGCAGTCAACGTCGTTTGTTCGTCGATACTCAGAATCTGGTCGCCCGGTTGAAGCCCGGCCGCAGCAGCCGGACTTCCCGCATCGACTTCCTGGATTGTCGGCGGGATCGTCACCGTCATGTGATAGATCACAATCAACAAAAAGGCAAGAAAGAAGTTCATGAAAGGCCCGGCGAGCATGAACATCAGACGCTGCCACAAAGGCTTTGCCTCAAAGGTTTCGTGATAGGGCACTTCCGATTCGTAGGGCTCCGGAGACGCATCCATGCCGGCGATCTTGACAAAGCCTCCCAAAGGCACGGCTCGTACGGAATAAAGAGTCTGCCCCTTTCTTCTCTGCCAGAGCTTGGGGCCGAAACCGACGGCAAACTCGAAGACCCTGATCCCGGCCAGTTTGGCTGCGATGAAGTGGCCCAATTCGTGAAAAAGCACGATGACCCCGAAGATGACCACGAATCCCAGCACCGTCGATGTAGCAACGGAAAGAAGCTGCGCGAAGCGCTCGATGGCGTGAGCTATTCCTTGGCTCAACGGCGTTCCCTCTTTTCTACCGGACGTTCTCAGCTTTGTCGGAGACGCAAAGCCAAGGCGACTTCGCGTGCTCTGATGCGGGCTTGTCGGTCAACATCCAGGACTTCATCAATCGAGTTGGGTTCCCTTGCGGTATGATCCTTCATACATTGCTCCACAATACGCGGAATGTCGGTAAAGCGGATTTCCCCTTGTAGAAACAACTCTACAGCCACTTCGTTGGCGGCATTGAGCACAGCGGGCATCGTGCCACCTGTTCTGCCGGCTGCATAGGCCAGATCAAGACTGGGAAAACGTTCCGTGTCCGGACTCTCGAAGGACAAGTCCCCCATTTGTCTGGGATCCAGTCTTTTGACGGGTGAATACAGCCGCTGTGGGTGCATTAGTGCCACCTGAATCGGCAGGCGCATGTCCGGTGCGCCAAGCTGAGCGATGATCGACCCGTCCACAAATTCCACCATCGAATGTACGATGGATTGCGGGTGGACGACGACGTGAATGTCGTCAAAAGAGGCATCAAAAAGCCAGTGGGCCTCGATTATCTCTAAACCTTTGTTCATAAGAGTGGCCGAGTCGATAGTGATCTTGCTCCCCATGTTCCACGTCGGATGTCGCAGAGCGTCGATGGCAGTCACATACGGCAGTCTCTCTGCGGGGGTGGTTCGAAAAGGACCTCCGGAAGCCGTCAGGTAAAGACGATAGAAAGAACCGTCACCCGCTTGCAGACACTGGAAGATGGCGGAGTGTTCGCTATCTACGGGCAGTAGCTGCCCTCCGTGTTGATTCACTGCCGCGGTCACAAGCGAGCCTCCGGCTACTAAGGCTTCTTTATTGGCAAGACAGATACGTTTGCCACAGGTTGCGGCGGCATATGTCGGAGCCAGACCCCGGGCGCCAACCACCGCGCTGACCACGGTGTCGACATCGGGCAGGGAAGCACACTCGATGAGCCCCTCATCTCCCGCCACTATGCGAATATGCGCGGCGAGACGCTGTCTCAACTC
>LFTP01000305.1 GCA_001513395.1 Clostridia bacterium DTU080
GACCGTGGTGGTTCAGCAGGTGGCCGGTTTAGTCATATACCCCTGCAGTGTGGGGACTCCCGCTTCAGATGAGTTCGTTCCCGCCTGTGCGCAATGTGTCGCGCCGGGGCAACAGGTCATTATTCCCTACTGTTTGATCAACACCGGCAACGGTGTCGACACATTCCGACTCACCGTGAAGTCCTGGCCAAAGGACGCGGTACAGGGAGCTGTTATCTACCATGATTGTGACGGGGATGCCTTTGCCGATCCGTCGGATCCAATGGTCGACTGTATTACTCTGCCGAGCCATAAAAGCGCTATTGTCCTGGTCTCCTTCCGCACTCCCGATCATTCCCTTGACGGCGATCTTTATCACACGGCGCTGCGAGTCGAATCCAGTGTCGATCCGTCCGTGGTCGTTGAAGAGACCTGGAATACTGTCACTGTGCACGCGGAGAAACCGAACTTGTTCGTCCGTCGCAGCTACAACGTCGATCTGCCTCCCCCGCAGGGCTGTCTGGCCAACATGAGAGTCTTCAGAACACTATCAGCGACGACGACTAACGCCGATCCGCTGCGTTCCGTCGTTACGCACACCATACTGATCGAAAACACGGGATGCTCTCACACAGGCTGCGTGCGCGTCTTGGAGCCCATAAACCACAATGAGACTCTCCTCACCGACACATATGGTCCAGGCCTACCGCTATTGATCAACGGCAGGCCCGTATCCTTGAAGAGCCCGACGGCCCGTCTTATAACAGACTCCGATGGCAACCGCTTCCTGGAAATCTGCATGACATCTATCGAGCCCAGATCACAGGAGCCAGTGGTCATCGAGTACAAAGCTAGCATCAACTGGCAGCCCGGAGAGCAGGCGATGCTCAAAGCGACGGAAGTCATCTACGAAAGGCGGCCGGGGGAGTTGACTAGATCCGTATCCAATCAGGTCGTGGTAGACCGTGATCTGACCTACGGTGCGGAACTCGTTCCCAAAGACTCGCCGATACGCAACGCGGTCTATACCGGAGAACGAGTGCACTTCGGGCTTTCTGTAGCCAACGTCGGCGAAATCCCCTGTGTACCCGAGGTTATCCTGAGCGAGCCGGTGCCCGAGGGTTGGCAAGTGAGCCTATGCGAGCGGGACGGCGTGACACCGTTGTATGACAACAACAATAACGGCTGGGTCGATCTGGGCATACTGCCTCCCGGTGCTCAGCGGGATGTGGTGTTGAGCATCCTCGTTCCCGAGGACAAGAACCTGGCCGCTGACGCCCCATTTTTGTTTCCGATCACCTTCTTTCATGCCGATCCACCGGATTGTTCAGCAACAATTACCTTTCGAATCGAGCGTGTAGAAGGCCTAGATCGACTCTGGGATCCATTGCAGATGGAAGTCGATGCCGGGGAAGTCGTCATTCCGGGCAGCCTGCTCACCTATGATTTGTGCTTCGCCAACGCTTCAGACCGCGAAATCCGCGACGTCGTCGTCACCACGCGGCTGAGTCCCTACCTGACACCGCCCATCGCTCTCGACGGGCGGTTGGGCCTACGCGCTGGACAGAGTTCCGCTTTCATGAGATCCCAGGAGGGGACACCGATTGTATATTATCCCGACCGACATGCGATCGTTTGGACTATCGCCTCAGTACCGAAAGGTGCTCGGGGTGATCTCACTTTCAGTACTCAAGTTGTTGAGTCAGTGCCGCAAGGGACCGTCATCGACGTACAGGCTGAGCTGGTTTGCGCTTTGACGGAGTTGGCGGCCGTCTCCAACAGCGTGACAACGGCCGTGCTCACCAACGAACTGGCAGTAAGTCTGTCCGCCACCAATACTCTGGTGACCATGGGCGACGAGAATACATACTACATCGATGTAACTAACGTCAGTGATTCGATAGACTTGCATGATGTCAGAGTGCGGGTTTATTTGCCCCCTGGGATAACTTACTGCCCTGCGACATCACATCAAGATGGCAAACCCATGGCAGACCCACCGCAGTCGCGCGGAGCACTGGTCTATGACGTCGGGCAAGTCCCCAAGTGCGGCGCAGTGCGCCTGTCCTTCAGGGGGATTGTCAACGCCGCCGCAGACGATAAGGTCACAGTTCGAGCCGTAGCCGCGTTCCGGACCAGAACTGATGAATGGCTGGAATCAGCCGTGGCCACGCTGACAACGTACGTGCTCCACGGGGTCTTGAGCGACGATGGTGTCATCGTCGGTCGAATTCGCACAGGCGAAGGAACCGCCCTTGCCCGCGTGCGCGTGGTATTGGACAACGGACGCTACGCCGTCAGTGATCAAAACGGCTGGTTTTCATTTGCGGGAGTGCGTCCGGGTCCGCGCCTGCTTCGTCTCGATCCCGCCAGTTTATGCGGCGTGGCAGATATGGAACGCGTCGCCAAAGTGCGCGTAGTAGTCCCAACAGCGGGTATCGCCATGGTCGATTTGAGTCTCACACCTCCGACGATCAATGCGGTGACCCAGAGTATCGTTCTGGAGGAAGGGTCCATCTGACACCTCATCCTCTGACCTTGTTAACCGGTTTTCTTCTCACTACGGAGGACTCAGTGAGATCAGGTCCGTTCCGTTGCCCAATGCCGACGATCGAATGTCTGAACGAATCTCTTGGATCGATAACCCGATTCACCTATGTGAGCCGCCGGGAAGCATTCCAGAACGCAATAGTGCCACTCATATTAGACTTAGTCGGCCGGCAATAGACTTCTAAGATCTGAGATATCTTGGACTCTGTAGAGCCTACCATCGCCCGGATAGCGACCCTGAAAGCATTTACTGTTCTTTTGGCGCTCCGTGGAAACGGAGCTCTTTCTCGCGCCAAAAAACCGCTTCCTACGGCGGTCTGTCGATCACATTCACCCACACGGCTGCACTTGGCCGTCTTAACCTCTTCTTACCGCTCATTTCCGATGGCGATGCAACGCATTATGCACCGGAATACCCGACGGCCGTCAGACTGGGCACGAATTAACCGAAACGGTTGTTGACTCAGGCGGCTTCACCGCGTCTTCGCGAGACTGGCAAGCTCCCTGGCTCGTCTCCTTTCTCCGGGAAGAACAATCATGCAAATGGGGAGATATCGGAAGCAAGGACACTATGCTCCCGGAAACTTCACTTTTGGTTGAGGCACGCAAGCAAACCCCTGTTCGATGAGCAGATGATTGAACCGACCGGACCCCTGTGCTATACTTAGAGATGAGCAAGAGGATCCTGGCCCCGTAGCTCAGTGGATAGAGCAGCGGTTTCCTAAACCGCGTGCCGCAGGTTCGATTCCTGCCGGGGCTGCCACACACCAAGGTTCAAAGAATCGGGGAAGTCCGGAAAGGGCTTCCCCGATTCTTTGTTCAAAATGCCTGCCACCTTACACAGAGTTTTCGATGACAGCGAGTCCGCGTGACCTATGTCCCTGAGAATCTTCATGCCTGACCCGCTCCTGCAGATACGGACTCATACCCTGTCAAGATGGTGCCCATCAACGCACAGGTACCGGCAAGATACGGATTCGAGCCAGTGCCTCCTCTTGAAAAGCAAGCTGACACCTTGAGTACCTAGGTATGATCAGAACAGCGTTGGTCTTGTTCCGGATCCTATCCACAAGCCTCCCGCATAGCGTCAGATCCGGATAATTCGTAGCCCGGATTATTTCATTAGGAAGGGATTCGGCCTCGCCTAATAAATGCAAGTATTGTACACGTTATCCCCTAGTCGTCATTTCTGTACATGGATATTGTCCATTAATCTCAACGGTAATCTTGCTGATGTTGTCATTTGTCGCCGAGTTGTTTTTCACTACGGGGAGGAGGATCTGATTTGAAGCAGGCTAGGTTTTCATGGTTTCCGCTTGGATTCTGGTTAACGCTGGTCCTTATCATCGCTCTACCCGCTTCCTCGGCCACCAAGCTCACTTTGTGGGCCTGGGCAAATCAAGAAGTCATTGATCAGTTTGATGCCATAGCCCGGTGGTTCCGAGAATCCAATCCCGACGTCGAGATCGAGATCGCACATATCACGGGCAGCCAGATGGACTACTTGGAGAAATTCCTACTGGCCAGCGCAGGAGGGGCCGTTCCCGATGTGGCCTGGATAGAAGGAGGGCAGGTCAAGCATTTGTCGGCTTTGGGATTGCTGGTAGATGTCACGCAAGCTTTGGACGGACTTGAGTTTACACCGGGTGAGACGGAAGAGGTCACCTTTGCCGGCAGGCTGTATGCGGCACCCTATCAATGCACGTCACGCGCATTGTTCAAACGCATTGATCTGTTTGAACAAGCAGGCCTTGATCCATATCGCGATGACATCTCACTGGACGAACTGTGGGAGTTGAATCACAGGCTGAGCGTCGTTTCGGCCGACGGCCGCTACACCCGAGTCGGGATCATCCCCTGGACCGGTAACTGGGGCGCTCGCGGTTGGATCTGGGGGTTTGGCGGCGAACTCATCGAAGAGGTGGGCAACACGTTTAGGCCCACGGCCACGCTGCCTCGCAACATACAGGCCTTTGAATGGCTTGATCTGTGGGGACAGCACTACCAAAGAAACAGAGCGCCGGTGTCGACGAGCCGCACCGGGTTCGCACAAGGTCTGACGGCGATGTATCTGGGTTCGACCTCCGATGCGGCGGTCATTATCCGCGAAGGAACCGATTTCACTTCGGGACCGGTTCCGCATCCGGATGATGTACCTAAAGCCTCGTGGGGCGGTGGGTACACAATCGGCATACCAACGCCGCCGAGCGGTCAGGTCAAACCGGAAGCGTTTCAATTGGTGCGCTTCTTCGGCACCTCGGAGGTACAGACACGGCGTTTTCGCCAGTTTGAGTCACTGTTGCCGGCCAACTGGAAGGCCCTGAGAACGATTGCCCCCTCTTTGCCTGCCCCATACGCAGGATTGCTTGCTCAGCTGCCGTATTCGCGGCCGCGTACTCCACTCAGCGGCGAGTATAACGAGCAACTCACCAATGCCCTCAACGATGTCGTGACGGGGAAAGTGACAGCCAGGGCCGCCCTTGAAGCCGTTCAAGTGTACATGGAAGCTCGCTTTGTCGAAGTCTTTGGCCGTTGAGGCACCGGACGCCCCTGAGCGTCTTCAGGGGCGTCTGCCAACACTCCGTGAAATAGCACAGACAATGCAGCAATGCTGAAGCGCCTTTAGCATGATCACTCCGCTGCTTTATTGAACAACTGGCAGTGATCTAGCCGTGTTCGAGCCATCATCTCACACGTAAAGACGCATCTTGCCCTGAACACGGCTGAAGCGCCTCCGGGCAATGTCTTCGTGTCATTACAAAGGCCGCGTTGATCCCTCTCTAGACCTGTTGCTTGATGAACCCGAAACGGATCAAGCCTCCCCGGGGTATCGAGGTCGTTTACTCCAAGAGAGCGTTTCGAAGCGGTCAGACCGACAACTGTCGGCGAAGGCAATCGAGGCGTTCAATCGAGTCAAGTCAACAGCTCATCCTTCATTAGGTGAAGGATCGATACCGAGCTTTTTCATCTCCCTTTGGAGTCTGCTTAAAGCCTCTATAGCCTCGTCAATCGCCGATGTCAAACTGTCGGAGAATATCGGCTCATCAGACAGCGTTTCAACGGCGTGCTTCCCCGCTATGTAAGGCTCCTCACCTGCCAACAACTTTTTCGTCTCCTCAATGTGGCCTTCCAGAACCTCTCGATGTTGATTCAGTGTGCTGTCGATATGATCGCGTATTAAATCCGCTCTTCGAGGCCACAGATACGACCAAATCGTCTTAGGAGCCGCGGCTTGAATACGGCTGCGTTGACAGTTCACACTCTCAATCGCTGTCTCACAGGCATCGACGAAACACTCGCCCACCTTCACCATGGATTGCTCAAACGTCCTTCTCGCCCGTTTATAGGCTCGAGCTTTGAAGACATTCCCCGCCTTCTTCCCTCCGACAGCTCCGATAGTACCGCCTATGACCGAACCGAAGGCAACACCCGGAGGGCCTAAGAGAGATCCGAACGAAGCTCCGAGCTTAGCCCCCGACCATCCGGCGACGCCGACGCTGACGGTATCGAGGGCCACGTTCTTGAGACTGGTCCGGACATCCGTCCAACCCTTCCAAAGCAAGCCGATCTCTCTTGAGGCAGAAATAACCAAAGTGATGCATGGTATTTTGTCAGCCAATGTCTCTAAA
>LFTP01000054.1 GCA_001513395.1 Clostridia bacterium DTU080
ACATGGAACTACGAACCGCTGGATGTCGCGGATATGGCCCAACGCTGTGACGTGATCTTCACCGCCGTACCGCACGGAGCAGCGATGGAGCCTGCTGCCATCGCCCTGGCGGCAGGGAAGAAACTCATCGATTTAGGGACTGATTTTCGATTTCGTGATCTGACGGTCTATGAACACTGGTACAAGATTCCCCATGTTCAGCCTGAACTAAACAAAGAAGCGGTATACGGACTGCCCGAGCTGTTCAGAGAATCCATCACTCAGGCCAGATTGATTGCCAATCCGGGTTGTTATCCTACCAGTGCCCTGCTGGCCTTGGCGCCCTTAGTCCGGCACGGTGCCATAGACACATCGAGTATTGTCATCAACTCGGTGTCGGGTGTCTCGGGCGCCGGTGCCACCCCCAAACCGATGTATCACTTCCCGGACTGTACCGAGAACGTTCAAGCCTATGGTACGGCAACACACCGCCATACGCCGGAGATTGAGCAAGGTATCGCCGCTCTCACCGGTGATTCGAACGTGCGGGTCAGTTTCACGCCGCACCTGGTGCCGATGAGCCGAGGCATCCTGACCACCGCCGTCTGCACGCTGCGCGGCAGTGATTGGACAAACGGCTCACTCCGCAGTCTGTACGAAGATTTCTACAGACAAGAACCATTTGTGGTCGTCTTGGATATGGACCGCTTGCCGCAAACGAAAGCCGTATGGGGCAGCAACTACTGTCACATATCGGTACGCTTTGATGAGCGCACCAACCGGGCCATAATCCAGGCTGCCATCGATAATCTGGTCAAAGGCGCTGCCGGACAGGCGGTACAGAACATGAATCTACTGTTTGGACTGCCGGAGACAACGGGTCTTACATCACCCGGTCTCATGCCATAGGTTGGCGACGAAGAAATAGGGGGTACAAAAAACGTGGCTGCAACTGAGCTTTTTGAAGTAGTAACAGGCGGGGGAATCACTACTCCGCAGGGCTACCAAGCCGCCGGGGTACATTGCGGTCTGAAACGGGTCAGACATGATCTGGCGCTTATATTAAGTGCCACACCGGCTGCGTGCGCGGGTGTGTTTACCACCAATCTGGTCAAGGGAGCTCCGGTTATTTGGACCAAGAAGGTAGTGAAAAAAGGAATCGCCCGGGCCATTGTGGTCAACAGCGGCAACGCCAATACGTGCAACGGGCCGCAAGGATTGGCGGATGCCACACGCATGGCTCATCTCACTGCCGAACTCAACAATCTTTCTCCGGAACAAGTGATCGTGAGCAGCACGGGAGTCATCGGTATGCCTCTCGACATGGCGAAAGTCGAAGCCGGAATCGAGATGGCCACCAAGGCGCTTTCCCGAGACGGCGGTCCCAAAGCGGCCTTGGCCATCATGACCACTGACACCAAGCCGAAAGAAATAGCCCTGAAGCTGGAGTTGAGCACCGGCAGTGTCTGTATTGGAGGCATGGCCAAAGGTTCAGGCATGATCCATCCCAACATGGCCACGATGCTGGCCTTCATCACCACCGATGCGGCCGTGGACCACAACACACTGCAAACCCTGCTGCGCCGAGCCGTGGACAAGAGCTTCAACATGCTGTCCGTGGACGGAGACACAAGCACCAATGACATGGTTATTGTCCTGGCCAATGGAGCCTCCGGCGTGGCGGTCACATCTGAGGCTGATCTTTCCTTGTTTGAAAAGGGTTTGACCCATGTCTGTGTAGAATTGACGAAGATGATCGCCAGAGATGGCGAAGGCGCCACGAAGCTGATCGAAATCCGTGTCACAGGGGCACGAACCGAAGCTGATGCACGCAAGATCGCCAGAGCCATCAGTACGTCCAATCTCGTCAAGACTGCCATTCACGGACATGACGCCAACTGGGGCCGGATTTTCTGTGCGGCAGGCTACTCGGGAGCCGATTTTTCACCTGACAAAGTCGATATCTTCCTCGGCGATGAACAGGTGGCGGCTCAGGGTATGGCTCTTCCTTTCGATGAAGATGCGGCCAAAGCCATCCTGGCAGAGGATCATGTCATCATCACCCTGGATTTCCATGATGGAGATGCGGAAGCGGTTGCGTGGACGTGTGATCTGACAAGCGATTACGTGAGGATCAACTCGAGCTATCGTTCCTGAGCGAAGCAGGAGATCATCAAGGAGGCGGTGCGGTGAACGGCCTAGTCGAAAAGGCGAGCGTACTCATTGAGGCGCTCCCTTACATTCGGACATTTTTCGGAAAGACGTTTGTGATCAAATACGGCGGCAACGCCATGATTGACTCGGAACTGAAAAAAGCGGTGACCCTTGATGTCATTCTTCTCAGATATGTGGGCGTAAAACCGGTCCTGGTTCACGGTGGCGGACCCGAGATTAATGACATGGCGAGACAGTTGGGCAAGACCTCACAGTTTATCGACGGCTTGCGAGTTACCGACGCAGAGATGATGGAGATTGCTCAGATGGTACTGGTGGGCAAGATCAACCAGGAGATCGTCAGTCTGATCAATCTCTACGGCGGGAAGGCGGTCGGATTGTCCGGCAAAGACAGCAACCTGATCATCGCCCGCAAATACATCCGCGATGCCTCAAAAGGCGATCTCGGATATGTGGGAGAAGTCGAAAAGGTCAATCCGGAGATGATCCACCTGTTGTGTGAAGAGGGCTACATCCCTGTCATCGCCCCTATCGGAGTAGGCTATGAAGGGGAAAGCTACAACATCAACGCCGATACGGTCGCCGGTGAACTGGCCGCGGCCCTGAAAGCCGATAAACTGATCATGCTCACCGACGTTGAGGGCATTGCCGCCGATCCAAATGACCCCAGCACTTTGATATCCGCGCTAAAGGTGGAGCGTGCCCGACAGATGATCCAGTCAGGACATATCGCCGGGGGAATGATTCCTAAGGTCGAAGCATGCATCCGGGCCTTGGAAAGCGGTGTCACGCGTACTCACATTATCGACGGTCGGACTCTCCACTCGCTCTTGCTGGAGATATTTACCGACGAAGGTATTGGCACCATGGTCATAAATTAGAGGCCGCATTCGAGCCTTGGAGGTAGCAACGTGAACACGCGCGAGATCATCGAGATGAGCTCAGCACACCTGATGCGCAATTACGGTCGACTGCCGCTGGCCCTGGCGCGAGGAGCCGGCAGTTATGTATGGGATGCCGAGGGAAAAAAATACCTGGACTTCGTGGGCGGAATAGCTGTAAATTCGTTAGGGCACTGTCATCCGAAGGTCGTAGAGGCCATTCGTTCCGCCGCCGATCAGATGTTGCACTGCTCAAACCTGTATCACATAGAGCCACAGGCTCGACTGGCTGCCTTCCTGACACAGAAGTCGGGTTTGGACAAAGCGTTTTTCTGTAACAGCGGAGCGGAGGCCAACGAAGCGGCGATCAAGTTGGCCCGACGTTACGTAAAGCTGTTTGTAGATGCTGATCGCTTTGAAGTGATCACCGTGGAAAACAGCTTCCACGGACGAACGATGGCTGCCTTGACCGCTACCGGTCAGAGCAAATACCATCAGGGCTTTGAGCCGCTCGTACCGGGATTTCGCTATGTACCTCTCAACGATCTTTCCGCACTGCGGCAAGCCGTAGGACCGACCACCGCCGCCATTATGCTGGAGCCCATCCAAGGGGAAGGCGGTGTGCGACCTGTTACGGCGGAGTTCATCCGCCTGGCGCGACAGCTTTGCGATGAAATGGGCATCCCGTTGATCTTCGACGAGGTACAGACGGGTCTGGGACGTACTGGCAAATGGTTTGGCTTCCAACACTACGGGGTAAGACCCGATATCCTCACACTGGCCAAGGCTCTCGGTGGCGGACTGCCGATAGGCTGCACGCTGGCCAACGACCGGGTCGCTCAGGGGTTTGAGCCGGGCACGCATGCTTCAACCTTCGGTGGCGGTCCTTTTATCACCCGTGTCGCGTTGGCGGCCATGCAAGCTATCGAAGATGAACAGCTCGTACCTGCCGCTGCTGCCGCGGGCGAGTACTTGCAGGATGCCCTTCGACAGCTGGCCGAGCGCTATCCGAATCTCATTGCTGACGTGCGAGGCGTCGGATGCCTCATCGGAATCGAGCTGCAAGTGCCCGCCGCATCCTTTGTAGAGGAAGCGATGAAGCGAGGACTGCTGTTGGTCTCGGCCGGTCCTCAGGTGGTCAGACTCCTGCCGCCGCTCAACGTCACGACTGAGCAGATGGACGAAGCGTTATCGATCATTGAGTCTGTAATGGGTTCGATGAGCGACACGGAGACAAAGGCGGAGTAAACACCACTGGCCTGATTATGTCGATGCATGTGTCAATATTCAAGGGGGCGAACAGATGACCGGGCGCCAAGGTCTGGGGCGCGTGATGGTTATAGGTTCCGGACCGATTGTGATTGGACAGGCCGCTGAATTCGATTACGCCGGCACGCAGGCTTGTAAAGCCCTGCGCGAGGAGGGGTTGGAAGTGGTCTTGGTCAACTCCAACCCGGCCACCATCATGACGGATCCGGGGATCGCAGACAAGGTGTATCTGGAACCATTGACGCCGGATGTAGTGGCACAAATAGTAGAAAAAGAACGACCCGACGGGCTTTTGCCGACTCTGGGCGGGCAAACGGGTCTCAATCTTGCTTTTGACTTAGCAAAATCCGGAATCCTTGATCGCTACAACGTTCGTTTGTTGGGCACTCCTTTGTCTGCCATTGAAAAGGCTGAAGACCGTGAGCTGTTCAAAGCCACGATGCAAGAAATAGGGGAGCCAGTACCCGAATCGGCAATAGTAAGCACGCTCGATGAAGCTTTGGCCTTTGCCGATTCGATCGGTTATCCGGTGATCATACGTCCCGCCTACACCTTGGGAGGTACAGGCGGAGGTATTGCGGAGACTCCTGAACAACTGCTCGAAATAGCCGGTCGAGGCCTCAAACACAGTCATATTAAGCAACTTCTGCTGGAGCGAAGTGTAGCCGGCTGGAAGGAAATAGAGTATGAGGTCATGCGCGACAGCGCCGACAACTGTATCATGATCTGCAACATGGAGAACCTGGATCCGATAGGAATCCACACCGGCGACTCCATAGTCGTGGCTCCGACGCAGACGTTATCCGTAAAAGAGCACCAGATGTTGCGCTCGGCCGCATTTCGCATCATCCGCGCTTTGGGTATCGAAGGCGGTTGCAACGTGCAATTTGCCCTTGATCCGCGCAGTTCAGCGTACTACGTGATTGAGGTCAACCCGCGCGTGAGCCGCAGCTCCGCGCTGGCATCTAAGGCCACGGGTTACCCCATAGCTCGCGTGGCGGCGAAGATCGCCACGGGATTGACTCTGCCTGAGATCCAAAATGCCGTCACCGGGACGACATCGGCGTGTTTCGAACCCGCGCTGGACTATTGCGTGGTCAAGATCCCCCGATGGCCATTTGACAAATTCGAGTCAGCCGATCGGCTCTTGGGCACACAGATGAAAGCCACGGGGGAAGTGATGGCGATCGATCGCTCCTTCTGCGGAGCTTTGCTCAAGGCAGTGCGCTCACTGGAAATCGGTATTGATTGTCTTTCATCGCCCGGCATGAGCGATTGGAGTGATGAGGAAGTCTTCCGACGCGTTGAGATCGCCGATGACCGTCGGCTTTTTGTCATGGCCGAAGCCTTGCGGCGCGGCATGTCCGTACAAGAGATCTGTGAAAAGACACGGATAGATGCCTGGTTCATTCATCAACTCGACAGAATCGTCAAGCTGGAGGAAGAGCTCCGCGCGGTCGGAGACCTCGCTTCCCTCGGCGCGTTGCTCCGTCGGGCCAAAGAGACCGGAATCTCAGATCGACGGATAGGAGAACTGGTAGGGGCATCGGCTGAGGAGGTTCGCAACGAGCGCAAGGACCGAGATATCACGCCGGTGTTTAACATGGTCGATACGTGCGCCGCTGAATTCGACGCCGTCTCACCGTACTACTACTCAACCTACGGCACCGTGGATGAGGTCAGACCCTCAACCAGGAAAAAAGTACTAGTGCTCGGTTCAGGACCTATCCGCATCGGACAGGGTATAGAATTCGACTACTGCTCCGTCCATTCGGTGTGGGCATTACGGGCCGCGGGCTATGAATCAGTGATCATTAACAACAACCCCGAGACGGTGAGCACCGACTTCGACACCTCGGACAGACTGTACTTCGAACCGTTGACCCCCGAAGACGTGTTACACGTCATTGAACGGGAACGTCCACTCGGAGTGATCGTGCAATTCGGCGGTCAGACGGCTATCAATCTGGCCAGACCGCTCAGCGAAGCCGGAGTGCGCATCTTGGGCACTCCCGTGGAAGCGATCGACATGGCCGAAGACCGTGACAAATGGGAGCGCTTTTTGCGCAAGCGCGGCATTCGTCAAGCCGAGGGCCGGACGGTGACCTCGCTTGAAGAGGGCATGGGCGTGGCCTTAAAGCTCGGCTTCCCGCTGGTAGTCAGGCCTTCCTACGTGCTCGGCGGCCGTGCCATGGAGATCGTCCACAATGAGGTGGAGCTTCTCGAATATCTTAAGTTCGCCGTGCAGGTGACACCTGACTATCCGGTCTTGATCGATCGCTACCTGGCGGGCAAAGAAGTTGAGGTCGATGCCATATCCGACGGTGAGACAGTGGTCATACCCGGTATCATGGAGCACATAGAACGAGCGGGAGTGCACTCCGGTGACTCCAACGCCGTGTTCCCGCCTCGCAGTCTGGGCAAATGGGAGCAACAGATCATCACCGATTACACCGTGCAGATTGCCCGGGCACTCGGCGTCGTCGGATTAATGAACGTGCAGTATGTTATTTACGAGGATCGGGTATACGTGTTAGAGGTTAACCCTCGCGCCAGTCGCACCGTGCCTTTTATGTCAAAGGTCACAGGCGTACCCATGGTGGCAGCGGCAACCAGAGCCATGCTTGGCGAAAGCCTGGCCAGCCAAGGTTATACCACAGGTCTCATGGAACCTCCGCCCTTTGTGACTGTAAAAGCACCCGTCTTTTCTTTTGAGAAGCTGGGCGAAGTAGACGTGTTCCTGGGCCCTGAGATGAAATCAACCGGTGAGGTCTTGGGCATGGCCAAGGAGTACTACCAGGCTCTTTATAAAGCGATCTCCGCCAGCGGAGCGCCTATACCCAGAAGCGGTACGATTCTGGCGACCTTGGCGGACAAAGACAAGCCGGAAGGCATACAACTATTGAAGGAGTTTTACGCCTTTGGATATCGGTTCGTGGCCACGGAAGGAACGGCCAATGCCCTGGAAACCTTGGGAATACCCGTAGAGCGCGTTAAGAAGGTAACTGAGGGTACGCCAAACGTGCTGAGTTACATCAAGGAAGGTCGGGTAGATCTGATCATCAACACTCCTACCCGAGGAAAGGTTCCCGAACGCAACGGCTTCCAGATTCGTAGGACTGCCGTAGAATACAAGGTGCCATGTTTTACCTCCCTTGATACGGCCAAAGCAGTGTTGGAAGTCCTCCGGGCCCAGCGTGCCGGACAGACCCTGGAGCCCATCAGTCTGTCGGAGTACTTGACCATGGCAGGCAGGGTTTAAAAGACGGCCATCAAGCCGCCTGTTGCGGACTATGCGCGGCAGGTTATCCGGCAGTAAGTGGGGAAAGAATGAGAAGTAGGTGCGTGAACCACCGTAGAAGACTGAGCGGATGGGTCCCTTCGTTGAGCATCTGACTTGATCGACCTTCTAGACCGTCCGTCTGCGATAGTCGATCATATGCGGCGACAGCAGCATGCTCAACCAGTCCGACTTCCCCTGGCGGCGTGCTACGATAGGAGAGTATCACAGGTACCCCGGGATGCTTCTCCGACTCCGGATTATGTGTCAGGCGGTTAAACGGCCCGGGATCAAGGCAACGGGCAGTGTCACCTGCGTAAGGCGCTCGATAACACTGGCGAAAAGATCATTGCCACTGTATGGTGTGTATCGCTCAAACAAGCATGCAGGCAGGGGTGCACCAAGACATCCCTGCCTCACCACAACGTATGGAGCTGTGGCAACGTTTGGACGGCTTGGGTCTGCCACTGGAGACAGGCACAGGAGGCTTGACCAAGTACAACCGCCAATAGCAGGGATATCCCAAGGCGCACCGGATCGATCCTGCCTGTGTCGGTGAAAGCGGGGCCGAGGTTTCGTTGAACCCAAAGATGCCAGTTCTTACGATCACCGTCTTGTGCCGTGTTGACAAACACGGCTTTCCCCGCAGTAAGCCGAAGGTCGTAACACGTGTAAACGGTTTTCAAACCGGAGATATGGTCCGTGTGGTGATTGAGAAGGGGAAATACCGGGGCGTGCATGTGGACCGTGCGACGGTCCGGGAGCGAGGCTATCTCGATATCGTAACCCCTGCGGGAGAGATAATCACGACATCATGGAATAGATCCAGCTTGCTGCAACGCTTTGACGGCTGCGCTGACGAACGTCGCCGCACACCGTCAAGTGTCTGAATGGCAACTTGCCGCCGACCGTTCGGCACGGACGTGCCATGACTATCGCTACGGCGATTCGGCGGGGTCGCACCGTCTATGGTGCTTCGGAGGTGAGATCTATGGTAGTTCGCGACTACTGGCATGAGCGACTCAGGAGTGTAGGTCATCGCATTCCACAGGTGTGCACCTTTGCCGCTTTTAACACCAATATTGACGCCATCGTCCATCTGACTCCTGAATTGCTTTCACATGCCATACAAAAAAGTGGCGCGAACCTGGCCCTCGAAGAGCACCAAGCCTCTGAGGAGCTACCCGATTCGGTCAAGTCCCCCACGGATTTTCTGCGAGTCATACGAAGCCAACTCTCTGAAGGGAAGTCATGTCATATCGTCGTTGAGCAAGACGTGCTGCCCTGGATCAGTGAAGTGTTCTGCGAGTGCACTGAGAGTATGGGGGGACAGGCCGGGATTATAGCGAACCAAATGGCTGCTCTTCAGGCCACCTCCGTCGCCTATACCCGGCTTTTGCCTCCTGAGCAGGCGCGGCTGTTTGACGAGCGGGTGATGATGCCAACGGTGATCAATGACGATCTATCCCTACTGCCTATACAAGAGGCGGCCCGTCCGGATGACGAAGTAAAGATCAATTGGATTTTCGAATACCCCAAGGATGTCACCTATCAGTTCGGGTCGCAGCAGATCACCACTGTCAGAGCTAACCGAGTGATTCTGGCCACGCGTCCCCGGGGAGCGGTAATGGCCTTCTCTCCTGAGTTAACCCGGCATCTGCCAGCCTTGGGCCGGATGATAGACGTGGCCTTCATGGCGGGTTACCATTACGCCAATCCCGAGGATAATGACGGAAGAGATTTTCCTTCATATCTGGAGTACATTCGACAGTCTCTGATTGACCTGACTCGTCTCAACCCCAGTCTTCGCATCCACTACGAGTATGTCCCCTTAAGACATGAGGAGTTGGAGAGCGATCTTTTGCGATGCGTCTGTGCACAGGTAAACAGTTTCGGTATTAACGAAAATGAGATACGCCGCGCCTTGCGCAAGCTCGGCTATGAACGGCTTGCTGATGACATAGAAGCCTCGGAGCGTGCTTATACGCTCTATCGCGGTGCGTTAACCCTTTTGCGTGAACTCGGACTTGATCGGGTGCACTTGCACAATCTCGGATACTACGTGATCGTCTTGCGTAAGCCCTACTTCGTTTCAGTTGACGACGTGATTGACGCTTCATTGTACGCATCAGCTTTGAACGCTCTTAAAGCCAAGCACGGGGGATTCCCCAGTGCCAGCGCCATGCCTGCTGGTGTTGAGCTTGAGCTATCGGAAATTGGCTTCACACAACTTGAGCGATTTGCCCGTGAAATGACAGGAAAAGCGCGTCAGCTAGGACCGGCTGCGTGGGAACAAGACGACCACTGCGTTCTGGTAACTCCGGCACACGTGGTGCCCAATCCGGTCAGTACGGTTGGTATGGGAGACACGATTTCATCAACGTCATATGCCATGGAGGTATGTGCGGCTCGTCAGATGAGCCGTGTGCGGTGATTCCGATCGATATCTAGCGGCACTGGTTGGGAGGTGGGGTGTTGCGTGCTTTAATAGTCTACAGCAAGGACAAGCGACTTGCGCCGCTCGCAGAAGCGCTCGGACGCGGTCTGCAAAGCGTCGGGTTCAGCACCCAATTGCTCGAAGCACAAGGTGATTCGTCCGTGAAGTTCTCGGCCGCACCGTTTGATCTGGTTTGTGTCGGTAGTCCGGTGCTTGGCTTCTTCGGGGGCGGCATCGCGGAAGATATCACACAGATGCTAAAGAGCATGTCGCGTCTTGAAGGCAAGGTGTGTGTAGCGTTTGTACGTCCAACCCTGCCATGGGGAAGCACCCGCAGTCTACGGAACTTGATGGCTGAGCTGGAAAGGCAAGGTGCCTTTGTGCAAGACTTTGCCAGCGTTACCAAATCAAGTGAAGCAGAGAAACTCGGCAAGCGCTTAGCCAATGTTGTCGGCAGCAGCTAGCCTCTCGGGAGGTCATGGAATGTCAAGAAATCCGCAACGTCGTATCCTCCGCAGTGACACCATTACCCGCGGAATCGAGCGCGCCCCGCACCGCAGCCTACTCAAAGCCACAGGCGTACGTGATGAGGATATGCACAAGCCTTTTATCGCTGTATGCAATTCATACGTAGACATCGTACCCGGGCATGTGCATCTCAGAGAATTGGGAGAAATAGCCAAGGAAGCCATTCGCGCAGCAGGCGGGGTGCCGTTTGAGTTTAACACTATCGCTGTTGACGATGGCATTGCCATGGGCCACATCGGCATGCGGTATTCCCTGGCCAGCCGAGAGCTTATCGCCGACGCGGTGGAGACTATGCTTATGGCCCATTGTTTTGACGGCATGATCTGCATTCCCAACTGTGACAAGATCGTACCGGGGATGCTGATGGCTGCCCTACGGGTGAACATACCGACTGTGTTTGTGAGCGGCGGGCCCATGAAAGCCGGCCAACTCGACGGCCAAGCCATTGATCTGATATCGGTTTTTGAAGGCGTCGGAGCCTACCAAGCAGGCAAGATAGATGAGGCCGAGCTCAAACGGCTGGAAGACGCCGGTTGCCCGGGATGTGGTTCTTGCTCGGGCATGTTTACGGCCAACTCAATGAACTGCCTATGTGAGGCGTTGGGCATGGCCTTGCCCGGCAACGGGACTGTCTTGGCCACTGATCCGGCGCGTAAAGAGCTCGTTCGCCAAGCCGCACGGCGTCTGATGCACTTGATTGAGCTGGATCTCAAACCGCGCGACATCGTCACTGCGGAGGCCATCGACAACGCCCTGGCGCTCGACATGGCTATGGGCGGTTCCACCAATACCGTTCTCCATACATTGGCTCTGTGTCAAGAGGCGGAAATAGACTATCCTCTGGAACGGCTCAATGAAGTATCTCAGCGTGTACCTCACTTGTGCAAGGTAAGTCCGGCTTCGCATTGGCACATCGAGGATGTTCATGAAGCCGGCGGCATCAGTGCCATCTTGGCCGAACTGTTGAAAAAGCCGGATATTATACACGGCGACTGCATGACTGTAACCGGACGGACTCTGAGGGAGAACGTGCAATCGGCTTGCATCATAAACCCTGAGGTGATTCGGCCGCTGTCCAACCCTTACAGTGATTGGGGCGGACTTCAGGTACTGTTCGGGAACCTGGCTCCCAATGGGGCGGTAATCAAAAGCGGGGCCGTGGATCCGAGCATACGCCGCCATGTAGGGCCGGCGGTGATCTTCGAATCACAAGAAGAGGCCTTTGCCGGGATATCGGAGGGTCGTGTCAAATCCGGTGACGTGGTGGTCATTCGCTACGAAGGACCCCGCGGCGGTCCGGGAATGCCCGAGATGCTAGGCCACACAGCGGCTATTGCCGGCATGGGATTGGAAAAAGAAGTGGCTCTGATCACCGATGGCCGGTTCTCGGGAGGAACCCGCGGCATATCCATCGGCCACATCTCACCCGAAGCCGCTGCAGGCGGGCCCATCGCTCTCTTGCAGGACGGAGATATCGTGATCATCGACCTCGATGAGGGGCTCTTGGCCGTGGAGCTGTCTGAAGAGGAACTGCAACGACGCAAGAACGAGTGGCAACCACCCGCTCCAAAGATCAATCGAGGCTATCTGGCCCGCTATTCACAAATGGTGACCTCCGCCGATACCGGCGCTGTGCTCAAGTAAAAAATAGCTCAATATTTTCCTTGACAAGACGCTGTCGGTCAGCTATCCTCTAATACAACATTCATCTGTCGGCGTGGCGTTTCAACCACGCCGCGATGGCATAGCGAAGGCGATGAAGGGGCCAAGTAGGTCATCTGTCAGGGTCACAGAGAGCCGACGGTCGGTGTAAGTCGGTACCCGGGATGATTCGAAACTCCCCCCGGAGCTGCGGGTGGAAACGGTGAGGCAGCACCGATATCTGATCGGTGTGGCCGGGCCGGAGTATACCTTGCCGGGTTGACTCGTATTAGGGAAGCACCCGTTATCCAGCTGTCCACTTCCGTCATGTTATGTTTGTGGAGTGGACTCAGAGGCTATGTACCGCAAGGTACGTAGTGAATCGGGTGGTATCGCGAGACAGATCTTCGCCCCGAGGCCAACACCTCGGGGCGAAGCTTTTCTTAGCAGGGAGGATCACTATGGCAACAGAGCTGGCCGCAGCACGAGAACGCGACAAAGCGCGCGTCCTCAAAGGAGCCGAGGCCTTTGTACAGGCCCTCATCGATGAGGGTGTAACAACGATTTTCGGTCTGCCCGGAGGAGCAGTGTTACCCATATACGACGCGTTGTACAACGCCGACATTCAACACATCTTGGTTCGGCACGAACAAGCGGCCGCCCATGCTGCCGATGGGTATGCACGCTCGTCCGGACGTCCGGGGGTCTGCCTAACCACCTCCGGACCCGGAGCCACCAACCTCGTCACCGGTATCGCCACGGCCTGGATGGACTCCGTTCCCGTCGTCGCTTTTACTGGAAACGTGGCCCGCTCACTCATCGGGCGGGATGCGTTCCAGGAAGCGGACATTACGGGTATCACACTACCGATTACCAAGCATAATTTCCTGGTGCGCAGTGTGCAAGATCTTCCGCGCATCATCAAGGAGGCTTTTCATATAGCGACCACCGGGCGGCCCGGTCCCGTTCTGGTCGATTTACCCCGAGACATCTGTGGTGAAGAGTTGGAGTATTACTATCCGTCCGAGGTAGAACTGCCCGGGTTCAAGCCTACGTTCGAAGGTCATGTGCGACAGGTTTTGGAGGCGGCCAGGGCTATCGCCGCTGCAAAGCGACCGGTGCTCTACGTAGGTGGCGGTGTGATCTCTTCAGGCGCCCATCGTGAACTCATGGAGTTGGCCACCAAGGCAAATATTCCGGTTACGACCACACTGATGGGCCTGGGAGCCTTCCCCGGCACCCATCCGCTGTCCTTGGGAATGCTCGGCATGCACGGCACGGTCTATGCCAACTGGGCGATCTGCAACTGTGATCTTCTTATCGCCGTAGGTGTTCGTTTTGATGACCGAGTAACAGGTCGTCTGGAAGGTTTTGCACCTGAAGCAAAGATCATCCACATCGACATCGATCCCGCTGAGATCGGGAAGAACGTCGGGGTAGATATCCCTATCGTCGGCGACTGCAAAGCCGTACTCCAGGCACTGGTGGAAAAAACACGCGAGAAAAAAGAGACCGCATGGTTAGCGAAGGTTCACGAGTGGAAAGAGAAGTACCCACTTCGTTACGATGACCCGGGTACCGGTGAAGTCATGCCTCAACGTCTGGTTGAAGAGATCTATGCGGTGACCAAGGGTCAGGCGATCATGGCCAGCGATGTCGGGCAACACCAGATGTGGCTTGCTCAGTACTACAAATTCGATGAACCAAGGCGCCATCTGTCCTCAGGAGGCCTTGGCACCATGGGGTTTGGTTTCCCGGCCGCTATAGGTGCCGCGGTCGCCAATCCGGATCGCGAAGTGTGGTGTCTCAGCGGAGACGGCAGCTTCCAGATGAACGCCCAGGAACTCATCACGGTGGCCGGCTACAAGATTCCCGTGAAGGTTGTCATCTGCAACAACTCATACCTGGGCATGGTGCGCCAATGGCAAAGCATGTTTTACGGCAAGCGCTACAGCCAATCCGATCTAAGTCATAACCCCGACTTCGTGAAATTGGCTGAAGCCCACGGCGTCCCCGCCTTCCGCGTGACGCGGGTGGATGAGCTGCGCGAAACCCTCGAACGGGCTCAGGCCATTGACGGCCCGGCATTGGTAGACGTCCGCGTCTCACGAGAGGCGGATGTCCTGCCCATGGTTCCTGCCGGAGCAGCCCTCAAAGACATGATCGGCCTGGAGGGAAGATAACCGGTGAAACACACCCTCTCAGTGTTAGTGCACAATCGATCGGGAGTCTTGGTGCGTATCGCAGGTCTGTTTTCACGGCGCGGCTATAACATCGAAAGCATCGCCGTAGGTGTAACCGAAGACCCCGACATATCGAGAATGACCATCGTCGTAGAAGGCGACGAAGCCATAGTCGAGCAGATCATAAAAAACGTTCACAAACTGATCGACGTCTTGCGCGTCTCCAACATCACCTCTGAAGATGTGGTGGACCGCGAGTTGGCTCTGATCAAGGTCGCCACGGATTCACACAACCGTTCTGAGATCCTCCAGATCGTGGATATATTCCGAGCTAGAATCGTGGATGTCAGTGATCGCTCGGTGATTGTTGAAGTGACCGGCAACGAGGGCAAAGTCGATGCCATGGTGCAGCTATTGCGTCCCTATGGCATCAAGGAAATGGCCCGCACAGGCAAGATCGCCATGGTACGGGGCGCAAAACAACGCGCAAACGCTTCAGATACCGGACGCGCCGCAGCACGGTAGTGCGAAGCGTCGACATTATCTCTAAGGGGCGATGGATCACATGACCAAGATGTATTACGACCAAGATGCGGACATCAACTTGCTGAAGGGAAAAACGATAGCGGTGATCGGATACGGCAGCCAGGGGCACGCCCATGCGCAGAATCTGCGTGACAGCGGACTGTCCGTTGTCGTAGCCAATCGACCCGGCAGCGCCAACTACAGACTCGCCGTAGCCGATGGCTTTGAACCGGTGTCGGCTGCGGAAGCCGCGGCAAAAGCGGATGTCATTGTCATGCTCGTACCGGATCAAGTGGCCCCCGCCGTATATGAACGGGAGATAAAGCCCCATCTGACCTCCGGGAAAGCACTTGTCTTCTCGCACGGCTTCAATGTGCACTTCAGTCAGATCGTGCCCCCGGATGATGTTGATGTCTTCATGGTAGCACCCAAGGGGCCCGGACACCTCGTCCGTCGCACATTCGAACAAGGCCAAGGTGTGCCGGCGCTGGTAGCTGTATATCAGGATGCGACATCCAAAGCGCTCGACTACGCCCTGGCCTACGCTAAGGCGATCGGAGCTACGCGCGCTGGAGTGATCGAGACAACCTTCAAAGAAGAGACCGAGACCGACCTGTTCGGCGAACAGGTGGTTCTTTGCGGTGGCTTGACGGAGCTCATCCGTGCCGGCTTTGAGACCTTGGTGGATGCCGGATACCAACCGGAGGTGGCCTACTTCGAGTGCCTGCATGAGCTGAAACTCATCGTAGACATGATCTACGAAGGTGGAATCAGTTGGATGCGCTACTCGATTAGCGACACCGCGGAGTACGGTGATCTGATCGCCGGTAAGCGCATTATTACGAAAGAGACACGCGAAGAAATGAAGCGCATCCTCAGTGAGATTCAGTCTGGTCAGTTTGCGTTGGAGTGGATTCTCGAGAATCAGGCCGGCAGACCGCGCTTCAACGCTCTGCGAGCCAAGGAACAGGATCACCAGATTGAACATGTGGGGAAGAGGTTGCGCAGCATGATGCCCTGGATCCAAGTCAAAAAGCGAGGCGAGTAGCTTCACGGGGCGTTTGAGCCTGGAAGAGGCTACGGGCCTCCTTCCAGGCCTTTTTTCCTTAACGTGACGTGAGCTCTCAGGGGGTGAATAGAAGATGCGTAGGATCATCTTTTTCGACACGACGCTTCGTGACGGCGAGCAATCTCCGGGCATTAATCTTAACAGGCAAGAGAAACTGGAGATTGCCAAGCAGTTGAGGCGTTTGGGTGTAGACGTCATTGAAGCGGGCTTTCCGATAGCCTCTCCCGGTGATTTTGAAGCTGTGGCCTGCATAGCCCGCGAAATACAAGGACCGGTTATCGCCGCTTTGGCTCGTGCGACGGAAAAAGACATCGAGTGCGCTGCGGAGGCTTTGAAAGATGCCGCCAAACCAAGGATCCATACTTTCATTGCCACCTCTCCGATTCACATGAAATACAAGTTGCGCAAGACTCCCGAAGAGGTCCTGGAGATGACGGATCGTGCCGTGCGTCTGGCTCGGTCCCTGGTTCCGGATGTCGAGTTCTCGGCTGAAGACGCTACACGATCGGATCTTGGCTTTCTCTGTGAGGTTTACGGAGTTGCCATAGCGGCAGGGGCGACGACAATAAACGTACCCGATACGGTCGGCTACAGCACTCCGTCGGAGTTTTACAAGCTGATTTGTCACCTTCGCGAGAATGTCCCTGGCATTGAAAAGGCGGTGATCAGTGTCCACTGTCACAATGACTTGGGTTTGGCCGTGGCCAACACACTGAGTGCCGTGGACGCAGGAGCGATACAGCTGGAGTGTGCCGTCAACGGCCTTGGGGAACGAGCTGGCAACGCGGCTTTGGAAGAACTGGTTATGGCGCTCCACACCCGCGCCGACATTTATAATGTCGAGACTAATATTGTCACCGAGCATCTGTATCGAACAAGCCGTCTGGTGAGCAATCTGTCCGGTGTACCCGTACAGCCAAATAAGGCCATTGTAGGCGAGAACGCATTCGCCCATGAGGCCGGCATCCATCAAGACGGTGTGCTCAAAGAACGCACGACCTACGAGATCATGACTCCGCAGTCAATCGGTTTGCCCACGAGCCGTTTGGTGCTGTCTCTTATACACATCT
>LFTP01000020.1 GCA_001513395.1 Clostridia bacterium DTU080
ACACCCCTTCTCTAACTTACTTGTACGATCTTTGAGTGTCCACCAAACCAGGGGAGGCTCACCCTGACAATAGCACTGCGGTCACGCAAGTGGTCATCCAGGATCGCCAGCACCTGGTTGAGCTCCGCGGCATCCAGACGGAGCCGCGGCAGCATCAACGACAGATGCCAGCGCACCTCCTGTTGCCCGATAGCGGCCACCTCGTTCAATAATGTGGACTTATGGGGTTGCAGGAGTTCCGGACGCTTGATCGAAGCCTTTTCAATGGCGTCCGCCGCACGCATCCGGACTATCGGATCCTCGAAAAGCAGGCCTTCCAGAACAACGGCGAATAAGGTGCTATCCGCAACGATTTCGTCCGCCACCTCATTGGCCCGGCCTATAGAACGTCGATCACCGCCGGTAAGCTTCTGTAAGATGGGATGCATGACTCTCCTCAGCTCGGCTCTGATGTTACCGTATTTTGAAATACTGACGTATTACACGTTATCGGCAAGGGACGTCAAGCAGTTGCCGGAGGTTCAAATCCCCAAACGCCGGATGCTTTTCCCGCAAGCCGGCTCAACGACACCCACTCTCGTTCACTGCGTATCAGTTGCCGAAGCAGCAGCGCAGAACACGATGGAGCCTTGTTCTTCCCCGCCTGCCGGAATTCAGCGGATTTGGGATCCGATCCTTCAGTGCCGACCAATTCTTGCGCGGCAAAACCGCCATCCGGCGGCCTCGTTCCACACGGTAGGGTGCATCATCGGCTCCCCCCCGGCCGAAGTGATCATGCCTGCACTGCGTCGGCCTCGGCGAAATCGGGATCACCCACGGCCGCACCGTTACCCTACTTGCCCAGACAGTATTCCTCACGCAAAAGGGCATAGTGGAGCTTGTCCCACCGCCTACCCGCGTTGAGTTCCCCCTTTCATTGCCAATGAAACAGTTCACCCAACGCTTTGAAGCCTAAGTGAGCGCACAACACCGTCCGGGCATAAACACTTCTCCGGTGCGATCGAGACCGCCCAGTGGCGGCTCGATCAAGGGATCAGTAAATCTGTTTCGCATCCGCCGGCAAGGTTCTCACGTGTTCAAGAAACGACATCACCTTAGCAGCCGTCTCTTTCGGGAAACGGAAGCCAGACTTCTCAGCCACCGACCGCGCGGATCGCTCAAAAATCGCGAGAAACAGAAACAACGAGTCCCAAAGGTTGTCGTAGTCATGATCGACATAGGTCATCTTGTACTCATCCCATAGCTCCGGCGTCAGGAGGCTTTCCAGATGTCTACCTTTAAACCCCAATGACTTATCCCATCCGGTCCGTATCCCGATCTCCCAACCCAGCATCATCGTCACCGGCTCTCGCAGCCACCCCTCAATGTAGTACTTCACAAGCGGCAGCTGCCTTCGCCAAAGGGCCTTAGGAATATGCGACCCCAATGCAAAAAAGAAGGCCGCGCAGCAACCGTCATAGAGTTCTTTGGTGGGTTGGGTGATCATATAGCCGGTCTCGTTGGGAGGCGCAAGGGGCGGAACGCGACCGTCCTTGTCGATCAATACGACGGTCAGGCTGTCTGCAAGATGATCCCCCAACGTATCCAGGTGATAGAACGACAAGTCGATGCGATTGCCATCCAGCAACTGAATGTTGTAGTTGTAATAGCTACCATCCGCATCCGTCCCAGGCCACGGCCCAATCAGGGGTTGTTCTACGACAATCACTTCACCAAACCGCGGCACAACGTACTCTTCATTGCGGAACGGTTCCACATCCGTTACGAAAGCGGCAATATCATAGTCCTGGAAGGGGTCCTTGGCGACATTTGGGTTCACTCGTGAGCCATCCATCAAGACGACGCGGATACGCTCATCGATCTCGGCGAAACCCAGAATGAGGGCCATGATCTCATCTTCCGTTCTGGTCTTCATCTCCATCTACCTTTCGTCTCCGCCAATCAATGTCGAGATACCCGAGTGCCGCTTGCCGCTCCGTTCACCCAAGGCGCTTGTCGGAAGATGGAAGGGGTTGAAAACCGACTGCGGGCGTACCCACCTTAGTCGAATACGTATGAATCCGAAGTCCACAGTTACGCTTGCACGGCTTTCCTGCCGACGCGGCGCCGGCCAAGTCCACGGTACACTGACATCGCTGGGATGGCATCCGGTCCGATACTCCGGAGGAGTCTACATGATCCAGTAATGACCGAACTTTGCGGTGTCTTGAGGTTATCCGTTCTGCGGTAGCTGATGCCCGGACGGTGCCTCTTACTGCGCCGGCGTGGAGGCGGAAGGCCGCAGAGGGCACCCTATTACCCACTGGGTGCGGCGAGTGAGCCGCGGAGTTGATCTGACGCTTCCGACGCCTGTTTGATCACACCGTGAAGACCGAATACGATTGAGCTTGTCGTAGTCTCTCCGTCCGCCGGTTCACCGGACCCGGTATCCGATCCTTCACCGTCGACCGGTCCTTATGCGATATAGCCGCCGGATGGCGGCTATATCGGACGCGGTGTAACGCCAATGGCCGTATGCTGCATCAGTTCTGACACCGGTGACTGCGCCCCGGTTTTGACGACATCGCGGTCATCATCAACGGAGAGAACCGGACAACGCAGTCAGCGCAGTTCTGGGTCTATTCCTTCTCAACAACGTAGCCTTCCTTAAACTTCCCTTCCAGTGATTCACCGACACTGGCCTCTTCATCAACACTGATAACACGCAGTGTTCCTACAGGAACTTCCACAGGTTTTGACAGACCGGGTACCTGTACCAATTCACTGACTTTGAACCGATCGCCTGGCTTCACCTTGTCTCCTTGGCCCAGATTGATTATGTATTTATCTCCTACGACTGCCAGTATCTCGCCGGTAATCTTCTCTTCTGGAGACGCTCTGTGCCCCAGCTCAATGTCGCGAAAAGCCTCTTCGAAATTGGCGATCAAATCATCCACGGCTTGAAAGAGAGCTTTACCCAGTATCGAGTTTCTAAACGTCTCACTGCTGAATGAGATGCCGCGGAAGTTGTCTACCGCAAGACTGACCCCCGTTTGCGAGCCCGCGCCTTGAACGGAACCCAGAACAACTCCCGTGGTCACATCAACCAAACGCGCAGTCAATTCAGCCTTTGCTATGGATCCTCCAAGTGAGAGAATGCCGACCCGAATGCCTCCCGCACCCGTCTGCTGAAGTGTGGTTAATGTGCCCATCAACAAAACGTCTGCTCCCAACAGGCGGCCCAACTCTGCAGCATTATACGGATCCACTCTTCCCGACAGAACGAGGTCTTGTTCCTGAAGGATGTGCTCTATCCGATCCCGTTCAACAACCTTCAGCCATCCTCGATCTGAAAGCTTGTCTGTCACGGTCTGCGTTATCCCGTAGATCATCTCATCCCTGTCCAAGTACCACTCGCGGATTGCGCCCCCTTCGAACGGCATCACAGCAATGGTGATCTCTGCAGAAAACGCCGCTAAAGGACATGCAACTATAAGCATAGAGAGAAAGAAAAAAGCCGCTTTCCTTATCACATCAACCACCCCGATCAGTTGAGATCTCAGTTTGCACTTCTGACTGCCCAGCGATAGTCTCTACACCGACAAAATCTATCCGACGAGCGCCCTACCAACCGTGTAACATACAGTGCCGATCCATCGATCCTACGCAACAGCTTCCATGCATCCGAACACGAATTCTTCCCACTGCATCCCCGACAGGTAAGTCCGTCCAGTCTGGCACTTGTGCCCGGATCTTAGTCTGAGGTGATTATCTGTTGTTAAATCATCACGTTGACGGAGACCGGCGGCGATATCCGCATCCATACCCTGACTTACCAGTATGGAGTATAGCCGCGATGGGCAAGATCATCCCCTCTACTGTTGTATGGTAGGGGCTCCGGCAGAAAATCGCCTCGTCGGTGGCCGATGTGACAGTTCTCAACGAGATCCGACTTCACGCAGCGGATAGCAGTCGCTCGGTTCCGGCATCATGAGGCGGCCACAACTGCTCTGCGGGTTCTGCGCTTACCGTCTACTTCGCTGGTCATGCTATGGTTACCGTGACCGCTCAACGGAACCGCCCCTTCTCACAACTCAGAAGCTTCCAAAACACCCCCCGACGCAGACACCCACTGTCTTATAACGCACCATAGGTGCATCCAATATGCCTGAGCCAAGGCATCAACCGCGTCACAGTCTGAGGCTCTCCAACGGCTGGAGCCCTGGGATTCTTTCTGGTCCATTGGGCTTGTGCTCTTCACGCGCTAAACCGCATATGCACCGTATAGCGCACACTGGTGGGGGACGCCGCACAGACCGCTGAGCCGCAACCCAGATACTCCCGCCCGATATTCCAGGATCCAATCGCGTCTCTACGATAACGAAATCCGCACTTGTACGCATAGCGCGCTGGATTATCTCGTTACGGAATGGCAAAGACTGCATCGTGGTTGAGCCCGAATCGTCACGCTTATCAAGATTCGTTAATGCGCCCAATGTGGCACGAACCGTTTCATCCTCTTCGCCGGCACGATGATCTGCGTCAGCGGCTCAGACATATACCCAGGGACTATGAGCGAGGCGAAACGAGAAAGGTCGCACATCAGCGCCAATCGGCATCTCGCTCTTGATAAGCGCATCTTAGTACAAGACCGTGCGACAATTACAAGAGATTCTTTGGTGCCAGATTACCACAGATGGCGACTTCTTGCACCAACTTTTCATCCGTTGCGCTTGGTGAATCACGGACATAGCCAACGACCGGCAGTGGCCTATCCGGGTTGACGCCTGTTGGAGGAGGTGTGTTTGCACGTTCTTCGCGCCAATGCATCGCCAGCCACTTCCTCATCACACTGACATCGTTAGGATGAGCCTTGGCAGAGGTCGTATCACCGTAACGAGAACACAGTTGGCCTATTGGCGGCAGAGGATCCGGGCGATAGCGGGCTATGCTTTCCATCACTCGCGCTATGCCCTCGGATGCAAGATTGCCATGGCAGTACTCGTAATTGCCGGGAGCCCCTTCGTACACGTTTAGTTGTCGATCACATGTCACAGATACGTAGCCTCCCTGGCGCCGATAGGCAGAGAAGTCCCTCTCCATTTCTGCAAGATCGTGGGCACCGGTCAACACATCCTGAGTGACAGCACCCTCACACAGGACATCAGGCGAGGCAACATTGCCTGATATACCTTGGATGGCCGCCTCCAGCTCGTACACGTCCAGGCGCAACGGTTCATATTCCATCAGTCTTCGATTCGGCTTCCACGTCGGAACGGTCACATTGATGAACGGGTCAACGTCAGCGGTCAGCGACCGCAGTACGCCGATCATTTCTTCCACGTCATTAATATTCGCCTTGCTGAGGAACACGTTCCACCCCACCGATATACCGTGATCCTCAAGGCGTTTCGCCGCTTCCATGAGATCCGCATAGGCTCCTGATCTGCCCACGAACCAATCGTGTGTTGCTTCCATACCGTGTAGGCTTAGGCGCGCCTGTGTGATTCCTTCTCGCATCGCTTAATTGACCAACTCAGCAAGCCGGGGATGATGCGCGAGCAGGTGACCGTTGGTCGCTATGGCCATGTCCACTATTCCGTCGTTGAAATCTCTTTGGAAACGCCACAAATCAAGCGGTTCCAGGTGACACCATACATCATCCATGACCATGAGCAAGAGTCTGTTGAACCCCGCATCCCGAGAGGCTTCCTTGAACTGGCTTGCTACTCCCATAGCATCGACCAGCCGCATAGGAGAAAGAGGTGGGTGACCTTGCGCCCAGCAATGCTTGCACCTGTTGCTACACTCCGTAGCCATGATCGTCAAAACGAGTCTTTGAGGATGAGTACTCAACAAGCCTCGCCTCCTCAGTTCTCCAGTCATTCGCTCGAGAGCCAACGACAACTCTGCGCCTTACCGAGCGGATCTCCCACGTCACCGAGAAGGCTCAGACAACGCTTCGGCGATCCGTGCGCCTGTCTGTACGGCAACACTGAGCCATGGAGTCTGTCTACAACGCGGAACGTGTAAGCCTCAAGAGAATCGCTTGCTGTAGGTCAACGGGAACCCGGCGCGCGTCCATTGCTCGTTTCAGAAGCTCGCGATCGCAGCCGTACTTAGCCATCCGGTCAGGATGGGCCCGTACCTGTCTTCCCGATTACGTCTGAGTTCGGTGGCCAATCTGAGTTCAATCTTGACCGTCGGCAAGACATACGTACCTACCTCTATACCGACATAATGAATCCAGGGCCCCGGTCCGGACACCTCAAGGCAATCAGATTCGGCAGCGACCTCTAGCTTCGACGCTGACGCCGCCAATGTCATAGCGACACCAATACTGACCTGCTTCTTGAGGCGGCGGCGACCAGAGGTCGAATCTCGGTTTGATCAAGCAATGAAACTCAGACAACGCATCCGCAAAGGCATCGACATGCTTTCGGTCGCGCATTAGAAAATCAACGTCTGCTACGGGTAATCTGCAGCCGTACAGTGCAGCCGCGGCAGTGCCGACCAATCTGTAATCACTCTCGGCCAGGGATGTCTGAAGCCTTGGAAGCACCTTCAAAAAGACACCGCGCAACGCGGATCGGTCAATATGTCCCTGTGAGTCCATTTTCAATGCCACCACACAATCTTGATCGACAGCCTATCCGCTGCTGTCTGCCGGATGATCCCGACCGTCACAGGGGGCGTCACCGATTCCGCTGGCGCGGCCACCCACCGGCGGTCCGGTGTATCACCTGCCTACCACATGCCACTTTGTCGATCGATTACGCTATTGCCAGGGCACACTTCCAAGGCC
>LFTP01000112.1 GCA_001513395.1 Clostridia bacterium DTU080
TGGTTGAGTGGTGAGGGCTTCTTTCAGCCCTCCGGCTCGGCAGACATGCCGGGCGCACAAAATAGGGCCTCGGTGCATCCGAGGCCCTATTCTGCGAAGCATTGTTGGCACCCTCTGTGCCAGACGGCATGTTTATGCGAGAGTGATCTTCACGTCCACGGCCGAGAGTCCTTTCTCGTAGACAAAGACCGGGTTGATGTCGAACTCGTCAATCTCGGGGAAGTCGCTCACCAATGCGGCCACCTTCGCTATTGCCGCTTCCACGGCAGCGATGTCGGCCGGAGCCTCACCGCGATAACCCTTCAGGAGCGTGTAGGCCTTGGTTTCGCGCACCATCTCGGCCACATCTTCCTCCGTCAGGTTATGTGCCAGGCGGAAAGAGACATCCTGGAGCAAGTTGACATAGATGCCGCCCATACCGAACATGACCATCGGACCAAAGGAAGCATCGCGCGCCATGCCGATGATCACTTCCCGACCGGCGGGCATCATGCGCTGGACTTCTACGCCCAGAATCCTGGCTCCCTCGACGGCGGAGCATCTGGCCATCATCTCAGTGAACTCCTTGGCTACCTCGTCCGTGGACTTGAGTCCCAGTTTGACTCCGCCCACGTCACTCTTGTGCAGAATGTCAGGCGAGGCAATCTTCAAAGCGATCGGGAAGCCCAGCTCCTCGGCAGCGGCGACGGCTTCGTCAACGGAGTTGACCAAACGTCCGGGTGCCGCGTCGATTCCATAGGCCGCCACGACTTGCGCCGCTTCACATCCCAACAGGGCGCTGCGACCATCGGCGCGCACCTTGTCAAAAATCTTCTTTACCTGCTCTTTGTTCGCCGCATCCCGGGCGATGGGAGTTCCCAGACCCTTATTCCGCAACTCAGCATAGCGGGCCATTCCCGAGGCGACGATTGCGGCACGCTCAGGTGAGTCATAGGGAGGCACTCCGGCTTCGCGGCTGGCCTTAAAGGCACCCGCCACCATATCCCCGCCCATCCAACAGGTGAGGACCGGCTTGTCCGCGAACTTTCTCACCGCCTCAGCCACCGCCTTGGCCGTGGGCATGGGTTCGGTCATGGCCTGAGGCGAGACAACCACGATAACGCTGTCAACGTTGGGATCGCTCAGAATCGGCTCCAAAGCCACCTGATAGCGGTCCGCTCCCGCGTCACCGACGACGTCAACGGGGTTGTTGAAAGCGGCGACCGGCGGAAGCTTCTCACGCAGCTCTTTCAAGGTCTCCTCCGAGAGGCTGGCCATCTCGAGATTGCCGGCACTCTCCAGCGCATCGGTGCACAGAATGCCAGGTCCGCCGGCGTTGGTGACCACAGCCACCCGATTGCCCTTCGGAACCGGCTGCTGGGCAAACGCGGCCGCCAGATCCATGAACTCCTGAGCACCGCTGACACGGATGCCGCCCGACTGCTTGATGGCGATATCGTAGGCCCTGTCGTTACCGGCCAAAGCTCCGGTGTGCGATGAAGCCGCCTTCTGGGCCGCCTCGCCTACGCCGGACTTGAGAATAAGAACCGGCTTGATGCGAGAGACTTCACGCAAGGTATCCATGAAAGCCGGACCGTCGGCTACGCTCTCCATATAGATGACGATCACTTTGGTGTTCGGGTCTTCGCCCATGGCGGCGAGGAAATCCGCCTCAGTCAGACCGGCGCGGTTGCCCATGCTGACAAACCGGCTGAAACCGACGCCCGAACCTGCGCTCCAGTCGAGCAATGCCGCCCCCAAGGCACCGCTTTGAGAGATGAAACCGATGCTACCCGTGGCCGGATGGGTGGACCCAAATGAAGCGTTCATCTTGTCATGCGTGCTCAGGACTCCCAAACAGTTGGGGCCCGTCAGCGTCATGGAGTACTTCTTGCAGATCTCCTGCAGCTGCTCCTCCAACGCCGCTCCCTCAGGACCGACTTCCTTGAAACCGGCGGTAATGACCACAAGGTGCTTGACTCCGGCCTGACCGCATTCTTCAGCGGCAGCGAGTACGCCCTTGGTGGGAATACAGACTACCGCGAGATCCACCGCACCGACCTCAGTGATGCTCTTGTAACACTTGACGCCCAGAATCTCTTCTTCCCTGAGGTTGATCGGATAGATAGCTCCCGGATACCCCACATCAAGCAGGTTTCTAAGGACCGCATTCCCTACCTTCTGAGGAGTGGCCGAAGCGCCCACGACTGCCACTGACGCCGGGTTGAAAAGCGAATCAAGTTTTCCCAACTGCAAATCTCCTCTCTGCACTCTTCTGCATCGATGCACCAACACTTCATCCGCGGACGAACTCACATTTGCGCCCGGCGGTTGATGCCTTGCCCATAACTTGGCGCGTCAAATCCCAAGGCCAGCCGACATACATGCTGCCTTGTGCCCTGCGTGATTCGAACGACCAACCGACTAATTCCGTTTAAGAACGATCTTTTCCTGCGCAGTTCGCTCATTGTTCACAAAACGTTCACCTCAACCGACGAGGTTGGTCCGTACGGCGTGAGCGGCCGCCTCAGCCCGATTGTTAACCTTTAGCTTCGCCAAAAGATTGCTCACGTAATTGCGCACCGTCTTGGGACTGAGCTCCAGTGCCTCGCCGATCTGCTTGTTGGTCATTCCTTGAGCAATCAGACGCAGGATATCCTTTTCACGCGGGGTCAAGACATCCCCGTCCGGGTTGGCTTGGGCAACCGCTTCGCCCCGCAGACGAAGCAACACCGTGTCCGTCAGGGATGAATCAAACCATGACCCTCCCTCGGCCACCAACCGTATGCCCTGACCCAGGTCCCGACAGGCAATGCCTTTGAGCACATAGCCGTTGGCTCCGGCCAACAGCGAACTGATCAGCGCCTTTTCGTCCCTTTGGGATGTAAAGATTATGACTCGTGTTCGAGGGTAGCGACTGCGTATAGCCTGACACACCCGCACTCCGTCCGTATCCGGCAGGGACAGCGCAAGCAAGACGACATCGGGCTGTTGGAGTGCCACGCACTCCAAGGCCTCAGCCCCCGTCGCCACGTCGCCCGCCACCTCGAAACCGGACACCTCTTCCAAGACGGCGCGCAAGCCGACGCGCACCACTTCCTGGCTGTCCACAATGAGCAGGCGAATCGTCTTCATACCAGCCCCCCTCCGCAAAACCGCCTTCTTATTGACACCCATACGGTTTAATAATGAACAAATTCTCTGATATCATAGCGGGTGCAGGCCGGTCCTCCCTGGCCCACCGGTCGCAATCCCCTGCGTATGATGCGCTCTTGTTGCCGCAAGGCCTCTTCATCCAGCCCGACCGCGCCGACTGATCGGGCCCATCGGGCGTATTCGCTGTCCGGCTCCACCACGAGCTCAGACAAGTAGACCACATCCTTGGCATCCAACGGCAGCTGTGAGAGCAATTCGGCCGTCTCCTCGGCATGGATCGTTTGCAAAAGATCGCCGCCGGCTCCGAGCAAAAAGATCAAGCCTACGCCGATCCCGGCCGCCTTCAGGGCCTCTACCGTCTGCACCAACCGTCTTGGACTGTTAGGCTTGTTCAAGACTTGTAAGACAGTCGGACTTCCCGATTCAGCGCCTATGTGGATCCGCCTCAATCCCAGTCGGCGCAAGGTCTCCAGTTCCTCGGGTCTGTAGGACATCCCGCCGAAAAGGTCCATAAAGGAGTTGATCTCCCTGAATCCTTGCGGACCCCAAGGAAGCTTGGCCTTAATCAGCTCCAAGGCGGCATGCAGTTGGGGGAAGGGCAGACCAAAGGCGTTCGCATCGCCTAAAAAGACCGATCGCCGGCGCCCCAAGGCAGCGCCGAGCAGATCCAACACCGCCTCGATGTGCTCGCCGAATTCTTCCGGGCTCTTTTGGCGATAGGTCCGCCCGCGATAAAAAGTGCAAAACCGACAGCGATTGTACCTGCAGCCCACGGTGAGCTGCAAGACCAAGGCTCCGTACTGATCGGGCGGTAAAATACCGACCGGTTCATAGACCGACGGATAGCGCCGGGCTCGGGACTCCATCAGTTGAACGCCGAACGCCTCGATCCGCGCCAGCACGTCATCCCAGGGAGGCTCCGGCCGCCTGTCTACGGCTTTGAGCAACACGGCGGCTTTCTCATAGGCCTGCGCCGCCCTGGCCAAGCCGTCGGCTACGTCCAGACGGATTTGCCGGCGCTGCCGGACTTCAGGCCCGGGAAGAGGTTTCACCAAACATGCGCCGTCAAGACCCCAGCGGCTCAACCGGCCGTCCCACAGGGCACGAACCAGACATCCCGTCCGGTCAAACGAGAAAGACGACTCCGCCCCGATCTCCACGGCAAAAAGGTCGGGACTGACACGAACCTGCGGCATCACGCCGAATTCCACCTGCCTCAGTTTCATCGTCTCTCTACGTCCCGGCCGACGTCCATTGATGGATGACACCATTGTGGAGACATATGTACCGACTCCGATGTCAAAGCCCTACGGAACGAGCAATCTCTTTCAAAGTAGCCGCCGAACGCCTGAAGGCTTCCTCTTCATCTTCCGAAAAAGGCAGCTCAAGAACCCGGTCGACACCGGAGCGGTTTATGATACACGGCACGCCCAAACAGATATCGCTCACGCCGTGGTAGTTCTCCAGCAGGGTGCTGACCGACAGCACACTGTGCTGATCCTGAAGTACGGCTTCAACGATGCGCTGCAACCCCATGGCGATGGCGTAATAGGTCGAACCCTTCTTTTCGATGATCGTGTAGGCGGCATCACGCACGCCTTCAAAGATCTTTCTTACCGTCTCTTCGGAGTACTCCCGCCCGGAGGCCCAACAAAAATCGGCAAAGGGCATCGGTCCGATCGAGGCCAGACTCCAGACGGCCAATTCACTGTCTCCGTGTTCGCCGACGATGTAGGCGTGCACCGAACGAGGATCGACATCGGCATACATACCCAACAGATAGCGGAAACGGGCCGTGTCGAGGATGGTTCCCGAACCGATCACCCGTCCCGGAGGCAATCCGGAGAATTTGAGCGTGGCATAGGTGAGAATATCCACGGGGTTGGTGGCGATGAGGATGATGCCTTTGGGGTTATGTTCCATAATCCTACCGATGATATCACGGAAGATGGCCGTGTTTTTTCTCACCAGATCAAGGCGCGTCTCCCCGGGCTTTTGGGCCGCGCCGGCAGCGATAACGATCACGTCCGCATCGGCCGTGTCTTCATAATCGCCCGCCCAGATGCGCATCGGGCGCGCAAAGGCCAGGCCGTGGTTGAGATCCATCGCATCACCCTCAGCCTTGTCTTTGTTGATATCGATCAACACGAGATCAGAAACGATACCGGACAAGACGGCCGTGTAAGCATATGTCGAGCCGACATAGCCCGTACCTATGACCGCCACACGAGCACCGGGACATCTTGGATCCATACACATACCCCTTTCCGGTTTTTGGCCCTATGTTGTGCTTAGCTAGCTTGCCCATTTCTTAGCAATCACCTGCTTACCGATGTCCTGAAAACAACACCCTTGCCAAATCGATCCTGTTTGACAAAGAAGCGGGAAATACCCTCATGCCGGAGAATAATCAATGGAAACGCCTCTTTGTATCCGGCAAGACTCACGGCTCGAATACCTCAGGGACCAGCGAAAGCTGCGCCCGGTGGAGGAGATAACAGTGTCCAAAGCCCTGTGGCGCTTCCTCGGCAAGAGGCTTCCGAGCGGACGCCTGCAGGATACCGTCCCCATCATGGCTGTTGTCTTGACTGTCGTCATACTCACCCTGCTTCCGCAGCCCCTCCGGGCGGAGGCCCGCCAAATCCACGGCAACGTGATCCGCATCGGCGCGGATTACACGATCGATCGTCACAGCTCGGTAAGGGGCAATATCATCGTTTTCGGAGGCAACATATCCATAGAAGGCGAATTGGCGGGCAGAGCTGTCGCCGTCGGCGGCACAGTGCGCGTCGAAGGTCGCGTCAACGGTGAACTGATGGCCTTGGGCGGTCGGGCCGTACTGTTGCGCGGTGCATCGGTCACCGGCAGGGTGAGCGCCATAGGCGGCGGCGTCGAACGTGCCGAAAACGTCGAGTTGATCGGCGAAGTCAACAGCGTCAGCCTGGCGCACGGATTGCGTGTACCCGACTTCCGCCTATTTCCTTTCCGAGCCCGGTCGGTTCCTGTCTATGCACTGTATCTGTTGGGGCTGTATTTGACCGTCTTGGCCGTGGGGTATCTGTTTCCGGAACATGTCCGAAACGCCACACGTGCCCTGGCCGCCTTTCCATGGCGCAGTCTTTGGGTGGGCACCTTGTCCGTAGTGCTCATCCTGCCGGTGAGTGTCTTGATGTATGTCTCGGTTGCGGGCCGTCCCCTCATCATGGTCTCGTGGCTCGTTTTTTTGGCGGCCAAGATGCTCGGCTACGTTGCCGCGGTGCTCTTCGTCGGCACGTCACTTACCGGGCGTTTTGGTCTTTCCGGATGCTGGGCCCTCGACATGGCTTCCGGAGTTCTGATTCTCGGGCTGATCCGCTCGGTGCCCTATATCGGAGGAATCTCGGGAGCCGCAGTCTTTTTCTTCGGTCTCGGAGCCGCCCTGATAAGCCGC
>LFTP01000279.1 GCA_001513395.1 Clostridia bacterium DTU080
CCGGCGAACCTCCCGGTTGAGTCGCTCAAGCCCGTTGGTACTGCGCAACCTGCGGCGGTAGCGCTCCGGGAGCGCCATTACAGCCATCGCATCCTCAAGGTCAAGTCCATTTTTGTCTGTAAAAAGCCCGGCTCTCATGCACTGGTTGACTGGTCCTCTCGCTGAAACGTCGGCGGATCGTCGCCCGGCTGGTTGCCTAAGGAGGCTCGCATCCTCTCACGAACTTTGGCCAGCTGGCGTTGTTCATGCTCCGAGAAGCGGACTCCTCGCCAGCGCAGGCTCACCCGCCATAGGGTAGCGAATATAAGCTTGATTCCGCTTGACTCACTCATGAAGCGGGGAATCACCTTTGTCCGCCGCCGCTCCTCGACGAATGCCCGCTCCAGGAGATTGGTGGTCCGCACCGCCCTGCGATGGATGGCCGGCAGCTGGAGATGGGCCAGTGATGCTTCCAAATCATCCTCAAAGCTCGCGATAGCCCGGCCGTATTCGTGACGGTATTGCTTCACAAACTGGTTTGCCAATTGGCGCCCAGTGGCCCAGTCGGGCGCGTCCCGGATGCAGCTGAGGAACGCTTTGACCTCGCCATGAGCTTCTGCGGGGATCTTATCGAGGATGTTGCGCATCTTATGGGCCCAGCAACGGATGCGGATGGCCTCGCCCCACACTTCTTCCACAGCACGGGTGAGACCCGCTGCCCCGTCTGTGGTCACCGTCAGGGGCGAAGGAAGGCCACGGTTGACCAAGTCCGTCAAGAAGGCCTTCCAAACGCTGTAAGATTCGGAGCTGGCCACGTCCATGTGGATGAGCACTTTGGCACCGTTGCTGAGAATGCCCCAGCAGCACAGGATGGC
Source organism: Clostridia bacterium DTU080 (assembly GCA_001513395.1). Lineage (GTDB taxonomy): Bacteria > Bacillota > Limnochordia > DTU080 > DTU080 > DTU080. The sequence continues at coordinate 855 of LFTP01000279.1, forward strand.
TTCTTTCACGCGTCCGGTCCGCCGCAGCGGCTCATAGACGGCGTCCAAGAATAGGTACACCACATCCAACGAGCTGAGATCCCGCTTGGCGAACGCCTCGTATTCCTCCATGAGGCTGTGACAGATCTGGCTGGCTTGGCTCTTCGCCAGCAGTTTCTTGCCGGTTTCCCGATCGCGGAAGGCGTCTGTGAATGTCAACCCAAAAGGGGACCACCGTGCTAACCAAAACGGGACCCACCCCGAGCACCACGCGCGTCACTGGTCCCCTGCCCCCTCGGGGGCAGGGCGTGACAATTCTGACATCAGCCAGCCAACTGCTCACGCCACCGCTGCGTCTCGCGGAATCGGTACGACTCCCCGTTGAAGACCAGGATGTGCGCCCGGTGCGTAATCCGGTCCAGCAGGGCCGTCGTCAGTGCTGCGTCGCCGAACACCTCCTCCCAGCGGGAAAACTCCAGATTGCTGGTGATGATCAAGCTCCCCGTCTCGTGCCTCTCCGCCACGAACTGGAAGAACAGCGGCGCCCCGGGTCCTAGCCGCAGATACCCAAGCTCGTCGCAGATGACCAGGTCAAACTTGGCCCAGCTCTTCAAGTATCGGTTGAGCTGGACGTCCTGCTGCGCCGCCAGAAGTTCCTGGGCCAGGGTAACGGCCCGAATGAACCGGACCCGGCAGCCCGCCTCGATGGCGGCCATGCCCAGTGCCGTCGCGATGTGCGTCTTGCCGGTGCCGCTGGGCCCCAAGCAGATGACGTTCTCCTTGGCGGCCACAAAACCGGCCTCCGCCAGGTGCAGCACCTTCGCCTTGGGCAGCTGCGGAATGGCGTCGAAATCGAACTCATGCAGCGTCTTGGGCTGCGGGAACTTGGCGGCTCGCAAACGGGCTTCCAGACTCCGCCGGTTCCGCAAGGCCAGCTCCTCCTCCAAGCAGCTCAACAGGAACGCGCTGGGTGCGACGCCCTTCTCCAGCGCCTCCCGGGCCAGCTCCCGGTGGGCGGCCCGCATTCCCGGCAACTTCAGCTGCTTGCACCGCAAGTCGATCAGCTCTTCCAGCACGGCGGTGTTGGAGTTCACGCCCCCACCCCCAGCAATGCGTCGTACCGGCGTGGGTCACCGACGGGCACCGCGGGACCGCGTGGCTCGAGGACGGACGCCTCGCGGCGGCCGTCGAGCCGATTGAGCAGCAACTGGCGGATGCCTTCGGCGTGGCAGGTGCCTGCCGCCAGCGCTTCTTGGATCGCCTCCTGGACCAGGTCAGGGTCAAACTCCCGGTGGAGCAGCAGGACCTGCACCATTTCCCGGTACCCGCTAGGGTCCTGCTCCATGAGCCGCAGGCGCAAGGTCTGGTAAGGTTCGGGCAGCTGCCGCACCACGGCGGCGTGGGTGACCGCGTAGGGCTTGCGAGCCAGCGCCCCAAGATAGTGCTCTAAACGCAGCATCGTTTGACCCCGGCCGGCGGCTCGTGGATGCACCGCCACCTGTTTGTCCCGCCAGTAGAGCTCCAGCCGATCCGCATAGACTTCGGCCCGCACCATCTGGCCAACCAAGCGGGTGGGAACCGAGTAGCGGTTGCGCTCGTAGGTCACCAGCGACAGTTTGTTAGCCTGCAGGTAACGAACGACGCACGGTTTGAACATACCGGCAGGCACCGTCCGCAGCCGCTGTTGCTCTTCTTCCCACCGCTCCCGGCGGCGTTCGCGTTCCTGCTCACACCAGGCCAACAGCCGCTCGTTCAGCTCGTCCATGGACTCGACCTCCGGGACCGGCGTGAGGGCGTTGCGGCGCACGTACCCCACCAGATTTTCCACGCTGCCTTTCTCATGGGCCGCCCCGGGGTTGGCGAACACGCTGTCGAACACGTAGTGGGAACGCAGCGCCACGAAACGTTCGCTCAGTTCCCGGCTCTCGTGCCCCTGCAAGACCTTACGGACCACCGGCGTGAGGTTGTCGTAGACCACCTTGTCCACCACGCCGCCCAGCCACGCAAACGCCTGCACGTGACCCTCCAGGAACGCCTCCAGCTTTTCATGCAGGCTTGCCCACACAAACGCCACGCCGCTGTAGTGCAGACGCAGGCAGAACAGATGCACCACCGTGGGGACGCCGGCCAGCATCACCTTAGCCTGGCCCCAGTCTACCTGCGCCATCTCCCCGGGGTCGGAGGACAGCACAAAGAACGGCTCCAGCACGTCCATCTCCAGCTCCCGCCGGAGCTGCGCCACGACGCGGCGAATGGTCGATTCGGTCCCTTCGTAGCCGTGTTCTTCCCGCAGGCGCTGGTAAATGCGCCGGGCCGTGTGCCGCTGTTTGCGCGGCGCCGTCTGGTCCTCAATCAGCCACTGACGGATCATGTCCCGGTAGGGCCCCACCTTCGGCGCCGGCCGGGGACGGCTCAGCTGGTACTCCCATGGTCCCGAGTTTTGAAGTGCCTTGCGAACCGTCTTACGGGAGTGGTGCAGCTCCGAGGCGATCTTGCGGATGGACCACCCTTTGCGAAAGTACAGATGTCGGATAGACTCAATATCGACCACCTTGAGCATCTCCTCTCCTCCCTGACTCCCAAGTTGCTCCTAGAAGTCAGGGTAATGGATTGGGTGCTCGGGGTGGTCCCCTTTTTGGGGATCACTGCTCGATCAACGGTCCCCTTTTAAGTTAGCATTTACAGGCGTCCTCGATGTCGCGCGTCGACAGCCCCCGAGCGTACATCTCCACCACTAGTGCCTCAAGGGCGTCACTGTTGCCCTTGAGAAAAGGCCATAACTCGGACCGATAAGGTTCGGGCGTATTGCGCACCTGAGGCAATTGCACCGGGACGCGTCCTTCTGCCGTCCGGATGCTGCGAGTCTTGTAGCCGTTACGCCACGGCCGCGTGCCGCCGTCTCCGTCACCACTACCGCTGCGTTCGTATCGCTCGCGCCCTAGATAGCGGGCCACCTCTTGCTCCAGCGCTTCCTGGACGAGCCGCTGCAAACCTAGCCGCATGAGCTCCGAGGCCAGGTTGGCTCCCTCAGACCGTTCTTCAACTGACAAAAGGGCGTCAATTTCCTTGGCGACCCGCTCACTCGGTGGTACACTGGACATGGGTCTGGTCTCCTCTCCGGTGTTCTCTTCAGCAAACCACTTCAGAGGAACCAGGCCTTTCCCTTTTTACAGACATTCTAGGACGCTACCCATCCTCAAAACCGGCTTCAAGACAGGCCACCGCTTTGGGCGCTCGCGAGCCATACTCCGAG
>LFTP01000258.1 GCA_001513395.1 Clostridia bacterium DTU080
AGCGTTTGTTTTGGTTGGTAAGGGCGATAGCGTTTAGTACTCATGCTTCATCAATTGGCTGCTATCGGCCCAAATCCTGGTGCTTTCGACCGTGTTACTCAGACAGGCTCCTAGCATTCAACATCCACGAAGCATCAAGCGTCGAGATCAACATGCATGCCATCGACTGTCGGTGGAGCGCATCTTCCTTGGTGCTTGAAGGAGGCATGGGTTGTGACACCGCCAACACGTTTAGATCGAGTTCCGCGTCGTTTCCGCCACCGTCTGTTGCTTGCCGCCATGATAGTACTGACCGCTCTAGCTACATCCGGCTGTTTCATGTCTGGGACTCTGGTGGTCATTGCGCCAGGAACATATCAGCTGACCGGTACCGTGGTCTTCGGCTATAGAGAACTCCTGATGGACGGGGCCGCGGTCTCGCTGACCAAGCTTCATGAAACCAATCCTTTTCGCATCACGCAAACAGATAGAGACGGTCGTTTCAGTTTCTCAAGAGTGCCCGGAGGTTTCTACACGCTGACCGTCGATTCTCACGCCGGACTTCGATCTTATTCTATACATGTCAATGCTGATCAAGATGTCTGGGTGAACGTTCCATATCCGTCTTGGATAGCCGGTCAGTCCTTCAACGAATGGGACTTCCTCGGCATCAGCGGACTCTGGGATTGGAGGGCTGAGCCGGGGGGATTGGTGCGTGAATCAGGGAGGAATGTGCGTTGGATGTTCGGGACGCAGATCCCCGTCTTCATTGACGATGGCAGATATGCCGGACCGGATTGGCCTGTGCCTTCTTGGACCTGGCGGAATGCAGTGCTGAGCTATCTCACCTACTATTGGCGCGATCTGCCGGTTGCTTGGACTCCCGTTGAGCATCCCGAACAAAGCCAGTTGTTTATCCAGTTTTGTCCTGCCGGATTCCTTGGTCCCTACGCAATCGGCTTGACGCAACTTTCTCACATTGACGGCTATGTATTCATGGTTATCATCACCGTTGATGAACGATACGCGGATCTGAGCATGCCAGTCTTCTATCACGAGCTGTGGCACAGCATCGGCGTCGGTCACGTCAATAATCCCTATTCTGTCATGTATCCTGTTCTGCATGACAACGCATATTGGCCCTATGAACTGAGCCCGGCCGAAAAGGAGTATCTGTGGCTGGCCTACGCCATCCGTCCGAATCAGACAGTCCCGGTCTCCGTGTGGGCCGGTACGGCTGAAGGGAAAGCAACCCGGGCGACTGCTGTAGCGTCGGTGCAGACCACCTTGACTCGACCTGAGGGGTATTCCAAAACAGTACCAGGGATACCGGAACCGCTCCGGCAAGTGCCTCAGATACAAAAGCTACTCTCGGAAACGAAGATGAAGTCATCGGGTGGCTTTTTGTGGGATGAGATCGAGATAGGCGATCAATAGAGACCTACTGACTGAGCGGGATAGCGGCTCATGGGCCGTTGTATCCTTTGGCTTTGAGGTAGGGAGCATACTCAGTTCCCGCCACGGTACGTTCCACGGCCGTGGCGCGAACAGGGAATAACCCTTCCGCTTCCTCACCATAGGGAGCCTGAACCAGCGGTACTCCGCCAGGGCCCATGGCCAGGGAACAGCCGATGGCCTTTCTTCGCTGCCATGGGCCTGCGCTTATGCGACCGACACTGCTGACACTGACCATGGTAATGCCGTAGTAGGCGGTCAGCTGCCGGTGTGACTCTCTCCAGTGACTCCCATAGGGCTCCCGCTGCTGGTCATGGGTGGCTTCCACCACCCAACAGGAAGGGGAGAAGATGAAGTGAGCGCCCATACGACACAGCACATGTCCGATGGCCAGCGAGCTGGTGAAATTGTCGGCACATATGCTTAGTCCGACAACGCCAAATGGTGTGGATACCACTCCCAGACGATCACCGATGCTGTAGAGTCCTTGAGCCACATTCAGTTCGTTGATCTTGCGATGGACGTGGAGCAGGTCTCCTTGGGGATCGATCAATACCGCACTGTTATAGAGCCGTTGGCCGGCCCGCTCAGTCAACCCGGCGACGACATAGATCTCATTCTCTTTCGCTGCGTCGGCCAGTACGGACGTCGTCGGTCCCGGAATCGGTTGTGCAAGCTCCCGGGCGCTTGGGTCGGTCCAGCCGACATCCAGGCACTCAGGGAGTACTATCACTCGACAGCCAGTCTGCGCCGCGTCTTCAATCATCCTCCGTGCGCGTCTCAGATTCCCTTCCAAATCACCCCCCTTTACAAGCATCTGACCCATCCCAATGGTAATGGTTGGGTAGGGCATATCCTCCAATCCTCCTCGTATCGACAAGTATGGATATCTCTTAGGCGCAATTCGTCACCGGCTCTGCATTACCTGTCAGTTTCTTACTTCCTCGGGAAATGGTTTGCTTGTCTTGGCAGGAGGCACGCTATGTCGAAGAGAAGTGTCGTAATTTGTTGCTGACATCAGTTCAAAGCGATTGTCTACACGCGATCGATAAGGAGGTTGCGATATGCCTTTGGTTCCTTTAGCTCAGGTTTTGGAGGAGGCTTCGAAAGGCGGTTACGGTGTCGGAGCGTTTAATGTCAACAATATGGAGCAAATACAGGCTATCTTCAAGGCGGCCCAGGAGAACCGGTCACCGGTCATCATTCAAGCCAGCAGAGGAGCCCTCAAATACACGAATCTCACATACTTGAAGCATCTCATCAATGCCGCGGCGGAAGAGAATCCGAACCTTCCCATTGTGGTCCATCTTGATCACGGAACTGTTGAAGCGGCCAAGACGGCGATCTCCTTGGGATTCACGTCAGTGATGATTGACGGATCCCATTTGCCCTTTGAGGACAACATACGTGTCACTCGCGAGGTAGTGGAATACGCTCACGCTCACGGAGTCTCCGTAGAGGCTGAGCTGGGCACCTTGGGCGGTATCGAAGAAGACATACAGGGCGAGGTACAGTTGACGGATCCCGCTCAGGCTGAAGAGTTTGTGGAACGCACCGGTTGCGACGCTTTGGCGGTCGCCATCGGCACGTCGCATGGTGCGTACAAGTTCAAGAGCAAACCAAAACTCGCTTGGGACTTGATCACTGAAATCCGCAGGCGGACTAACGTACCGCTGGTGATGCACGGTGCCTCATCAGTGCCCCAGGATCTGGTGGCGACCATAAATCGTTACGGCGGACGCCTGGAAGATACCTTCGGAGTGCCCATCGAGTCCATTCAAGCCGCCATTCGCCTGGGAATCAGCAAGATCAACGTTGACACAGACATCCGGCTCGCCGCCACGGCCGCCGTACGCCGGGTCTTTGCCGAGGAGCCGGAGAAGTTTGACCCACGCGAATACATGGGACCGGCGCGGGAAGCCATGGCTGAAATCGTCGGATTGCGCATGCAGCAGTTTGGATGTGCCGGTCATGCGCAGGACTACACTCCGAAGACCCTGGAGGATTACCGACGCTTCTACGCCGAACAGGGACGTTGAGACCATCCGGGGGACCTTTGTGACCGGTTGTCAGTCGACAATCCGTTCTCTCGGTAACGTACGATCGCTCGACATATGGCCGCGGCAACAGCATTTCTGTATCCGGGATCCATTATCAGTTGCCGATCGTGCGCATTGGTGGCGAAGCCGATCTCAACAAGCACGCCCGGCATGTGCGTCTCGCGCAGAACCTTGAAATCAGCGGCTATAGCTTTGCGATCATTGGTTGGATCGACCTTGCGCAACTCTTCTTGTACGAAGACAGCCAACTGTTGACCGTAGGCCGAACCCCGCTGATAGAAGGCCTGCGCGCCGCGGCATCTGGTGTCTTGCGGGAATCGGTTCACATGGATGCTGACAAAGATGTCTGCCCGGGCACGATTGGCCAGATCAGCTCGCTCACCCAGCTCTATATAAACATCATCGTCGCGAATCAGGAAAGCGGAAAAACCCTGGTCCTCCAGTTGGCGGACAAGGGTTTTTGCCACGGAAAGATTGATGTCTTTTTCCACAAGTCCGAACTGAGGATACCAAGCTCCTATGTCACTTCCTCCATGACCGGCATCTACGGCCACCTTAAGGCGAGAGTGCCGCGGAGAATGATCGATGCGGCCAAAGACCAGGGAGGCAGACAAAGCTATCAACAGCAGCGTAGTCAACCCCGCCGCGCACACGTGTCGGACCGGCACGGCATAAAAAACGGCGCGCATCCGGCAAGCCTCCTTCGTTCAGGCGAAGCTTACCGTATGCGCGTCGTAAGATCATTTATGCCATCCGTCTACACATGCGCTTTCAACCATTCGAGTCCCTTGCGATAGCCTTCCCGAGAATCAGTCTTACCTTCATACTCTACGACCCACGGTCCCTCATAGCCTGCGTCTTTTAGGCATTTCACTGCGTACTCCAGAGGAATCTCTCCTTCCCCCAGAGCCAGGCCGACATAGTTGCCTCGGGTTCCGGTCCCGTCTTTGAAGTGGGTGTGGAAAGCATAGGGGGCAATCTTCTCGTAGAACGAGCGCACCGTCTCCAGGTCATGGCCTGCCCAGCGGTAATTCATCGTATCCACGTTGGCTCCCAGATTCTTGGACCCAATCTGTTCAAATATCGCGATCTGGAAGTCCGCATCATTGGTGACCAGACCATGGTTGTCAAGAGCCAGACGGAAATCCTCGTTCTCAATAAAATCAGTCAACTGTGACAAACCGGAGACGATAAGATCGAGATAGACCGCTCTGTCATTGGGGATATCCGGATTTGGCGAACCCCCGTCTATGCGCAGCATGGAAGTGCCGGCGATGCGAGCCAGTTCACATACCTGCTTGAGCCGATCTATTTGGGCCTGGCGCGCTTTTTCATCAGGGAGAAGGAATGTGTTTCCGGCAGAGACCGCTGAGGCGCGCAGACCGCGACTCGTCAGCATATCCTTGACCCGCTTGGCCTGTTCCTTGGCCGCTTCGAAACCTTGACCTTCCTTTTCATTCCAGATATCTCGGATCGACAGCTCGGTGCATTGGAATCCCGTCTCGGAAGCGTAGTCCAGGAACTCTTCCAGGGTACCGCGGAAATTGTAGTGAATAAGTCCGAACTCGGCCAACTTAAGATGCCCCCTCCGTCATTCTGTTATGCCGATAGATAACGCTTTTTCAGTCGTTCTGCCTTCCTCAGGCAAATCCTTCCTGGTCTTTCCCGCGTATCGCATCAGTCTGACAGGGCAACCTTGCTAAGGGGTAATAAGCTCCCCAACTCTCCAGTACGGGTAGGTGTAAGGCTATGGATAGGCAGACAGCTCTGCCGCGCGTCGCCTATTTTTGCATGGAGTTCGGTCTGCATGAGGATCTAGTCATCTACGCCGGTGGATTGGGCATTCTGGCCGGCGACATCCTGAAGGCCGCCCATGATCTGAAAATACCGATGGTCGGCGTGGGCATCTTGTGGCATCACGGTTATACGGCGCAGCATATTGACCGGGAAGGCAAACCCTACGACACGTATCCTCCCCTGAAAATGGAGCACATGCGTGACACCGGAGTGGTGGTTCACGTCCAGGTAGGCCGTGACAACGTCCCTTGTCGCGTCTGGCGCCTTGATGCCTACGGTAACGTGCCTTTGTACCTTTTGGATACCAATATCCCCGGGAGTCCACACGGCTGGATAACTCGCAGTCTCTACGGAGGCAGCAATGTCGATCGCGTGGCACAGGAAATCGTCTTGGGCATCGGAGGTGTGCGAGCCCTAAGAAAGCTCGGCATACCTGTGGACATCTATCATTTCAACGAAGGGCACGCCGTGCTGGCAGGCATCGAGCTTCTGCGCGAACGCATGGCACAAGGAGAGCCCTTCGAGACTGCGCTGCGCGCGGTTCGGTCTCATGTCATATTCACGACACATACACCCGTGCTGGCAGGCAATGAGTTCCACGAGCATGCCTTCTTAGAAGACATGGGCGCCTACAATGGCTTGACCTATGACCAGATGTGTTCCATCGGCGGTGATCCTTTCGGCATGACGGTGGCTGGACTTCGTTTGGCTCAACTGGCAAACGGGGTCTCCAAGATGCATGGGGTTACGGTCCGCGAAATGTGGGCCGATGTGGATAGGGCGGCACCGGTCATGGCTGTGACCAACGGTGTCCATCGACCGACGTGGCAAGATCCTCGGATTGCCACAGCCTTCGAAAACAAGCAGGATCTGTGGCCGGTTCATGCTATCTTGCGCAACGAGCTGTTGGTGGAAGTGGCTGCTCGCACCGGAAGGCATCTCAATCCCGACTCGCTTTTGATCGGTTTTGCCCGCCGTGCTGCGACCTACAAACGCAGTGACCTGATCTTGCAACGCCCAGATGTGATCGAGCCGCTGCTCGCATCAGGACAGATTTCGCTGATTTTTTCCGGGAAAGCCCATCCCAACGACGAAAACGGCAAGAAAATCGTCACCAACATGTGGACTGCGGCGCAACGCTATCCTAACAGCGTAGTGTATCTGGAAAACTACGACATGTATTTGGCCAAACGCTTGGTTCGCGGCTGTGACGTCTGGCTGAACAACCCTCGCCGTCCTCTTGAAGCATCCGGGACATCCGGGATGAAAGCGGCCATGAACGGGGTGCTCAATCTCAGCATCTTGGACGGTTGGTGGCCGGAAGGCTGCCAGGACGGGGTCAACGGCTGGCAGTTCGGAGAAGGCTATCAAGGACCCGATCAGAATGAGCGGGATCTGGTTGCGCTCTATGAGAAACTCTTGGAGGATGTACTGCCCACGTTCCGCAATCGCCGAGCCTGGGAGAAGATGATGAGAGCCAGCATTGAGATGGCGCAAAGCAGATTTTGTGCTGAACGAATGGTCATGGAATACGTCAGCCTGATGTACCTGCCGGTCTATTCCATTCAGGAAGCGGAGGAAAAGCTGGCGCAAGCCGGTTTGAGCTACCAGACCACATGCTAAGAAGGGACCGCCGCCCGCCGAGACTCGACGTACAGGGAGGCGGTCCCCGGCTGCTCAGTCCTCAGTCATCCAAGATGCCTGCCGGCAGCCCGAGAGGGAAGGGTGCCGGACGCTGACATGTACTCTCCAGTTCGACCCTTCTGCCAGCTTCAGCGGCATCGTGGATGCTGACCATCACATCCAAGACGTGATAGGCGAGTTGTTCATTGGCCCTGTGAGCCCGACCGGAACGGATGGCATGGGCCATATCAGCTACACCAAGGCCGCGGCTGTTGGTGTTATATCCAAACACTAAGGGTATCTCAGTCCATTCTTTAGAACCGCCGCGACGCAACAGTACCGGTCCGGCGAAGGTGTTTGGATCCGGAACGCTCAAAGTCCCTTCGGTGCCATAGATCTCAATGCGCGGCACTTGTCCGCCCCAAACATCAAAACTGGTCACTATGGTCGCCAAAGATCCCTGAGCGAAATCCAAAATGCCAATTACGTGGGTGGGTACCTCAACATCGATGATCTGCCCGCGCTTTGGTTCGCTCAAAATTGTACGCTGCGGAAAAGTGGTACGGGTGCAGCCAACCACACTGCGCACCGGCCCGATCAAGGAGATCAAGGCGGTCAGATAATACGGTCCCATATCAAACATCGGACCGCCACCGCGCTTGTAGTAAAACTCCGGATCAGGATGCCATGTTTCGTGACCGTGGGAGAGCATAGATGCCGTCGCCGCTACCGGTCTACCGATCCAACCGTCGTCAATCAGCTTGCGACAAGTCTGCAAACCCGCTCCCAAGAACGTGTCCGGGGCAGCACCCAATCGCAAACCCTTTGCTCGAGCTGTCGCCAGGAGCTTCTGACCCTCTTCACGGTCGATCCCCAGAGGCTTTTCCACGTATACGTGCTTGCCCGCTTCCAAAGCAGCCAGACATACCTCTGCGTGCGCCTGGGGGATGGTAAGGTTGACCACCAGCTCGATCTCGGGATCGTTCAACAGCTCCTCGGGTGAGCAGACCCGAGGAATGCCGTACTCCTCAGCCCTGGCCTTGGCTCTTTCGGGGATCAGATCTGCACAGGCCACAATGTCCAGAATCTCAAAAACCTGCTTCGCCTGACAGTAGATACCGCTGATCTTCCCACAACCGATGATGCCGACTTTGACTTTTTCCATGCGGATTGCCTCCTGTTTCTTCACGGGCACGACATCTTTGTACAGAGTTTCGAGCCGCGAAGACTATCACCTGCGTAAGGCTTCCGCATAGGCTGAAGTATGTGGTCCCGAGAATGTTGGTCGGAAGCGCAAATAGATAACAAACCAAGCAGGTCTTTGTCAGCCTGTCGTCGTAGATACAATGATATTGGCCGACGAAGGAGCTACAGATTGAGTGCTCGGCTTGACAACCTCAAAGGTCTTTTCGGGTCAGCAAGTGCAGCCGGCGAAGCGAGCTCAGCTGATCTCAAGCGTTGAGCCTCAAGTGACGAACACGTGACATGAACCCTACGAAATGCTTCGCGTCGGCCTCTGCACCGGGCGATGAAACCGCACCGATCAAGGTCACGGTCGGTGTGTTCCGCAATAACCGTTTGGATACGCATCTGAAAAGATCAGTGTCGCCGTAAGTCTCATAGGACTCAACGGCCATGCCGGCGGGAGCGGTTTGGAGCACTCTCCCGGGCGACGTGAATCGAACTTGGAGGAAGTTGATGTGCTGGCGAACATGCGGTAGGTTGTTTACGATACGCGTTATCATGGTTGCGTTGCTTTTTTGTCTGCCCGTATCAGCGGATCAAAACGTATACGTGGTTCGGGAAGGTGACACTCTCTACTCAATCGCCAGAACCCACGGGGTCGCGCTCGGCGACCTTTTGCTTTGGAACGGTCTGAGCGAAAGAAGTATCATCCATCCGGGGCAAGAGATCATTGCAACAGCCCCTCCCGTCGCTTCTTCAACGGCCGGCGATGGATCGGCTCCCGCCACGTACACGGTAAACAAGGGGGACACGCTTTGGTCCATCGCCAAAAAGACCGGAGTGGCCCTCAATGAGTTATTGAGAGTCAACGGGCTCCAAGCCGACACCATAATACGGCCCGGATTGGTGTTGCAGCTGCCTGTCGGGGCTTCGCTCATGTTGAGCGTAGACCATGCTTTATCGGATGCACTGCAGGGGACGAGTTCGCGGAAGGAACAGCTGCAAACGTCTGCGGCACCGCTGGCAACAGAGAATGTGACACTTGAGATAACGTCAAAGGAGGAGCCATCCGTACTGCCGTTGGCCATTGCCGCTGATGCGGATCAGGGGCGCGAGGCTCTTGAGCGTCTCAAGAACGGACCGGAAACCGGATTTGCCTGGCCAGTAAACGCGCGCATCACATCGGCATTTGGCATGCGTTGGGGTCGTATGCATCAAGGGATCGATCTAGGGGTCTCGACGGGGACTCCGGTTCGTGCCGCTGCTGACGGTGTGGTCAAATCAGCCGGCTGGTCCGGGGGATACGGACGCCTGCTGGTGATCGATCATGGTGGCGGTTGGGAGACCTATTACGCTCATCTTTCAGAGTTTCGAGTCGCAAAAGGAGACATAGTCCGCAAAGGACAGGTCGTGGCTCGCTCCGGGAACACTGGACGGACAACCGGTCCGCACCTTCATTTTGAAATACGCCGCGATAACAAACCACTGGATCCTTTACGTTTTCTCGATTAGTTGAGACTGTGCACGCCGACAGTGACGGCAGGAGGCCTTTTTCATATAACCCGGAGCGTTGACAGTTGGCGCGTACGGCGATTATAGTTTAGGCGACAGAGCATTCTGTTCAGAATGCATACGCGTATATCAAGAAGGGATGGTGGGAGTTTTGAAAAGACAAACGGTATATGTCATTATCGCTGTATTGGTCATAGCTGTCGGTCTCGGAATCGGACTCTCCAGACGCTCCGGAGGAAAAGAGATTCGAATCGGAGGCAACTTCGAGTTGACAGGCGGAGTCGCCAGTTTCGGAGTCTCCGCCCGCAACGGCATAGTCTTGGCCCTTGAACAGGCCAACGAGCAGGACGTTCTTGACGGCTACAAAATCAAGTTGATCGAGGCAGACAACAAATCGGATAACGCCGAAACGACGAACATGGCGACCAAGTTGATCACGAAAGACAATGTTGTGGCCATGCTGGGTCCCGTCATCAGCAGCAACTCCATTGCCGCGGCTAACGTAGCTCAGGAAATGCAAGTCCCGATGCTCACACCGACGGCGACTGCCCCTGATGTCACCAAAGTGGGAGACTATATCTTCCGCGCCTGTTTCATGGATGACTTCCAGGCCATCGCCATGGCTGAATTCGCTTACAATACCTTGGGGTCACGCAAGGCGGCCATGCTGGTCAACAGCGGTGACCCGTATTCCACCGCTTTGGCGAGCTTCTTCCGGCAGCGCTTTGAGGAGTTGGGCGGCCAGATCGTTGCTGAAGAGAAATACCTCTCCAAAGACACTGAGTTCCGCCCGCAGCTCACCAAGATTAAATCGTCCGGAGCTGATATGATCTACATCCCGGGTTACTACGAGGAGCAGGGTGCGATCGCCCGCCAGGCGCGCGAGATGGGCATTAACGTACCGCTTACTGGCGGTGACGGTTGGGACTCTGCCAAACTGGTCGAGATCGCCGGTGCTGAGAACCTGAACGACATCTACTTCACGAATCACTACAGCGCTGGCGACGACGATCCCGTTGTCCAGGAGTTTGTCAAGGCGTATGAGGCCAGATTCGGCCATGTGCCGGATGCCTTTGCCGCCTTGGGTTACGAGGCAGGGTGGATTCTGGTTGACGCTCTTAAGCGGGCAGAGTCCTTCACCCCGAAAGCCATTCGGGATGCACTCGCCGCCACCGAGAACCTAAAGATCTTGCGCGCCAACATCACCATGGGCGCAGATCGCAACCCGATCAAGGACGGTATTATAGTAGAGCTGAAAAACGGTGTACCCTCGGTCCGAGACGTCATTCAGCCCTAAAGCACTTGGTATGTCGGAAGTGGGTCGAACACTTGACGAAGCGATCTTCGTAACCGACTGTCGTCGGGGCGGGTCGATCATGTGTGGCCGGACTTGCCGGCTTGATGAAGCTAACGAACGAGGACGGATTGGGAGTGTGTCAAACACTCCCACCATCCGCCACGCAATGTCAAGTGTCTGAAAAGCGCAACGCTGCCGATCATCCGGCGCCGAAGCACCGTGACAATCGCCGGCTGAGTCGGCCGGAATGACCCCGTCCGCGGTGCCTGGGGAAGGAAAAGGATAGAGCCCGGCGGAGGGATTTCCTCGCCGGGCTCGAATTATGGTTGGATTGAAACATGCGTACGAAGGAGTCGGACGATGACGGAGTTTCTGCAGCAGATAATAAACGGTATCTCATTGGGAAGCGTCTACGCACTGATCGCCCTTGGATACACTATGGTCTATGGGATCGTTCGCTTAATCAACTTCGCTCATGGCGACATCTATATGATGGGCGCTTTCATCGGTTTTTTTGCCACCTCAGTGTTGAAACTGTCGTTTCTGCCGGCTCTTGTTATGTCTATGGCCGGAGCCGCACTGCTGGGGATCATCGTTGAACGTGTCGCCTATAAACCTTTGCGCGGTCAACCGCGAATCACATTGCTCATCACTGCTATTGGAGTTTCGTTTTTCTTAGAGTATAGTATGATCTGGGCAGTCTCTCCGCAACCGCGCTCCTATCCACAGCTGCTTTCGTCCTACCAGATCCATATCGGCGGACTAATCATCACCGCTCAGCAGATCTTCATCCTCACAGTGGCCGTGTTACTCATGGTCGCCCTGCAGCTGTTGGTGCAACACACGCGAGCGGGCAAAGCCATGAGAGCGGTCTCGTTTGATGAACAGGCCGCGGCGCTGATGGGCATAAATGTCGATTCAGTGATTTCCTATACCTTCGCCCTTGGATCCGCCCTGGCGGGTGCGGCCGGGCTGTTGGTAGGCATCTACTACAATCGCATCGATCCCCTCATGGGCGTTATGCCGGGGTTGAAGGCTTTTGTAGCCGCGGTGCTCGGTGGTATAGGGATCATTCCCGGAGCGGTCTTGGGTGGGCTTTTGATGGGCATTGCGGAGTCATTGGTCGCCGGCTTTTTGTCCTCAACCTACCGCGACGCTGTGGCCTTTGCGCTCCTGATTCTGATCTTGCTGGTCAAACCGACAGGACTTCTTGGAAAAACGGGACACGAAAAGGTGTGAGAACGGTGGCCTTTGAACGATACTCGAAGCAAATCATCTGGGGAGCATTCACGGCAACTGTTTACCTCTTAATCCTGGCGCTTGAGGCTGTAGGCCTAATCGGTGAATATCTGATGATCAATATCAAACTGGCTGGTATTTTTATCATTTTGGGGACCAGCCTCAACCTGATAAACGGGTTCACGGGCCAGTTCTCATTGGGCCACGCCGGGTTCATGGCTGTGGGAGCTTATGTCGGAGCCATATGCACGGTCAAATTCAATCTGCCGTTTCCGGTTGCGCTCATCGCCGGTTCTTTGGCCGCTGCCGGTATCGGCTTTTTGATTGGCTTACCGACTTTGCGGCTGCGAGGGGACTATCTGGCCATCGCCACGTTGGGCTTCGGTGAGATCATACGCGTCATGTTCCTCAACTGGGCCTATGTAGGCGGTGCCCATGGTTTTGTGATCACCCGCCGCTATACCTCATTTGCCTGGCTCGCGGCCATGGTGGT
>LFTP01000316.1 GCA_001513395.1 Clostridia bacterium DTU080
AAGCGTTATGGACCAAGACGACGAGATGGACTCCTTTGTGGTCGCTTTGCATGAGATGAGGCGTTTCTTGTTGGGATACGCCACACAAGCCGAAGTAAGGTTGACGGCCGCCGATGCCGTCAGACCGAATGATCTGTTGGAGTTAAGGCAGACCCCGTCCGGGGCAACGAGCGTTGTCATGCGAGTAACCGACGTCACGGCCGATCGCGCCCGAGGATATATCGAAAGTGGCGATGCAACTGCGTTGTTGACCACGGGGGCGGGAGCCTATCTGCCCGGTGACAACAACGGCCGCAGTATCGGGTGGGCGGACTTGACCAATGAACGTCTGCAGCTTGTAGAAGCCATTGACACCAGTCTTGAGTTGCTGGATCAACTGCAGGCCCTGGCCGATGACGCTCAGGGAGCGGTGGCCAATGCCGATACGGTCTTGACCACTTTTGAAGCGGCTTTGGTCCAGCTTGATGAAGTACAAGAGCAGGTACGCCAGATCAATGAGGAGTTGACGACCAAAAGCAATATCGATCCGGGCGAGATTCTCGTATCCGTGTTGCTGTCGGGTGTGATGAAAAGGCTGCAGCAGCAGGAGACCAGACCATTGGAGTTGGAGAACGTTGACGTGCCGGGTATGCGGGCCGCATTGCAACAGATGTCGGATCGTCTGGAAGCGATGGCGGCTTTGGATGTGGCGTCCATCAGACGCGAGATCACCCGCGTGCGGGAAAACCTGCCGCAGCTGAGTGATGAGGAGATCGCGGATTCATTGCATTTGATCGACCGCTATCTGGAGGGACAGGTTGTGCCGGGGGATCGTCTGCAGTACGTGGTCGATGAGAGAGTGGATGCCGACCAGAGCGCGGCGTTGATTCGAAGCGTGCTTAAACGCTCTGATATCACGCTTTTCGAATCGCCGACAGCCCTCGTTAATCCCGATGCCCGGGCGACTCTGTTCGGGATGTTGGCTCAGGTACGGCGAACGATAGCGGGCATCATGGCGGTCGTTTTGGTGCTTCTGGCGCTCATTGCTGATCAGGCCACTGTTCTTTCCGCGGTGCAAGCACTGCGGCAGATGAAGGGATGTTCCCGGCGTCGGTTTGGTGCGGAAGATGTCTACGCCGCCTTGGTAGGCGCTCTGTTGCTGGCGGGGATATATCTGGGCAGCGGAGCGGCCATACCCGGGATGAGTGTGTGGCGGATGCTGCCAGTAGGAGCCGTTTTGGGTTTGGCCGTCGGCAGGTTGTCGCGACGCATCAGCCCGGTCGATGATGACGAGATAGCGGCGGCGGAAGCGTTGGGGTTGAACGCCGCACAACTAATGCGGGAAGTTGTCGTGCCCTCGGGCCGTCCGGGACTTCTTTGGTTGTTGAATCGACCTCAGCAAGTCTTCCGTTAAGTTGTGGTCGGTGGAGTCAAATTGAGCGTCTTGGAGAGGAGTGAGGCCAGTGTTACAGGTAAACGATCTGCACAAAAAATACGGCAATGAAGTAGCTTTGGCCGGCGTCACGCTCTCCGTGGCTCGCGGTGAAGTTGTGGTGTTGATGGGGCCCAGTGGCTGTGGGAAATCAACTCTTTTGCGGTGCATCAACAGGCTCGTTGAGCCAGACCAAGGTGAGATCTGGTTTAACGGTCAGTCAGTGCGCGACATGGACGACGATCTGCTTCGGAGTTATCGTCGCCGTTTGGGTTTTGTCTTTCAGCACTTCAACCTTATTGCTCGTCTGTCGGTGTTGGAAAACGTGTCTTTGGGTTTGATCATGGCCGGCGCTCATCGCGAGAAGGCCTTGCAGGCAGCCCGGGAAGCGTTGAGGAAAGTAGATATAGCCCCGTCTTTGCATCATAGGCTACCTGCCGCCTTGAGCGGCGGACAACGTCAGCGAGTAGGTATCGCTCGGGCGATTGTCTCTCAGCCGGACCTCATGCTGTGGGATGAGCCGACGGCCTCGCTGGATCCCATTTTGGTCCAAGAAGTGTTGGCGGTTATGGAGGAACTCGTGGTCACGACCAAAGCGGGAATGCTCATAGTCACCCACGAATTGCCCTTTGCTCTTCGTCTGGCTGATCGTCTGGTGATCATGGACAAGGGACGTATCGCGGAGGCGGGTGCTCCGGAGGCGATTCTGACGGCGCCGACCTCTGAGGTTGGTGCGGGTTATCGGCGGCTGTGGCAGGCGCGCTTTATGGACGGCGATCACCCGCGGGCGCATCGTTCTCGTGCCGCGACACAGGGAATGCCGCCTGCGGCGGCAGGATCATCACTGAGGGTGCAGAAAAAGTGGGCGGGCGATATGGAGGGAGGACGAGGAGCTTGGGCCGGCAACAGACGATCAAGCACTCCTTCGACATTGAGGGCATAGGTGTGCACACCGGTACGGTGTGCAGGCTGGGTTTTCATCCGGCTCCTGCGGGTACGGGCATTGTTTTTCAGCGTATCGATCTGCCCGGTCAACCGTTGATTCCGGCAACCATCGACTACGTCGTCGACTCATTTCGTTGTACACGAATCGCTGACGGTGCGGCTTCGGTATCGACCGTTGAGCACGTGATGGCAGCTCTCAGCGGTCTGGGGATCGACAATTGCCATCTGACAGTAGACGGTCCCGAAGTGCCCATTGTCGACGGAAGTGCGGCGACCTTTATCCGGATGTTGAAGGCGGCCCAAGTCGTGGAGCAATCGCTTCCTCGTCAATATGTCGAGTTGTCCCGGCCCGTGTGGGTCAGCGACGGGGGCCGCCACATGGTGGCCCTGCCCAGTGACCGGTTTTGTGTCAGTTTCACATTTACAAACGACAAGGCTCATCCGGCGCTGACTGATCAGTATGCAGAGGTGATCGTCACACCGGAGAGCTTCGAAAAGGAGATCGCCCCGGCGCGAACTATGGGCTGGCTTGAAGAGGTGGAATCATTGCGCCGCAAAGGGCTGATTCAGGGTGCCAGCGGCGATATTGCCGTGGTAATTGGGGAAGAATCTGTCTTGACACCACTGCGCTATCCCAACGAACTCGTGAGACACAAAATACTGGATGTGATCGGAGATCTGGCCCTGGTGGGACGCCTACGCGCTCATGTCATTGGCATTCGCAGCGGCCATCGGTTGAATGCGCTGCTGGGGCGGGCCATCCTGCAAACCGTGCAGCCGGATCCGGATCCTTCGAATCTTGTCTCAACGGTGTAGAAAGGGAGCGTGTAAGGAGAGGAAGATTCCCCAATGAAAGCAATCTTGCCTGTGGCGGGTATGGGTACTCGTCTGCGCCCGCTCACACACACGACACCCAAGGCTCTGGTCCATGTGGCCGGCAAGCCGATTCTGGGTCACATTCTCGATGCTTTGATCCCGCTCGGGATCGATGAAGTAGTGCTCATCGTCGGCCATCTCGGCGAACAGATTGAGCAATATGTACGATCGACCTACCCGGTCAGGGTCAGATGTGTCGAGCAACCCGAACGACTAGGCCTGGGCCATGCCGTCCTTTTGGCCCAAGAAGCGTTTGGCTGTGAAGATGAACCGGTGCTGATCGTGTTGGGAGACACCATTTTCAGCGCGGATCTGCGCAGTGTTCTGGCGGCGAAAGGAAGCGCTATCGGTGTCCATGAAGTAGAGGATCCGACCCGTTTCGGAGTCGTCGAGTTGGAAGGGACACGGATTCGTCGGCTGGTGGAAAAACCCGCGGAACCGCCGAGCAACTTGGCTATCGTCGGTGTTTATTATCTGGCCAGCAGCCGGAGGCTTTTTGCCGCTTTGCAGCAGATCATTGAGCGGGACATCAAGCTCAAAGGGGAGTATCAGCTAACGGATGCCCTCCAGCTGCTCATCGAGCAAGGCGAGGAGATGACCACCTTTCCCGTGCTTGATTGGCTGGATTGCGGCAATCCCGAAACTCTGCTGGAGAGTAATCGTCTGTTACTGGACAAACAGAAAGGTAACGGTCAATTGCCGTCGGCCGAGGATTGCATAATCATCCCCCCGGTGTCGATTGCTCCTTCAGCAAGGATCGTTCAGTCGATTGTCGGCCCCTATGTCAGCATTGCCGAGGGAGTTGAAGTTCGTCAGTGTATCATCCGCAACAGTATTGTCAATCGCGAGGCGCATGTAACCAACGTACTGCTCAGTGACTCGATTATCGGGGAAAGAGCGGCTGTCGGAGGCACCTATGCTCAAGTCAATGTAGGGGATTCGTCTGATATTAGAGTAGCCGGTTGACTATGTTTTTCCGGAAGTGTCAATAGCTTGCCTTGACAGTCTCTTTAGCGAGGCATACAATGATTTTCAAAAGGAAGGGTGCCCTGTGAGCTTGGATATTAACGCTATTCGTAGGTTTTTGCCACATCGATATCCGATGCTGCTCATCGATCGGGTTGTTGAGTGGGAACCTTTGAGCCGTGCGGTGGCGTTGAAGAATGTTTCTATTAATGAACCATATTTCACAGGGCACTATCCTACTTTGCCCATAATGCCGGGAGTGCTGATTGTCGAGGCTATGGCTCAAACCGGCGGCATCGCCATGCTCAGCGGCGATGAAGAACCGTTGTTACCGATTCTCGCAGGAATTGATGAGGCCCGTTTTCGTAAACCCGTGGTTCCCGGCGATCAACTGCGTCTTGAGGCTACGGTGATTAGAGGTGGCAGTCGAATGGGTAAAGTCTCCGTCATCGGTTTTGTAGATGGTCACCGGGTGGCTCAGGCGCAATTGCTGTTCACTTATATGGACGAACCGTCACACACATGATCTTGGAGTAATGTTTAATTTATGATTCGTATCAATATCCACGGTAACGGTACCGCGGCGGTATACTCATTATTTTATGTGTTTCTGTCGAGGCAGTTGTGAGTTTAGTATGATACAAGTTTTGAAAGGGAGGAAGTCACCGGAATTGTCCGGTGACGCAAGACTATGAGCTCTGCCGAGCGCAAGGTGGACACCAATGTGGACACTAAAGTGATTCCACTTCATACACGAATCCATCCGAGTGCCATAGTCCACCCCAAGGCGCAGGTGGGAGCGGGAGTGGAAATCGGGCCCTATACGATCATCGGGGAAAACGTCGAGATCGGCGAAGGCACCAAAATCGGCGCCCACTGTGTTATCGAAGGGTGGACGAAGATCGGACGGGAGAACAAGATCTACACAGGGGCCATAGTAGGCAGCGAACCGCAGGATCTTAAATTCGGCGGCGAGAAAACCTATCTGTTCATCGGTGACAATAACATCATACGCGAGTATGCCACCATTAGTCGGGGAACGGAAGGCGGAGGCGGCGAGACGCGTCTGGGCAACGGCAATCTCGTCATGTCTTATGTCCATGTTGGGCATGATGTGCAAATGGGGAATCATTGTGTCGTGGCTCATGCAGTGGGTATCGCCGGCCATGTGGTAATAGAAGACCGCGTAGTCCTCGGAGGCATTGCAGGCATACATCAGTTCACCAAAATCGGGCGAATGGCCATGGTCGGAGCTCACTCCATGGTCACCAAAGACGTGCCGCCCTATGCTCTGGTAGACGGTAATCCGGCGCGGGTCTACGGGGTGAATATCGTGGGGCTGCGGCGTAACGGGTTGCCGCCTGAGACGCGCATAGAGATTCAGCGGGCATTCAAGATTCTTTATCGTTCCGGACTCAATGTCTCGCAGGCTATAGAGGTCATGGAAAGAGAGCTGGCGGGGAGTGAGGAGATTGATCACTTTCTCCGGTTTCTACGCAGCGCCGACCGCGGTATCTGCCGCTAGAGCCCGCGATGGTGAGACGTCCGGACGGTCTTCACGATAGATTCTGTCGCGAACCAGGTGTTTGCCAATGCAGGCACCTGGGTTTTTCTGTCGGATGCTGGTGAGGGGGACTGAATGCTTTGAGCGATCGAATTGGAATACTGGCCGGTCACGGTCGTTTGCCGGTCTTTTTTGCTGCGGAGGCCAAAAGGCGCGGTTGTGAAGTGGCGGCGATTGAACTCGCTCCCGGGGCGGATCCTGATTTGGCCTCAGTGGTGCACCATTGGCGTCCGGTGTCCATAGGTTGTTGGCAGGAAGTGATAGATACCCTGCATGAGTTGCGGGTGAGTGCGCTTTATCTGGTAGGCAAGGTAGATAAGCGCTTGTTATATGGCGGAGTGCAGATGGATGCGCGTTTTTTGCGCATCCTCGCTTCTTTGCGGGAGAAGAATGATAACCGGATTGTCCTGGCTTTTGTAGCCGATCTGGAGCGAGAGGGTTTTACCATCGGCGATCAACGTGATTTTCTCACCGATCTGTTGGCCGGGAACGGTCCTTTGACAAAGTCGCAGCCTACGCCGCGGGAATGGGAAGATATCGCCTTCGGTTTCCGCATGGCTAAAGGGATCGCCGGACTGGATATCGGTCAGACGGTCGTAGTCAAGTCCGGCGCGGTACTGGCCGTTGAGGCTATCGAAGGAACCGACGAGTGCATCATGCGCGGCGGCAGTCTAGGTCAAAAAGACGTCGTCGTCGTGAAGGTGGCCAAGCCGCATCAGGATCGGCGTTTTGACATCCCGACGTTCGGTCTCCGCACTGTCGAGACCTTAGCAAAAGCCCGGGCCCGGGTCCTGGCCTTTGAGGGGGACATCACTTTTGTCATGGATCGGGCTGAGACCGTCGCCCTGGCGGATCGACACGGGATATCTTTGTTGGGCTACGCGGGCGAACAACATGCATCAGGCTTGATGTGATGAGACGGAGGGTGATGGGGTGAAGGTCATGATAGTGGCGGGCGAAGCCTCCGGTGATATGCATGGTGCCCGCCTGGCTCGCGAGATCATGGCCATAGAGCCGACGGCCCGTCTGTTCGGTATGGGCGGAAGTCGTATGCGCAGTGCCGGAGTGCGCTTGCTCTACGACCCGACGCGTTTTAGTGCCGTCGGTTTTGTAGAGGCCTTAAAAAGCGTTCGGGTTTTGCACCGGGTGCTTCGGGGCCTGGTGCAAGTGATGGAACGACAAGAACCCGACGTCCTTGTGGTCATCGATTTTCCCGACTTCAACATGCGTCTGGCGGAAATGGCCAAGGGCCGAGGCATTCCCGTGGTCTATTATGTCAGTCCTTCCGTCTGGGCATGGCGCAGGGGCCGGGCGGAAAAGATCGCCCGAATAGTCGATTGCGTGTGTCCGATCTTTCCCTTTGAAGTTGAGATCTATCGTCAGGTGGGAGCGCCGGTCTGTTATTGCGGCAATCCGCTCATAGACAGCGTGCATCCGGATGTCGATCGTGACCAACTGCTACGTGAGTTGGGTTTTGATCCGCAAGCGCCGTTTTTCGCCTTGTTGCCAGGCAGCCGTGAGCAGGAGATCAAGACGTTGCTCGAGCCGATGCTGAAAGCCGCTGCCTTGATCACTGAGCGGCTGCCCCAGGCGCAGTTTGCTGTCGCTCCGGCTCACACGGTTCCGGATCATTCGGTGGCAGGCCTGATGCGCTACGCCGACGGAGCCAAGGTGGCCGTCGTGAAGAACCGCACCTATGACGTGTTGGCTGCCGCCGATGCGGCCATTGTCGCCAGCGGCACGGCGACGCTTGAGGCGGCTCTGTTAGATACACCGATGGTCATGGTCTATAAACTGACGCCCAGTACTTACCATATAGCCAAGCTATTGGTCAAAACACCGTATGTAGCTCTGCCGAACGTGGTGGCAGGGCGGGCGGTAGTTACGGAGTTGCTTCAGCATGAGGTCCAGCCGGAGGCCATGGCTGCAGAAATCCTCTCTTTGTGGCATGATAAAGAGCGAAGGCAACAAATGCTCAGTGATTTCGCCGAAGTGCGGCGGCGCCTGGGCAAACCGGGAGCGGTGGCCCGGACGGCTCAAGTAGTCATGTGCGTGGCCCGAGGGCAGGATTTCGCCCCGTATTGCCTGGAACCTGACGGCGGAGGCGGATAAGCTTGGATGTGGTTCTGACTGCCAACAGCCCCGGTGAAGTGGCCGCGTGGTTAGCTCCGGCGGTGGCGGGCTTGCGTCGAGCGGCACCACATTGCACTATCTCAGTTTTCGTGCCTCCGTGCACCTACGCCAGCGGCGCCGAATGCTCGGTCATCGCCGCTATGCCCGAGGTGGATGCGGTCTACGGGCCGCGGGAGTTCATCAGGTTTGTGCTGTGGGGTGTTCGTCCGAAAGGCTTTAAGCCGGCTCGCACGGGAGTGGTCTGTTTTTTGGGAGGAGATCTCTTCGCAGCGGTGCTGTTGAGCCGTCGTCTGCGGTTGCCTGCCGTAGCCTATACGGAGGGCCGAATTGCTTGGAGCAGGAGCTATCGTTGTTTTTTCTTGCCCGATGAGATGGCTCGGTCCCGAGCCATAAAACAGGGCGCCCGTGCTGAACAGCTGGCGGTAGTGGGTAATCTCATGCTAGATGCCGTACGGCCTGTCCTCGGCAGCAGAGAGGAAATCAGAGAGCGCCTGGGACTTTCTGAAGAGAAGCACGTGGTCTCACTGTTCCCGGGCAGTCGGCCGTTTGAAATGCGCTTCATGTTGCCTTTCTTTCTGTCCGTGGCAGATCGTCTGTTCCGTCAGTCGGATGTTCCTTTATCCTTTTTGTTGAGTGTGGCTCCTTTCGCCGATGATGACGCCTTTGTTCGGGTGGCTCAGGAGAGTCTGGACTCGCGGATCCGGATCACTAGGGCGGAAGTGCCTGTCTCCGCTTCCGGCACCGTTGCTTGGAGCCTTACAGCCGGTGAGCTGAGTGTGCTGGCCTACAAGGGATTGCAGTATGATCTGATGCTCGCCAGCGATCTGGCCGTCACCATTCCGGGCAGCAATACGGCTGAGATGGCGTATCTGGGATTGCCCATGGTGGTCGTATTGCCCCTCAATCATGCCGAAGAGATTCCTTTGGAAGGATTGGCCGGATTCTTGGGAGGAATACCCTTCGTGGGCAGGCGGCTGAAACGAGCCGCCGTGCTTGCCGTAGCCGAACGGACGGAGTTTGTGGCGCAGCCCAATCGCAAGGCCGGCAGGCTGTTGGTTCCGGAAATACGGGGACAGCTCAATCCGGACGACCTGGTTGCACCGGTATTGGACCTGTTGCGCGACTCACAAAGGCGGCAACACATGAGCCGACAGCTTCGGGAAGTCATGGGACAAGCAGGAGCCGCGGATCGATTGGCCAAGGCCATCATTAATGTGGCGCGCACGTCCTGCGACCCAGTGTAGGGCGATTATTTTGGGAGGCATAGTGATGAAACGCAGCACGCCGGTTCGCTTACTGGGGTTTATGGCTCCCTACCTGTGGGCTGTATTGCTGGGCGGGGCTTTGGTGGCGGTCTCGGCATTCCTCCAGCTTCTTATCCCTATCGCGTTAGGCAGAGGGCTCGTGCAAAGAGTGCTCATTGAAAAGCAGGATCTGCGTTACGTAAACCTTTTGGCAGTGGGTACTCTAGCCGTTTATGCGGTTAAGGGCATATTCCAATACGGACAGATCTATTTCTTGGCCTACTCCGGGCAGCGTCTGGTGCACGATCTGCGTAGCGCTGCTTTCGATCATCTCCAGCGCCTGTCTTTGAGTTTTTATGAGCGGAATCGCACCGGGGAGACTATTTCCCGTCTAACGAACGACTTGACTGTGGTCCAGGAAGCGGTGACGGCCGGTTGGCGTGATTTCATCCACGATGTTCTGTTGCTCATCGGAGTCTTGGTGGCGGCTTTTTGGATCCATTGGCGGCTGACCGTCGTGGCTTTGTTGGTCTTTCCGCTGGTTGGATTCACGATCAATGTCTTCAGCGGCAAAATACGCTTTTTCTCCCGACAAATGCAAGACAAGGTCGCTGAGATTGCCGCTCAGCTTCAGGAGACTCTAACCGGTGTGCGTGTGGTGAAGGCTTTCACCATGGAAGAACAGGAAAGGGCTCGTTTTGCGGGAACAAACAAACAGACCTTCGTTGCGGGCATGAAGTCGGCACAAGCGATGGCGACGGTCTTTCCGGTCGTGGAGCTGTTGACCGTCTTGGGTATGGTTGCCGTACTCTGGTACGGAGTACACGAAGTTGTGGCCGGAAGACTGCTGGAAGGTGATTTGATCGCCTTTATCGGCTACATAGGTATGACCGCGGCGCCGATCAACGGGATTACGCGGGCCATCAACCAGTTTCAACAGGGATTTGCTGCCGCTGATAGAGTCTTCAGTCTCTTGGATGAAGAGATCGAGGTCAAAGAGAGGCGCAAACCCCATGAGTTGAAATCCGTTGAAGGGCGCGTCGCTTTTGAGAATGTCCATTTTTCCTATCGCCCCGGTGTGCCGGTCTTGGAAGACATCAACTTGACGGTCGAACCGGGGGAAGTTGTAGCCTTGGTCGGGCCGAGCGGTGCGGGTAAGAGCACCTTGGTCAATCTCGTCCCCCGCTTTTTTGATCCCACTCACGGTCGCGTGACCATTGACGGTATCGATATCTCAACCGTCTCTTTGCGCTCTCTGCGTTCTCACATCGGGCTTGTGCCGCAAGAGACTATTCTGTTCGGCGTAAGTGCCGCTGACAACATTCGCTGCGGTCGACCCGGAGCCAGCATGGAAAGAGTTATCGAAGCGGCTCGTTTGGCCAACGCCGACGGGTTCATCTCCTCCTTACCCCAGGGATACGATACACTGGTCGGAGAACGGGGAGTCAGTCTGTCCGGGGGTCAACAGCAGCGCTTGGCCATCGCTAGGGCGATCCTACGGGATCCTCGGATCCTGATCCTGGACGAGGCCACCTCCAGCCTGGATGCCGAGTCTGAAGCTTTGGTCCAGGAGGCCTTGGAACGGTTGATGCGTAACCGGACTACATTCGTGATCGCTCATCGGCTCTCTACGGTGATGAAGGCCGATAGGATTGTTGTCATGGATGAAGGACGGATAGTGCAGATGGGCACTCATGAAGAACTGATGAGCGTTGACGGATTGTACAAGCGCCTCTATGAGGTGCAATACTCGCCATGAAGCGTGAGGGGACCGGACTATGACTCGTCTGTTGATCATCAGCAACGGTCACGGTGAGGACACCATGGGTGTCTTGTTGGGGAAGGCTCTGCGTGAGCGCGGTATTGTCGTTTCAGCCTTTCCTCTCGTCGGCGAAGGGCGGGCCTATGTCTCAGCGGGACTTCCTGTGGTAGGTGTCCAAAAGACCATGCCTTCCGGGGGGTTTATCCTGGAAGGAGTACACGGTCTGTGGCAGGATTTACGGGCGGGTCTGTTAGGACTCACTTGGCGTCAGATGCGGGCCATGCGTCAGCTTTCAAAGGTGACGGACTGGGTTTTGGGGGTAGGAGATGTCTATCCTCTTTTGATGAAGGCGCTTTTTCTGCCCCTTCCTTTTGTTTTTGTGCCGACCGCGAAATCCGACTACATTCGAGGTCATTTCCGCTGGGAGGCCGCTTTGATGAGGTCTCAGTGCCTGGCTGTTTTTCCCCGGGATGCTCGGACTGCGGCCGCTCTGGCCGAGCAGGGGGTGCCCGCTGAGTATCTGGGCAATCTGATGATGGATGCTTTTTCGGTCACCGGATACGATTTCGGTGCGGGCGAGCGACCCATCGTGGCTTTGTTGCCTGGCAGCCGCAAGCCCGAAGCTTATCGCAACGCGGCATTGATGCTCGAAATCGTGCAGGCAGTGTGCACCGGACCTGAGTCGGCCGGGGAATTGGCACCTGTTTTTTTGTTGGCTTTGGCCGGAGGGCTGTCGGAGACCGAACTGGCCGAGGCAGCCGAGCCTGGTGGTTGGCAGTATCGTTTGCGGTCTTGCGATGAAGGGGTGCTGGTGTCCCCCGATGGGGGCTGTGAGGTGCGGATCATTCGGGGCCGCTTCGGTGATGTGATTTCCCAGGCTTGCGTAGCCTTGGGGATGTCAGGTACCGGCAACGAACAGGCGGCGGGTCTGGGTGTGCCCGTGGTAGCGCCCGTCGGCAGGGGACCGCAGTTTACGCGACATTTTGCCCGCGACCAGCGGCGTCTGTTGGGAGAGGCCGTCTGGGTGGTCGAGCAAAAGGAGGAAGCGGCGAGTGCTTTGCGTACTCTGTTGCTTGATGAGTCAAAGCGCCGACGCATGGGACGTGTGGGACAACAACGCATGGGAAAACCCGGCGCAACGTCACGCATGGTGGAGCGCATGTTGAGCCTCATGCGCTCTCATGCGGTAGGAGGATAGGTGTGAGTCAGGAAAAAAGGGATTTGACGGTCAGCGTGGTGATCCCGGTCTACAATCGGCGGGTGATCATGGAAAAGACGCTCACCTATTTGGCACGTCAGACACTGGATCCGACACGGTTTGAAGTGATTGTGGTGGACGATGCTTCTACGGACGGACTCAAGAAGATGACGGATAATCTTTGCACGCCCTACCGCTTACGTTACTTCCGCATGTCCGAGCGCTCGGGTCCGGCCGCGGCGCGCAACAGGGGAATAACGGAGGCACAAGGCGATTTGATCGTCTTCATAGACAGTGATCTGGCACCGGCTCCTGAGTTGCTAGAGGCGCACCTAAAAGTGCATGAGTCCGAAGATGACGTCATCGGCCACGGCCCCGTGATTCACACCACTGATCTGGACAACCCCACCGCGGCGCGGATGAAGCTGACTGATATATCGCGCGCTTTTTTTGCCACGGGCAACGTCTCCATTCGCCGTGAACACTTGTTCAAGGCCGGGTTGTTTGACGAGGAGTTTCGCGAATATGGCTGGGAAGACCTGGAGTTGGGGCGCCGCTTGCGTCGTTTGAAGTTGCGGGCGGTGAAAGTTCCTGAGGCCAAGGGCTATCACTACAAGGCATCGTTGCGGCTTTCTCAACTGCCGGGTCACATCGAGCGTGAGCGTCAGCGGGCCCGTACCGCCGTAATCTACTACCGCAAGCATCCTGAACGCGCAGTGCGGATGTCCATTGAACTCAGTCCGGTATTCTTTTGGCTAGATCGTTTGTTCAGTGTTGGAGGCTGGACTGAGCGGCAGTCTACGTTGGCTTTTCTCAGACGTCTCGAAGAGCGGGGCTGTCATCTGTTGTTGCGCATCTTGGTCCGTTTGATAACCCATCATGCCTATATGGATGAATTGCGAAGGTCGATTCCTCTAGAGGATCCCGCTCGCCGTTGGGTACGTTAGATCAATCTGAATACAAAGAAGGTGACTCTATTGCCATCCTCACGAGTCTTGGTGACCGGAGGCGCCGGTTTCATAGGTTCGCACATTGTGGACGCGGCAGTGGCTGCGGGATACGACGTGGCGAANNGGATTTGAAAAAAACCTCAACAGCCGATCTGCTTTCTTCAAAGCGGACATCACCGACCGAGTCGAAGTCGAAAAGGTCTTTGCCGATTTCCGACCTGAGTATGTCATTCATCACGCCGCGCAGATCGATGTTCGACGTTCCGTTTCCGATCCCGTCTACGATGCCCGGGTGAACATCGAGGGATCTATTAACATACTGGAGGCTTGTCGCCTCCACGGAGCTCGAAAAGTGGTCTATGCTTCTTCCGCAGCGGTGTACGGCGATCCTCGTTACTTGCCAGTCGATGAAAAGCATCCTATCGCTCCCTCGGCACCTTACGGGATCTCCAAGCATACGGTCGAACACTATTTGTCGGTCTATCATGATCTCTATGACTTACCATATGTGGCTTTGCGCTACTCGAATGTGTACGGGCCGCGCCAGGATCCCAAGGGCGAAGGCGGCGTGGTGGCCATTTTCACCGATCGCCTTCTCAATGGAGAAGGAGTGCGCATCTTCGGTGACGGTGAACAGACCCGGGATTTTGTGTTCGTGGGCGATATAGCGCGGGCTAACATGCTGGCTTTGACCTCATCATATTGCGGTATCATCAATGTCAGCAGTGGCAGTGAGATAAGTGTCAATGATCTTTTTACGACCATGGTGCGCATTCACGGCCGACAGGTTTCCTGTGAACATGCTCCCGAACGGCCGGGGGAGATCCGGCGCAGTGTGTTGGCCAACGATCTGGCGAAAGAGGCCATCGGCTGGGCGCCTACGGTGAGCCTTGAGGATGGCCTGCGTCAGACCTTTGCTCATCAGGCAAGGAGCTGATTCGTTTTGGCATCCTTGCCAGGAAGTGAGTAAAGGGCCCGGTGACAAAGGGCTAGAAGTGACGAGGTGGCGGGTGCAAAAGAGGCTTGCAGTATGAGAATTGTGACGGAGAAGCTGGTCAAAGAGTATTATGGTCGCCGTGTCGTCGACGGGGTTTCCTTGCGCGTTGAGCAAGATGAAGTGGTAGGCCTGCTCGGACCCAACGGAGCAGGCAAGACAACCACCTTTTACATGATCGTCGGTTTGGAACGTCCTGCAGCTGGCAGAATACTGCTCGGCGAGCAGGACATCACTCGAATGCCCATGTACAAGCGGGCTCGCTTGGGCATCGGGTATTTGGCGCAGGAGTCGTCGGTTTTTCGCAAGCTCACCGTGGAGGAGAATATTCTCGCTGTATTAGAGGTGCGCGGTCTGTCCCGTGAGGAACAGCGGCGACGATGCGATGAACTGATTGAGGAGTTCGGGCTTGGAGAAGTCCGGCGTCAACAGGGCTTTATGCTGTCCGGAGGAGAGCGGCGGCGAACCGAAATCGCCCGGGCACTGGCTGCAGATCCGGCATTCATCCTCTTGGACGAACCGTTTGCGGGGGTCGATCCGATCGCCGTGGCGGATATTCAACAGATTGTGGAGCTTCTCAAGAAAAAGGGTCTCGGAGTTCTCATCACCGATCACAATGTTCGTGAGACCCTGGCTATTGTCGATCGGGCCTACATCATGCATCAGGGGAAGATCCTGGTCGAAGGGTCCAGCGAGATGATTGCGAACGATCCCGTGGCGCGCAAGTTTTATCTGGGTGAGAGGTTTGCCCTATGAGGATTATTTCGCGATATCTGGTTCGCGAGATGACCATGCCCATGCTTTTTGGCGTGTGCGCCTTTACCAGCCTGTTCGTCAGCGGTGACTTGCTGAATTTGGCCAACATCGTGGTTGAAACGGGGGCTCCTATTGCCTCTGCGCTGAAGGTATTTCTTCTCAAGCTGCCTCAGATCGTGGTCTGGACTTTTCCCATGTCTGTCTTGTTGGCCACCTTGCTTTCGCTCTCCAGGCTTTCAGCCAACAGTGAGATTGTGGCTATGCAGGCCGGCGGGGTCAGCTTCACGCGGATCATCATGCCCTTGTTGGCCTTGGCCTTGTTTGTCAGCGTGGTGACGTTTGTCATTCAGGAAGCAGTGGTGCCGGAAGCCAACACGCAGGCACATAGGATAATGATCCAGGAAATACGCGGCGGACAGCTACCCACGGTGACCAGGCACGTGGTGGTCAAGCGTTTCCAGGGAGGGCATCTTGATTGGCTGTTGTACGCCGGACAGCTGGACACCAATACACAGGTGCTCTCCGATGTCACCATTCTGCGCATGCATCAGGGTAAACCTCAGCAGACGACGTATGCAGGACGCGTGGTCTGGGAGAACGATACTTGGTACATGGAACAGGGGCGGACAGTAATATATGGCGATGATTCAGCCTACACCATGGACTTCGGTTCAGGAAAACAGCCGATAGCTTTGGGTCATACGCCGCAAGAGTTGGCGGCTGTGCAAAAAGACCCTGACCAGATGAGTCTGGCAGAACTGCGGGAGCACATTGCCATTTTGCGCTCTCAAGGAGCAGAGGTGGAATCTCTGGAGGTTAAAATGCATTTGAAATACGCTATACCTCTGGCCAGTCTGGTCTTTGCCCTGGTCGGGGCTCCTCTGGGCATACAGCCCCATCGTTCGGGAACATCAATCGGCTTTGGTTTGAGCATCATAGTGATATTTATCTACTACACACTGATGACTCTCGGCTCTGCGTTGGGACAAGGCGGATACCTTCCTCCCTGGCTGGCCGGTTGGATTCAAAACATCGTCCTCAGCGCCTTTGGCATCGTGCTCATTGTACGGCAGAGCCGCTAAGATGGCATGGACGGAGCGATTTCGCACCGGAGGCGGGCTCCACAGCCACGAAGGGTGCGATTCTCATGTCCGGTTTACAAGTAGTACTCGGTCTCATCATGGCCGGGGCCCTCATTTCATATGCAGGCGATCATATCGGTATGAAG
>LFTP01000374.1 GCA_001513395.1 Clostridia bacterium DTU080
TCGCAGGGTTACCCACCTGACGGGCCAACCTCGGTTCGCTTTCGCTAAGTCCCATGCTCCCCCTTCGGCTTCCTCCAGACGGTCTGTTGCCAGGCCCGCCCTTGCCTACGGGTTCCCTTCCCGCTGGTTGAGTGGTGAGGGCTTCTTTCAGCCCTCCGGCTCGGCAGACATGCCGGGCGCACGAGAAAAGGCCTTTTCAAGGCCTTTTTCTCCCCACTGCGAAACGATACCGGTGAGCGTCAGAGGTGGCCTGCGGCGTCAGCTCATGACCACCGACATACTCCACAAGCTCCATTCCCGCCGCTTCAAACTCATCTTCGATTTCCCGACGTGTGTGAAGGTGGAAAAAAAGCGGCGTATCCAAGCGGGCCGCCGAAGGCTCCCACACCCAAAGGTCTCCTTCTTCCCATCCCGCTGCCCGAGCCATTGAAGAGAACTCGTGGTCATCGTACTCGTCGTCTCCGTATAGATCGGCGGCTGCGTCACGGTCGGTGATCGAAGCGATCAATAGACCCTCGGGGACCAGGACACGTTGCATCTCCGACAGCAAAGCGATGCGCGTCTTGTGCCCCGGTATGTGAGATAACAGCTGAGCGAGGGCGATCACACAGTCAACGGACGCATCCGACAGTGGCAAACGCAGCGGGTTAGGCATCCATACCAAAGGAAACTGAGCCCCTTGCTCGGCAGCGAACTGTCGGGCCGCGCGCAACATAGGCCGTGAGATGTCCAAGCCAATCACATCATAGCCTTGGCGCCAAAGGGCCAAAGCCTCCCGTCCCGCACCGCAGCCCAAATTGGCAACGCGACAAGGTTTCGTCAGAAATCTTCCCAACAATGCCGCTTCTTCAGGAGTCAAGCCCTGAGGCACCTGATCGGCATAGGCCCGTACCTCCTCAGGATGCTCATATCTTCTCCTAAGCCTGTCCAAAAGCCAGGCTCGTTGCACGCTAATCACCTCTCAGCTAGCTCAGTATCCGACTTCGCCATCTTTTGAGCCGCAGCGCATTGGAGACCACGGATACCGAGCTGAAGGCCATGGCCGCGCCGGCTATCATCGGACTCAACAGTCCCGCTGCGGCCAGGGGTATTCCGGCCGTGTTGTAGATAAACGCCCAGAACAGGTTTTGTTTGATGTTGCGCATCGTAGCTTTGCTCAGTTCGATACTGGCCACGACTCCGCGCAGATCGCCTTTCATCAAAGTGATGTCAGCCGATTCCATGGCCACGTCAGTACCCGTTCCGATGGCAAAGCCGACATCAGCCGTGACCAGTGCCGGAGCGTCGTTTATTCCGTCTCCCACCATACCCACCACAAGCCCCTGCTCCTGCAGCTCCTTGACCTTTTTGGCCTTCTCTTCGGGCAAGACCTCCGCCAATACGTGGTCTATGCCCACCTGAGAAGCTATGCTCCGAGCCGTACGTCTGTTGTCTCCGGTCAGCATGTAGACTTCCAGACCCATCTGACGCAAAGCGCTGATGGCCTCTTTTGAGTCCTCCTTGAGCGTGTCGGCTACCGCGGCGATACCTACCAGAGCGTCATCGACGGCGATCAGCATCACGGTCTTTCCGGCTTCCTCAAGCTCAACTACGGATTTCTCAACTCGGTCCGCGTTGATGTCATGCTCGGACAGAAGTCTCGACGTACCCACGAGCACGGTGTGCCCTTCCACCTGCGCCCGAACACCCCGCCCGGGTATGGCGGTAAAGTCGGTAGCTTGCGGAATCGCAATCCCTTCCTTTTCCGCATGACGGACTATGGCTTCGCCAAGCGGATGCTCCGAGCTTTTTTCAACGGCTGCCGCCAGACGAAGCACCTCGGACACGGGCAGATCAGCCACGGCAAGTATGTCGGTCACCTCGGGTTCGCCCTTTGTGATCGTTCCAGTCTTGTCAAAAACGATCGCGGTCAGGTGATGGGCTTTTTCCAGATACTCTCCACCCCTGATGAGGATTCCGTTCTCAGCGCCCTTGCCCGTGCCCACCATGATGGAGGTAGGAGTCGCCAAGCCCAAGGCGCACGGACAGGCGATAACCAACACCGCCGTGAAGTTGAGCAAGGCCCGGGTCAGATCACCGGCATCCAAGAATACGTACCACAGAATAAAGGTGAACGCGGCAATGACCATCACGGTCGGCACAAATCGAGCGGCGATATAATCCGCCAAGCGTTGTAC
Organism: Clostridia bacterium DTU080; assembly: GCA_001513395.1. Taxonomy (GTDB): domain Bacteria; phylum Bacillota; class Limnochordia; order DTU080; family DTU080; genus DTU080. The sequence continues at coordinate 2,178 of LFTP01000374.1, forward strand.
GGGAGCTTTAGAGGTCTGGGCTTCTTCCACGACCCGGATGATCTGAGCCAGAGCGGTCTCCTTGCCCACCTTTGTGGCTTCGAATTTGAAGCTGCCGTGCATGTTGATCGTAGCTCCGATGACCGTGTCACCGACGTTTTTGTCAACCGGCACACTCTCGCCCGTGAGCATGGATTCATCGACCGCTGAAAACCCCTCAATCACAACGCCGTCAACGGGGATGTTCTCACCCGGACGCACCACCACTATATCGCCCACCTGCACCTCTTCTACAGGCACCTCGACTTCTTGCCCGTCACGGATTAGGCGAGCGGTCTTAGCCTGCAGTCCCATCAGCTTTCTTATCGCCTCTGAAGCGCGCCCTTTGGCTCTGGCCTCAAGACTCTTGCCAAGAATGACCAGGGTAATGACCACAGCCGCTGACTCGAAATAGACATGGCTGACCCCCAGTCTTTCTCCGAAGAAGGTGACGACCACACTGTACAGATAGGCCGCCGAGGTTCCCAAGGCGACGAGAACGGACATGTTGGGAGCGCCGGCTCTCAATGCATAGACACTGTCGACATAAAACTGCCAGCCGGCGACAAACTGTACGGGTGTCGCCAACACCATCTGAAACAGGGGATGAGACAACAACGGCATGACGTGCGCCAGGCCCGTCATCTCCAACACCATAGCCATCAGCATCGGAAAAGAGAGCACAGCTGACAACAAAAACATGCGCCACTGATAGGCTATCTCTTTTTCGCGATCTTCTCGCTCTTTGTCTTGGGCCGCGGTATCAGCCTCGTCGTAGGCATCATAGCCCAAGGCCTCCACTTCCCGGATCAGATCAGCGGTGGTTATAATCGTCGGATCATGCTCTACGACGGCCTTTTCAATAGCCAAGTTTACTGTGGCCGTAGTCACTCCGGACAAAGCACGCAACCTGTTCTCTACGCGGGCGGAACACGCGGCACACGTCATACCTCCGATCTTCAACGAGGTTCTGTTCAACTGCTTATTGCCGTTCAGACTGCCAGAGCTGTTAGAACGGTTGCCGTTATCCATCCACCTAACCTCCGTCCAATCCTGAATCTCAATGCTATGGGCTGTAGAGGGTATGAGTACTGTACCATAACCGTAGCCGCGATAACAGATATACCTCGAGCATTTTCCTTACGGAAGGATTTGCCCCCAGGTAGTAGAAAGCCATGCATGAAACGGCACGGATACTACCAACCATCATAATATCTTGGAGGGAGCAGTCTTGGCCGAAGAGGTACGAATCGGGATTATAGGTACGGGCGGAATCGCCGGCTCTCACGTCAGGTATCTGAAGACGATACCGGGAGTGCGTATTGTCGGCGGCGCTGACATCGTACCCGGTAAAGCGGAAGCTTTCTTCAAGCGCTGGGAGATTCCTGAAGCCAAAGCATTCGAAGACTACCGTGAATTGCTTGAAGAAGATATTGATGCGGTCTGTATTTGCACCTACAATGTCGCTCACTATCAGCCGACGATGGACAGCCTGGCGGCGGGTAAACACGTCCTTTTGGAAAAACCGATGTCGGTGACCCTGGAAG
>LFTP01000265.1 GCA_001513395.1 Clostridia bacterium DTU080
GGCCTACGCTCTGACCTATGAAGCCGCCCGCTTGGCACGGCGGGCCGCCGATTCGTACACCTCAGCCGATAAACCGCGCTTTGTGGCCGGGTCCATGGGCCCTACGACCAAGTCGATCTCGGTGACGGGCGGGATCAGCTTTGATGAGCTGGTGACAGCCTTCCGGGAACAAGCACGGGCCCTCGTGGACGGAGGCGTCGACTACCTTTTGTTGGAGACCTGTCAGGATACGAGGAATATCAAAGCCGGATTGGTGGGTATCCAAGAGCTTTGGCGGGAACTGGGCCGCACGGTCGTACCTGTGGCCGTATCCGTTACCATTGAACCAGGGGGTACGATGCTGGCCGGACAAGACATAGAGGCCCTCATCACCAGCCTGGAGCATGCGGACCTGCTATACCTGGGGTTAAACTGTGCCACGGGGCCGGAGTTGATGACCGACCATCTGCGGGTGTTGGCCGAGCGGACCGCCGTTGCCGTGGCCTGCGTACCCAATGCGGGTTTGCCTGACGAGGACGGGTATTACTCAGAGACACCGCAGCAGATGGCGGAGACGTTGGAGGGTTTTGCTCAGCGAGGTTGGCTCAATGTGGTCGGCGGCTGCTGCGGTACGACGGCGGAACACATCCGCCTGATTGCCGAAAAAGTGAGCAACTATCCTCCTCGGCGGCCGCGACCGGTTTCCGGCACATTCGTCTCCGGCATTGCCAATCTGGAGATCAGCGAAGACAATCGTCCGGTGTTGGTGGGTGAACGGGCCAATGTCATCGGCTCGCGTCAGTTTCGCCGCCTTATTCATGAAGAGCGCTACGAAGAAGCGGCAGAAGTGGCCCGTCGACAGGAGCGCCATGGGGCGCAGATCTTGGATATCTGCGTCAGTGATCCTGACCGGGATGAAGTCCGTGACATGGAATCTCTTTTATCTCACGTCATCCGGGCGGTCAAAGCGCCTTTGATGATCGATTCCACCGACACCCGGGTGATCGAAAGGGCACTGAGCTATTGCCAGGGGAAGGCGATCATCAATTCGGTCAATCTGGAAACCGGGGAAAGTCGCATTGACGAGACAGTCTGCCTGATGCGCCGCTATGGGGCTGCTTTGGTCGTCGGTCTGATCGATGAACAGGGTATGGCCGTGTCGCGGCGACGGAAGTTGGAAATCGCTCGCCGGGCGTATGACATTTTGGTACACAAACACGGCGTTCGGCCCACGGACATCATCTTTGATCCGTTGGTTTTTCCCTGTGCCACCGGTGACGGTCAGTACGCAGATGCGGCGCGGGAGACCGTCGAGGGATTGCGGCTGATCAAGCAGGCTTTCCCTGAATGCAAGACTGTCTTGGGAATCAGCAATGTATCGTTTGGCTTACCTCCCCCGGCGCGTGAGGTATTGAACTCCGTCTTTCTTTTCCATTGCACCGAAGCGGGCCTTGATCTGGCCATCGTCAATACCGAGCGCTTGCGGCGCTATGCCGGCCTTTCGGCCGATGAAAAAGAGCTTGCCGAAAGAGTGCTTTTTGAGCCGGACGACGAAGTGATCGCCGCCTTCGCCGCCCGATATCGCCATGCAGAGTCTTACCCATCACTGGATGTGCCGCGCAGCCTTGACGAGCGGCTGGCCGGATATATCGTCGAGGGGAGCAAAGACGGCCTATTTGAGGATTTGACCGAGGCGCTTAAAGAAGCCACACCTTTGGAGATCATCAATGGGCCGTTGCTGAAAGGCATGGAAGAGGTGGGCCGGCTGTTTAAGAGCAACGAACTGATCGTCACCGAAGTGCTAAGAAGCGCTGAAGTGATGAAGTCAGCCGTTGCTTTCTTGCAATCCCACATCGATCAGGCGGCAGTGAGGCCTAAAGCAACGGTGATTCTGGCCACCGTACAAGGCGATGTACATGATATCGGCAAGAATCTGGTGGAAATGGTCTTGAGCAATAACGGCTACCGGGTCATCGATCTGGGGGTCAAAGTGGCGCCGTCTACCTTGGTTCAAGCCGTTCGGGAGTACAAACCCGATCTCATAGGTCTGTCAGGGCTTCTGGTGCGTTCGGCACATCAGATGATCGTCACTGCGGAGGCGCTCTCTGAAGCCGGGCTTTGTCCGCCGATGCTCGTGGGAGGTGCGGCCTTAACCGACAAATTCACCCGGACCAGGATCGCACCGGCCTATCGAGGCCCGGTGGTCTATGCCCGTGACGTGATGCAAGGCTTGGAGCTGGCCAATCAGATCATGGATCCCGCTCAACGGCAGATACTGGAGAAACGGTTGGAGCCGAAGACGGCGGATTTGCCGGCTTCGAAAACCATGGCGACGCAGGATGAGCCCGTCTATTCCACAGTGTCGGTTCTTGAGACACTGCCCCGACCGGCGGATTATGACAGACACGTTTTGACGAACATAGACCTGGATGAGATCTGGCGATACATGAATCCCGTGCGCTTGTACAATCATCATCTGGGACTGAAAGGATCATGGCAAGCGGATAACGACAAGACCCTTCATCTGCAGGAACAGGTCCGGCGCGTGCAAGACGATTGCCGGCAGGGCTTGATGCGGGTGGCAGCGATCAGGCAGTTCTTTCCTGCGGCCGGTCGGGGCAACTGCATACTGCTGTATGAGGCCAGGACCGGCGAGGAACTTGTGAAGTGGGAGTTTCCGCGTCAGTCCCGATCACCCGGACTGTGTCTGGCGGATTATGTCGCTGCTCAAGGACGGGGAGTTGACAGTGTCTGTCTTTTTGCGGTCACGGCAGGTCAGGGGATTGCCCAAGAGGCGGCCCGTCTTAAAGACCGGGGCGAATATGTGCGTAGTCACATTTTACAGGCACTGGCCATCGAGACGGCCGAGGCGGCAGCCGAATGGCTCCACGCTCAGATTCGCGCCGAGTGGGGATTCGCCGATCCTTTCGATATACCGATGTCAAGCGTTTGGCGGGGAGAGTATCGGGGACGCAGATACTCCTTCGGCTACGGCGCCTGCCCGGATCTGTCCTTGCAGAGAGAGTTGTTTCGACTGTTGCGGCCGGAAGAAATCGGCGTGAGACTCACGGAAACCTGTATGATGGATCCGGCGGCTTCAGTCAGCGCTCTCGTCTTTCATCATCCCGAATGCGTCTATTTTTCCGTTTGAGGCGGTCGGCTTCATGCGCCGGATGCCGGGGGG
>LFTP01000145.1 GCA_001513395.1 Clostridia bacterium DTU080
TCGCAGGGTTACCCACCTGACGGGCCAACCTCGGTTCGCTTTCGCTAAGTCCCATGCTCCCCCTTCGGCTTCCTCCAGACGGTCTGTTGCCAGGCCCGCCCTTGCCTACGGGTTCCCTTCCCGCTGGTTGAGTGGTGAGGGCTTCTTTCAGCCCTCCGGCTCGGCAGACATGCCGGGCGCACAAAAGAGGCGGCGCAACCTTCTCAGGCTGCACCGCCCCCTGACGTCTCAGGACCCGGATCTCTGAGATCCCAAGCCCAGCAAGCTCACTTCTTGGAGGAGTTCTTCTTTTCAAACATCCATTCCTTGACGACATCCTTGCTGCCCAAACCAAAGGCGATGGCCGCAGCCAATCCCAGGGAACCCAGCAAGATCGAGAAGGCCGTCACGACGATCGTCTCGGCAATCCCGAGCTGCTCCAAGGACATGGTAGCGGCAAGCACCAGGATGGCGTACTTGGCGACGGAGGCCATCCACACCGGATAGCTGGTGTTCTCCAGAATACCGGCCAGGCTGCGGGCTGCGAACTGACCGACTCCGTAACCGGCTACCAGGATGATCACCGCCACCACTGCGTTGGGGATGTAGGCGAGAATGCTACCAAAGATAAAGCTTAGCTGGTCCAGACGGACAATGCTGAAGACCTCAACGAGGATCAAAAGGATCGTAATACCGCTTACCACTCTGCCCACGATCTGAGGAATGTCTGCTCCCGCCTCCTCGTCACGCAGAAGGCCCCAGCTGACGAGAAAACGCGACAGATTCATCCGCTCGAGGAGCATAACCACCAGCTGCCCGACCCAGCGAGACACGGCGATCCCAACGGCCAAAAGCAAGATCGCCACTGCGATGCTGGGAATCATGTTGAGCACAGTGGTCAGCATACTGATCGCGGGTTCGGAGATGGCCTGCAATCCGAGCGACTGCAAAGCTGAGATAGCAACAGGAATAAGGACCAAGACAAAGATTATCGTGCCCAAAGAATGCGACAGAGGGGTGGTGGCGAAAACCTCAGCAAGGCCGACCTTTTCGGGCAACTTATCCACGCCCGTGCTGGCCAGAAAACTGGTGGCGATGCCCCGGATGATCTTAGCTACGACATAGCCTACCAACACGGTTACGACGGCGGCCACCAGTCCCGGCAGGAAGCTCAGCGCCTGAGTAGTCACCCTCTCAAAGGGTTCTTTCAGGCCTTCGAGCTGCAGGGCTCCCAACAATGCCGGCAAGAAGACGATAAGAACTAGGTAGTAGACGAGACTACCCGCACTGTTGACCCAATCCGCCTTCTGTTCCGGATCCATGGCCCCGGTTTTGTCGAGTAAAGTGCCTACGCTTTCCATCCGCAGAAGCCTGACGGCCAGGCTCCTCAAGATCGTGGCCACGATCCAGGCACCCAGCAGAATAAGTATGGCCTTGACCAGATTGGGTACCGCCAGCGCTATCTGATTGGTGATCGCCAGAAACGGCTCTCGCACAGCGGTAACACCGAGAGTCTCAAAAACCTGTACCAGAACGAGTAGCATCAGCAAGTAGTACGTAATACGCACTACTACGCGATCTATCTGCTCTTTTTCACCGGACCCCACTAAGCCACGGCCCTGAACGCCGCCGGTCAAGCGGTGAACCAGACGACCGATTACAGACGCTATAGCCCGAGCGAGAATCCAACCGACAAATAGAATGATAAGCGCTAGTACAATGGAGGGAAGTCTGTTGACTATAGTCTCCCACAGGGTCGACACGAGATCGCCAAATTCGCTCATAGTTTCATTCCCCTTTCACATGTCGTCTTCGTCTCTGAGTCTCGC
>LFTP01000163.1 GCA_001513395.1 Clostridia bacterium DTU080
CGGTTCGCTTTCGCTAAGTCCCATGCTCCCCCTTCGGCTTCCTCCAGACGGTCTGTTGCCAGGCCCGCCCTTGCCTACGGGTTCCCTTCCCGCTGGTTGAGTGGTGAGGGCTTCTTTCAGCCCTCCGGCTCGGCAGACATGCCGGGCGCACGAGATAAGAAGAAGATCACCTTGTCAAATCCAAGACTGACGGAATGACACGAAAAGTGGGGCTTGCTTCCAGACGACTATCCTGATATGTTGAGAAACACAACCATACTCACCATTCAGGGTTCAAAGGAGTGACCTAGCATGGCTCAGAAGAAGTACGAGTGCACAGTCTGCGGTTATATTTACGATCCGGCAAAAGGCGATCCTGACAACAACATAGCACCAGGCACCTCATTTGATGACCTTCCCGACGATTGGGTCTGCCCCGAGTGCGGTGCGGACAAAGACGCCTTCGAACCCGTTGACTAAGTTTGCAAGTTGAGCGTTTTTATCTGATCGACCTTCTCGGCTCTACATGGGCGACGAAGGTCGATCATATGCGTCAACGATGATCGGCCAAGTCCATCCGAGATCCTGACTCCCGCGTCCTGGCTTATTCATAGACCAACCCAGCAGGGTTGAAAAAGCTCGGATCGCGTCGATCCATTTGCGATCATCAGACAGGATTGACGAAAAGCCTTACCACATGTGTACGAAACCGGCTGTCCGATAGAGATATCGCCGCCGATAGCACGGCGCCAAAGCGCCTTGTCTGTCGCCTGAACGATTCGGCGGGATCGCACCGTCCATAGTGCTTCATGGAGGATGGTCATGCAAAGAGTCGATCCGATCAAGATCACTGAGGGAGTCCATTGGGTGGGTGCCCTGGACCCGGATCTGCGGGTCTTTGACGTGATCATGGAAACGCGCTGGGGAACCACCTACAACTCATACATTGTCGAAGGAAGTCAAAAGCGAGCATTGATCGAGGGTGTCAAGGATGTCTTCGGCGATTCCCATCTGGACACCGTACGGCAAGTCATAGATCCAGCCAGTATTGACTACATCGTAATCAACCATGCCGAACCCGACCACTCGGGATCATTGAGAGACTTGCTCACACACACGGTCAATGCCACGGTTCTCTGTTCACGTCCCGCCGCTACATTTTTGAAGGATATCCTAAACGTCGACTTCCCCTGTCGGGTCGTCCGTGACGGGGAGGCTGTCGACCTGGGCGGTAAGAGTCTGCGATTCATCTCCGCTCCGTTCCTTCATTGGCCGGACTCAATGTTCACCTATCTGCCCGAAGACCGGATTCTGTTCCCGGGAGATGTGTTCGGCTGCCATTTCTGCGATCCGCGTGTCTTCAACGATCTCGTCACGACGGATCTGATACCTGCTCAAGAGTACTACTTCCAGATGATCATGAGCCCATTTGCCCCCTATATGGTCGAGGCTGTTAGAAAGATTCAAGATCTTCCCATCGACATTATCTGTCCGGCACACGGCCCCATTCTTCGCCAGGACCCTTGGGAGACGGTTTCCCGCTTCGAAAACTGGGCGAAAGCCTGTTTGTATGACAACGATCCCAAGAAGGTGTTCATCGGCTATGTGTCAGCCTATGGCAACACGGGCAAAATTGCCGAAGTTCTGGCAGCAGAGATTCGGAGTTCAGGTTTGGACGTCACCCTGATGGAGGTCTCTCAGAGTCCACTGGCCGACGTGGTCGCTGAGATCGATCGCTGTGATGCCCTTCTTTTGGGCTCTCCCACCATCAACCGCGACGCCCTCAAACCTGTGTGGGATGTGTTGGCCAGCATATCCGCCCCGAAGAACAAAGCCAAGTTGGCGGGAGCCTTCGGTTCCTACGGATGGAGCGGGGAGGCAGTGGGTATGATCACCGACAGGTTCAAAAGCCTGGGCCTGCAGGTGGTAGAGCCCGGCTTTCGCACCAAATTCGTCCCCGATGCCTCAGCCTTGGCTGAAGCCGCAGAATACGGACGGTTGTTTGCCGAGACGGTCATAAAGGCCGCGGCTAAAAAGGGCTGATAAAAAGGCACTGATGAGATATAGGCCGGGTACCGGGTGCTAACGGAGCACTTCCGGTCCCGGCCTGTTTACTAAACTTGCGCCCATACATGTTTGTAGTAATCCCTGACTCGGCCTTTGCAGTCAGCCAACTGCTCAGCCGCTTCCTTCTGACCCGCCAAGTATCTCAGCATCAAACGTCCTTCTTCGGCGCAGAGCTCGTCGTGTTTAGGCAATACCTCACGCAACAAAAACTGCGCATACTTGACCAAACGGAACGGACCGCAGGCGCGAGGATGCGATCCCGGCAATGCTTCCACGGCCACGGAATAAAGCCCCTTGATATTGGCAATCAAATCAGACAGATCCGTGGAGGGAGAGAACACGATGGAGTAATACCATCCAAAAAGCTCCCCTCTTTCGCAACCGTGAGCATCGCTGGCTCCGACTATGGGAATCTCGCGTCCGCGGACGCGCTCTTCGTAGTATCGCGCCACTTGAAGTATGTTCGACTCCACCTGATGACGATGGAAACCGCCGATCACCTCGTAGGCATCAAAAGGCTGCCGCTCAAACAGCAAGGTGGTTAGAGCCTCAGGCAGGTCATACCGATGCCCGGTAAACCAATAGGGATGACAAAAAATACCCAGGCCGCCTCCCGCTCGAATCTGTTCAAATGACCAGACACAGGCCGCATACTGATACCGATACGGCTGGGGTATATCAACCAAAGAATCGGCCAACTCGGCGACTTCCCTCTGAAAGGCATCGCTCGAAAACAGATCGTTTACGCTGAAGCGCCCTCCGAAGTTCACGATGTGGACTTTGGTCTTGGGCGGGTGTACTTCCTCACCCGGAAAGATGCGAAGATCGATCTGCGTTTCCGCAAAGGCCTGGGCGGCCTCCAACGAAGGCTGATACCGATGGTGATCGGTGACGGCCATGAAATCCAAGCCTATTCGACGGGCCGCACCGGCCACATATCCCGGGGATTCCCGACCGTCTGATCGATCACTGTGAATATGAAAATCCCCTTTGAAGGGATAGCGACCAAACAGATCCTCATCCAATGCATAGATGCGAAACTCACCGACAGGCGTACGCGTCTCACCCGAGACTCGCTCGATCCATATCACGTGTTCCTGTTCATTCTCGCAGCGCACAGGGATGCGCAAGGCATCGTCCTGCGCTCGCAGTTGCAGATGTATAGCTCGCTGATCATTCACCGGAGTCAAAAAGCCCTCAGCAGGAAAGAGACTGACCTCGTATTGCGCTTCAGGATCGAAACGACTGTGCTCATACAATCCCCGAACGGTGATATCCACAGGCCTGTTAACTGGAACGATCTTCGGAAACACGTCATAGAAAAGCGACAAGTCTCTGCTCCTCTCTGACCTTGTCCACCGGCGGGTCCGCTTTCACCCTCTGTTACTCGTCGGGCGCTTTGGCAAACCTAGTGGTTAAGGTTCCGATCTTTTCAATCACCACATCGGTGGTGTCACCCGGTTTCAACGCTATCCGCCTGGCTATGCCTACGCCTGCCGGAGTTCCCGTAGCGATGATGTCGCCTGGTTCCAAAGTCATGATCTGAGAGGCATACCACACGATATCTGCTACCGGACACAGCATATCTGCCGTGGAAGCTGACTGCATCAGCTCACCGTTGAGATACAACTGCAGTGTGAGATCCTGAGGATCCGGGATCTCATCCCTGGTCACCAGCCACGGACCCATGGGCGCGCTTCCGTTGATCCACTTCCCGGCCAGCCAATCGAAAAACGGCGTGTTACCTCGCTTGTCTTCGCGGGAATCAACTCGGAGTCTTCGCTCTGACAAATCATTGAACGCCGAATAACCGGCCACCGCCTCCATAGCGGCCTCTCGGCTGGGCGCCTGATACAGATAATCCCCGATGACAACGGCGAGTTCCGCTTCGTAATCCAGATGCTGGATCGTCGGCGGCAAATACACGGTCGCTCGGTGCGGACGCAGAGAAGTGGTCGGGGGCTTCATGAAAAGCTGCGGACGCGGTTCACCAACAGACTCGTGCCGGCCCGTCTCGCGCATGTGCTCCAGGTAGTTGGCGGCTACGCACAGCAGTTTCGGAGGATGAGAAACCGGAGGAAGCAATTCTGCCTCAGTAACCGACAAGTTCTCAACGGTTCTGGATCCAGAGAGCAGTTTATCTCGATCTGAGAAGTCAGTCGCCCAATACTCATGTGAGGTCAAAGCCTTCACAGCGATTTGTTGACCCTCAGAGTCAAGAATCCCCAAATGCTCGTTCCCCTCCCACAGCAGACAAGCAATGCGCATCCACTACTCACCCTTTCCAAGGTCGAAGACCTTCAGAAGTCATTGTATCACACCGCTTCGCGAGCTGCCATGACGCCAGTACCCCTCCAAAAGCGGCGATATGTTGACCGAAGGCCCACCGTAGGGGTATCCTAAAGCCGAACGGAGGAGCTGATTTGACCGTTAACCCCTACAGCGTTCAGATTCGGGTTCGCTACGCCGAAACGGATCAAATGGGTGTGGTGCACCACTCTGTTTACCCGATCTGGTTCGAGGCTGCCAGAAGCGCATTTTTCAGGGACCACAACCTTCCGTACGCTACGTTCGAAGAGGACGGGATCTTTCTCATGGTCACCCACCTGGAGTGCCGATTCTTGCGCCCGGCGTATTACGATCAGTTAGTAGAAGTCGCCGTCTTGCCCCGTTATCTGACCCCAGCGCGATGCCAAATCGAGTATGTGGTATGTAACGAAGATGCCGAGACAGTATCCACCGGACTCACCCGACACGCCTTTGTCAATCGAGATGGCCGACCGATCAATCTTAAAAAGACTCGGTTTTGGCAACCACTCTCTGCGCTGATACCCTGTCAACAACAATCCAAATCCAATTCGTAGCGAGGATCTGGCGACGAAAGCAAGGAGGTTGTGTCTGTCGCGCCTCATCACCGTGCTCGACGTCTGTCTGTTGACCGGACCGCGAGACAACTCCAGGGCAAGATGTCATTAGGAGGCAGCACGTATGTCAAAACAGACATTTTACGAAAGGCTCCAAGAGCAACTCGAGGAATTGATCAGCGCCGAAACCGACTGGCTCGCCAACCTGGCCAATGCGGCGGCTTTGCTCTATCATGAACTGACTGACGTCAACTGGGTTGGGTTTTATCTCTTGCAAGGAAAGGAGCTGGTCTTGGGGCCTTTTCAGGGCAGGCCCGCCTGCGTGCGTATTCCGCTCGGCAAGGGAGTCTGTGGGAATGCCGCCCAAAAGCGCAGTACCATCGTCGTCCCGGATGTGCACGAATTTCCCGGACATATCGCTTGTGACCCGGCCTCTCGTTCCGAGCTGGTCGTACCGTGGATCTCAGGCGATACGCTCATCGGTGTGCTCGATCTGGACAGCCCTATGCTGGCACGCTTTGACTCCGAGGATGCTAAGGGTCTGGAGCGCATGATACCTGTCCTGAACCGCTATGCCATACCAAGAAGGTGACTTCCATGACCTATGACGTCATAATCGTGGGAGCCGGACCGGCTGCCATTTACGCGGCCTATGAGCTTTCGTTGCTCAAGCCTCAGTTGAATATAGTGATTCTTGAGAAAGGACGTTCTCTGGAAAAGCGCCATTGTCCCATGCGTGACGGCAAGATCAATAAATGCCCTCCGGCCAGCGACGGAAAAGAGCATCCGGGTTGCATTCCCGCCTGCTCGATCACTGCGGGCTGGGGCGGCGCCGGTGCCTACAGTGACGGGAAATTCAACCTCACTACGCAGTTTGGAGGCTGGCTCCAGGAGTATATGGCACCGTCAAAACTGATGCGGCTCATCGAATACGTTGATCGCATCAACCTGGATCATGGCGCCACCACATCCACCACCAACCCTGACACCCCGCAGGTCGCGTCCATTGAGCGCCGCGCGGCCTCCGCCGGACTCAAGCTTCTTAAGGCACGCATCCGGCATCTGGGTACTGAAGAAAACCTAAAAATCCTGCAGAACCTGTATGACACCCTCAAACAACGGGTGGAGATCCGCTTTCAGACACCCGTTCAAGACATACTGATCGAAAAAAGAACGCAGGGAAGTCGGATCAGAGGTGTCTTGTTAGAGAACGGACAGGAGCTTTGGGCGGATAGGGTCATCTTGGCTCCCGGTCGTGACGGCGCTGAATGGTTGTCGGATGTGCTCAAATCCCACGGATTGACCATGATCAGCAATCAAGTGGATATCGGCGCCCGGATCGAAACCACCAACCTGATCATGCATGAGATTAACGAACACCTCTACGAGGCCAAATTCATCTTCAACTCCTCGGTCGGCACAAGGGTTCGCACTTTCTGCTCTAACCCGAGCGGTCATGTGGTGATCGAAAACCACGGAGGGGTCATGACAGCCAACGGACACGCCTTCCATGATCCCAATCTGGGGAGCCAGAATACGAACTTCGCTCTCCTGGTGTCCCACGTCTTCACCGAACCCTTCGATAAACCTATCGAATATGCCAAAGAGATCAGTCGCAGGGCCAATGATCTGTCCAACGGGTCGGTGATCGTTCAAAAATACGGTGATATCATGCGCAGTCGTCGTTCGACTGTAAAGAGAATCCAGGAAGGATTCGTAGAGCCAACACTCAAGGAAGCGGTCCCGGGCGATTTGGGCCTGGTGCTTCCCTACAACACTATGAAAGCGATCCTGGAGATGATACAGGCACTGGACCATGTCACCCCAGGCCTCGCTTCGGAACACACTCTCTTGTACGGTGTGGAAGCCAAACTCTACAGTGCCCGACCGCGCCTGACTCCCAACTTCGAGACAGCTATCAGCGGGCTCTTTGCCATCGGTGACGGAGCCGGCATCACACGCAGTCTGGCTCAGGCTTCGGCTTCCGGCGTTCACGTCGCCCGATATATTTGTGCGACAGAATAGAAGACGGGGTGCTCGGCCCCGAGAGGCCATGCACCCCGTTTTTCACTTCACCCGCTTCTTTTACTCCGCCAGCTTTTTCAAGATCCGCTCTCGCAGTATGTCCGCTAACGTCGGGCTACCGATCTCCTGCAGCTCGTAGCGCACGCGCACATGAGGCTTGGCCAATTTGAGGACCCTTCCCAGATCGATCGGCGTACCGATCACGGCCACGTCAGCGGGCGTGTTGTTGATGCTTTGCTCCAACTCCCGAATCTGTTGAGCACCGTAGCCCATAGCCGGCAACACATCCGCCAGATGGGGGTATGCGGCAAAAGTGCTCTGCAAAGAGCCTACGGCATAGGGCCGCGGATCAATCAACTCCGCCTGCGCGTTGCGGGCGGCAATGACGCCAGCTCCATAGCCCATGCCGCCGTGGGTTAGCGTCGGACCGTCTTCTACCACGACCACCTTCTTACCCCGGATGGCTTCAGGATTGTCTACGGTAATGGGAGAGGCTGCCTCAATGATGACTGCCTCAGGATTCGTGCGGCTAGCCGTCTGCCGTACCGCGGCGATCTGATCGGGAGTGGCTGAGTCTACTTTGTTGATGACGATCACATCCGCCATACGCAGGTTTGTCTCGCCGGGATGATAGGAAGTCTCATGTCCCGCGCGGTGCGGATCAACCACAGTGATCATCAAATCTGAGTGGTAAAACGGAAAGTCGTTGTTTCCCCCGTCCCACAAGATACAATCAGCCTCAGCTTGAGCTTGCTCCAGAATCGCCGCGTAATCAACGCCGGCATAGACCACATTACCTCTGTCGATATGCGGTTCGTACTCTTCGCGCTCTTCTATCGTGCAGTTGTGTTTGTCCAAGTCTTCATAGGAGGCAAAACGCTGCACGATCTGCTCCTCGAGTCGGCCATAGGGCATGGGGTGACGGATTACCACTACTTTGAGGCCTTGCTTGGTGAGATACTCCGCCACTCGGCGAGTCGTCTGGCTCTTGCCGGCACCGGTTCGCACGGCGGTCACGGCGATGACGGGAACCTTGGCTTTGAGCATCGTGCTTTTGGGACCCAGCAAACGAAAATCAGCTCCGCAGGCCATAGCCTCCGAGGCGAGATGCATGACAGTAGCATGGGAAACGTCACTGTATGCGAAGACTACCTCGTCGACCTGTTCCCGCCGGATAATATCAGCCATCTCCGATTCCGGTATAATCGGGATGCCTTCCGGATAGCCCTCTCCGGCCAAGACCGCCGGATACGAACGCCCGGCGATATCCGGGATCTGCGTGGCAGTGAAGGCCACCACCTTGTACCGCGGATTATCGCGATAGACCACATTGAAGTTATGAAAGTCCCGGCCGGCGGCTCCGAGGATCAGCACCCGAATGGGGCTCGGCGCGTCGGCATTACTGCTGCGTACTTCTGTCATTGCAGACCATCTCCACTCGTTCTTTCCGGACTTATCGCATCATACCTAGATTAGGAGCCTTGCTCCTGCTGAGATTACTCGGTCACCGGGCCCAAACCCTGTCGCGAAGCGCGGATTCAGGTCATGATATCGTATTTTTCCACCGTAACTTGCGCCAGAACCGGCTCATTGGCCAGGTACCGGCGAATGTTGTCCACCGCCATACGTCCCATGTCGACATAACGATCGATCGTCGGCCCAGCCTGATGCGGGAAAAGCAACAGTCGCTCGAGTCCCCGGAACGGAGAATCCGCAGGCAGTGGTTCCTTTTCATACACATCCAAAGCGACCCACAGTCGACCCGCCCGGAGCTCTTCCACCAAGTCGTCTTCGTTGATCAGGGCCGCTCGGGCCGTGTTCACCAAGACTCCGTCATCCGGCAACAGACGCAGCATCTCTTTGTTCACTATACCCGTTGTCTCTTCCGTACGGGCCGCATGCAACGAGATGATGTCGCAGGTCTCAAACAGAGTGCGCACCTGCTCAACGCGCTCCACACCGAGAGCGGCAAAAAAATCTTCGGGTACATACGGATCGTACGCTTTTATCGTCACGTTAAACGGCTTCAACAAATGGACCAGTTCGCGGGCGATGGCTCCAAAGCCCAAAAGACCTACGCGGCGCTCAAAGAGGCTGTGAGGCCACGGCACACCCCGGCGATAGCCGCCCCGGTTGTGCAACTCCTCCTGAATGGGGCGCACACGCCGCAGACAAGCCAGAATCATCATCAATGAAGCCTCAGCTATCGTCCGACTTATGGACGAACCCCAATTGGTCACCAACACGCCTTGTTCAAACAACTCGCGGGGGATGACACCGCGCACCCCTCCGGTAACGTGGCAGATGTATCTGAGCTTACCTCGCTGAGCCAGATCAGCGGGCAACATGGGCGTGCCCCACCCTGTCAGCAGAATTTCGGCCTCATACAGCTCCGCCAAATACTCGGGATCGCTTGTCTGCCCCGGCGACGGCTTCGGTATGGCCCGGTAATCAACCAGGCTGCGCAACTCATCCAATAGCGGAGGAGGAAACATGGCCGCGAATCGCTCCTCGCCGGGGTAGAACACATTCAACAAACGCATACGACATACACCTCCTCAAAAGCACCACCGACGGTGCAGTCCCGCCGGATCGCTTTGGCGGGGATGGGATGATCGGCGGAGATTCTTCGTTAACCCCGGGGGTTGCATACAAGACGCAGGAGTGCATTTAGACACCCCTGCTCATCTTCCGCACACCTGTTAAGATATCACACACCGGAGCACCATAGCGATCCCCTGAGCAGTGTTTCCATGAAAATATCGCCGATCGGCCGTCTTTCCATCCGCTCGGGCGTTGAGAATCTCAGTCGCCCAAACCCAAGCACTTCAGCTTAGTTGAGCCGATCTCCGTATCTTACACGTGATCGACCTTCCCGAACCGGAAACGGTCGGGAAGGTCGATCACACTAAGGCTCATTGTGTTTCTTAATCGTTTTTCACCTTGAAGACACGAGCGATACCGCCCTGACCCGTGCGCTGATCGAGCACGCACAACAGGCTACCGTCCGGGCTTACGGCAATGCCCGAAGTCTCCGTCTGCATCTGGAAATCAGCCGGACGCCATGTCTTTTCTATCGTTCCGTCAGATCTCAAAATGCTTACCGCTACATCATAGCGTCCGTAGTGAGCCACGTAAATCCGGCCTGAGCCGTCAGCGACCACGTGGTACGGATCACCGATCGTCTCGTTCAAAACCTTGACCTGTCCCTCGGCCGCGGTGATCAAGTAGACACCGCTGCTGCCAAAGGAACCTACCAGCAGATCGCCGTCGGGACTTATCCCCGGTTGCCTCAGATCTTTGCCGATACTGACATGGCCGTTTGTTCCCCATTCCGTGACGGGCACCAACTTGCCGTCCTCCAAGCGAAACTTGTAGACGCCTCCGCGACCTTGGCGATCGGTAACATACACTTCTCCTGCGGGTGAAACGGCAACGCCTTCGGGAGCCACTACCCCGTAACTCGACAGATCATACGAAGCCTTCAGCTGAAGATCCGCCGAGTAAACAGCCAGAAACGGTTCCGTCAAAGGAGCCCAGACATCGCCCTGGGAGTCGACCCAGACTGCCTTACCATAGGCTCCGGGATGTACTTGCGTGAGGTCAGCTGTGGCGACCACCTTCTGCGAAGCGATGTCGATCTTCACCAGCCAGCGATCCTGTATACCGGCGCCGTACAGGCTTTTCAAATCAGGCGAAAGGCTCAGCCCCCGAGCGCTCCTTGAGGGCGATGACACAATCCCACTAGCGATGAGTTCCAGATCGGCAGCCAAGGTCGAAAAAGCGAACAGACACCAAATGCAACTGACGACAAGCATGATTCGGGCTGTCAACTTCCTTTTCTCACGGCACCACATGGGCTCATACCAGCCTTTCATTTCTTGTTTTTCAGGACGTTCCTCGGATCGCGAAGGTACTCTTTTTCCAATGAATTCTTCCTGCCCTGACATCATCCTTTCGGACAACCGCGAAAGACTACAACTCGATACGTATGAGACCGTCCTCATACGTCCAAGTCCGCAAGCGTCGGCCGTTGGCGGTGACACTGACCGGTTGAACGGCGGCGCTCAACTGCAATACACCAGCGCCGGCTTCTTCGTCTATCTGCAGCTCAAGATACAGGCCATCTTCAGATGCGTGCCATGTCACGGCACAGTCTATCGGCGCATCAGCGTGCATCAATGGGCGGCCATCTCGGTCAATCCGCCGTCCGCCGATGACCATGAATCCTTCCGTTGCCTTGTCTTGCCAGATGGCCAATGCTGTGGCATCGGCGACGTAATCCTCCACGGAGAGAAGCGATGCCTCATCATCCCTAAAGACGACGGAATAGAGGCGCTCCAACCCTTCCACAGTAACGCCGTGACCGTTAGTGACCTCTAAAGACCGTGTGACCGGCGGCTCTTTTTCCGCCTCAGCTATGGGGCGGGGAATCAATACGGTCAAGAAGCGGCCTATTCCCGCATCGGAACGAGTCCGGGCAGTCAAATGCCACTGATTGGGCTTATGAGCATCGCGATCCTCCGGAGGAACGGTAAACTGATCGGTCAGATCAAAATCCAGCCTTTCGGGGGCGACAAAGCTTACCCACATCTCAGCCGTTTCCCCGGGGACGCGCACCCGATTCTCTTCGGAGTACACTTCCATTTGGTCCCAAGAATGAAGCAACCAGTCGTAGGTCGTGTTTGACCGTCCGGACTCCAGCTGATCATAGATGACAATGAGATTCGGCTTTATAAACCACAAATGCCGCAAGAATCGCCGCAAACGTCCTTGATAGGCTTGCGTCGCATCCCCGAGGACGTAGTCGAATTGGGATCCGAGACTGGCGGTCACGATCTCACCTTTAGCCTCAATGCTTTGCACGCCCTGACCCTGACCGTCGATCAATATAGTGTTTTTGGATTTACTCTCCCAGGTCCATGTCCTGTGGTGCGGACTGCCATACCAGGGATAAAGCCCGGAGGATATCGCCAGAGGCGAGCCGTAGGCTTCGATAATGAAACTGTTTTGCTCAGCGTGACTGTGATTGTGTGATCCGTAGGGACTGCTCTTAAACTTAACGTGGACGTTGTTGTCCCAATCAAGCATATCGACGTTCATCAGCACCCAACCGACATCCCTAAACCACCGTGACTGCGGGAAATCATCGGGCAATGCGGGCTCAACGTATTCGTCAGTGGACTCCGGCGCTTTTACATACCCGATGAAGGTGTTTGTCGGTAGGATCGGCATGCGTCCCGTTCCGGAGATCTCTGCGGCATACCACTGGAGCGCCGGATCCTTATACGATGTAGCCAGCCAACCGACGACCTGAGCCGAACTCTGGCTGGGAGGGCTGTCGCTGTGATCGCCAAAAGCACCGAACTTGCTTTTCGGCGGATGGGAGTACAACTTGAAGTATCCGGTGTTACGGAAGAACGGCTTCTGATACAGATCCACTCCTGTGGCGATCTTGAAGGCATCCAAGAACTCCAAAACCCAGGAGATATAGGACTGCCAGTAGCTGACACCCTGAGACCAGCCGCCCTCGTCGCCCCCGAAGGCCGGGTATTTCAACACGAAAAGCGAGACAATGTAGTCGAACCACTCCTCCGCCTCGGGGATCTCTCCCATGAAGGCGATGGCCGCTTCACCCAAAAAGCCCATGGAGCGTACCAAGTGGTTGTCCAAAAGATGCTCCTCAAAACGGCGGTTGCGCATGGTCACGTAGACGTCATTGCCGCGCTCTCGCATCGTCTTTCGCACCAGTTCCCGTTCCTCTTCGCTGAGCAAAGGATACAGCCAGTCATAGGCCCTGCTCATTCCGTACAGCAAGCGCATCGATATTTCGTCATTCAAGGCGCGACCGCTTGTGCCATAGGGATCCCACCGGGCGACATGCAGTAGCAGCTCCTTTCCGGCCTGACCATAGGCCTCGTCTTCGGAGATCAAATAGGCAAAACCAAGGGCATGCAATCTCCTCAGAACGTCACTGGCTATGGATATTCCCTCTCGCCAAGCGGTGATCTCCAACTCCCCACCGGGTTTTGCGTTGGGCGGTTCGGGAGGCAGTAATGCCACACGGGCCGAGAGTGCCTCCTTCGTGATGTTCGTCCAGATGACACGAGTGAGCAGACTGCGCTGACGTTTTTCTCGCAAGTCGGCCAAAGTCTCCGGACGAACGAATAGACGCGGGTGCTCAGACGGGATACGAGAACGCATCTCCTCGAGAGACGGTACATCAAAGGTGGCCTGAGACAGGTCAAATTTCAAAGGAACCACTCCC
>LFTP01000008.1 GCA_001513395.1 Clostridia bacterium DTU080
CAGAACCGGTCCGTTACCTAACACATCCGTGCGGTACTCATACTCAGTGCGATAAGAGGCATGTTCATCTCCGAAGGAAATACCCAGTGCGTAAGCATGTCGTCCCAATGCGTCAGTCCCTGATGTTGAACCGCCTGTGAGCCACTGACCTTCCAGACCGCCCCACACGGGAAGCCAATAGCGCGGAGCGAGACTCTCCGAAGCCCGATAGGGCCGAATAGCGAAGTCTTGCGGGTCGATCGGCTCAGTTAGATCTTGCTTCCAGGCTTCGTGGTCCGAGTCTTCGAGATGGCTCTTTGGCACATACGACCACGCAGCGGCATCGTCGGACGGCAAGCGAATCACCCAATCAGTGAAATCGAATTCTATGGGAGCAACAACTTCCGGTTCATCGGGTGCCTGCGGCGGCGGACATAACAGCCATTCTTGCGGGATTAAAGGCAAGATCGCCATCTGGTATCCGTCCGCACAATAGGCAGAGACAAGCAGATTGGCACCATCCGGCGAGACAGAGGGAGCAAAAAACCCGTAGAGAGCGCGGGTAGCCTGATACTGATTGCCGTCGAGGAAATCATAGACGTGTATGTTATAGATCCCGGAAAGATCAGAGGCGAAAAACAGGTAGCGCCCGTCAGGTGACCAGGATGGATCCAGCTTGACCGCCGCATCATGTGTCAACCTCAGGGGTGCCGCAGCTGGTACAGGAGTGGCTTGAAACGTCAGCGGCAGCAAGAAAAGATCAATATCACCGGAGTGAGTGCGTCCGACAAAGGCCAGATTCTCCCCGTCAGGAGACCAGGCCACGGAGAACACCTGAGTCGGTTGTCCATCGTCATATTGATCATTCTCCGGACTCCACAGCACAAGGGGAGTCTTGCTTGTGAGAGAGGTTAACAGAATCCGGGATTTGTTCTCGCAACGGGAGATAAAAGCGATCCATTCTCCGTCCGGCGACACCGTAGGAGCGTATGCTCGGTAGCCTTGCGTCACTCTCTCTTCTTTGCCGGACCGCAAGTGATAGATATAAAGATCGCTAATCAGACTCCCTTGGTGATAGTCCATTTTGCCATAGACCACGGCCTGCCCATCGGGAGTCCATGAAAAACCACCCGAACGTGAGACCAGCCCATTCACTAACTTGCGTTCTTTACCGTCGTCGACCGCTTTACGCAGGCGCAACGACGGCAAGACGTTGCCTGCCGAACCGTAAACGATCATCTCGCCATCTGGGCTCCACACAGGCCATAGAACCATCTCTCCGGTAGCGGATATAGTTTCCACCGCGGTGAGGGAGCCTAAGGCGTCTCGCTGCTGTGAATAGCGTTCGAAAAGGTCTTTTTGCCAATCGGCCCACAAATCGTGGAAAGGAACCTGGAATATTTCTTTGATGACTCCATTGGCGCCCAGTGACTGCCGGCTGTGTAAGCGAAATATCTCGTTGACCGATTCTTCTCCGTAGGTACGAGCCAGATAATCAATAAACGAATAGCCGTAAAGGTAGACTGCCGGCCCTGGATTCCATTCGCTCAGCCGGTAGTTGCCTATGACTTGGTCCCACGGCGGGATGCGATTCTCCAAAACCGCCGCCCGGAGGAACATGTCATAGAAGGCACCGTCTCCCCTGCCATTGCCTAACAATCCTTCGGCATAGACGGCATACCCCTCGAGGATGGCGTGGCCAAGAAGACTGTTGGGTGTTCCCGCCCACGGCACTTTTCCGAAAAGCTTGCGGGCTCGGGCGGCGCTTTCCGAGTGCATGTCGAGTTGGAGAATATGAACGTATTCATGCAATAACAGTTGCTCAAACCAGTCAGGATGAGTCGGAGTCAATCCGCTATCATAGGAGATGGTGTCCGGCATTGCGGGATAGACCGTGATGTGGTTATACGGTGTAACACGGGCGAAAGCATTTGCCGCATCCGCGACATCGGCAATGACCACGTGAGTCTTCTCTTCCGGCAGGTACTGCATTTTCGGCACCAGATGCCGGTGAGCGTTTTCCGCTGCTACGGCAACTCGACGGGCAATCTCCTCTTGACCGGAAGGAAAGTGAATCAGAAAGTGTGGACTCTCCAAAGTGAGCCAGCCGCGGGCGGGCAAAGGCGCCGCCGGCACAGCCGATTCCAGTGTCGGTCCATTTGCCATCGCCGTCAAAGTCAAACACCAGAAGAAAGAGACCAGCGCTACGAAGCATAACGCATACACATGTCGGTAAGGACGACAACCAGGATGCGCATGAGGGTGCTCGCAAGTCCGTCCGACCTCTAAGTCGACTCTCTTTCTCTCTGAACTCATGTTAGGCACCAGGTTCATCACCATCGGCCCACCTCTCATCACGGCGGTCACAAGAGCCCAGCCAATACAGACTCCGCATCAGACTGGCTCACTGACCGCGGATTGGCTCGGGTAGAACCGGAAGGCAACGCAGCCGCAGCCAACTCTGTGATATGCTCAGGGATCATACCTGCATCTCGCAGATTGGCGGGGATGCCCATCTTTTCGTTTAGTTGCTCTATGAAATCAATCAAAGACTCAGCGGCGCGCGGATCGCCCTCATCGGTTAACCCAATGGCCGCGGCCAATTCTGCGTAACCCTGTCGGGCAACTTCCAGATTGAACCGCATTACATGAGGAAGCAAGATAGCGCATGCTCTGCCGTGAGGGATTCCGTAGCGAATCCCCACCGGATGAGCAAGACCGTGCACCAACCCCAGTCTGGCATTGGTCAAGGCCAAACCGGCCAAAAAGCTGCCCACTGCTGTATCGCGACGTGCCGTCAGGTCTTGTCCGTTGTGATAGGCAGTGATTAGGCTTTCGCTCAACAGGCGGGTTGCCTCCCGCGATAAGGCCTGTGTCACCGGGGTGGCTCCAACAGAGACATGAGATTCTATGGCTTGAGTCAAGGCATCCATGCCGGAAGCGGCCGTAACATGCGGAGGGGCCGTTACATAGAGCTTGGGATCGATGAGTACCGCCTGGGCATACCATCGATCGCAACGCATGCTCTGTTTAAGGCCTCTGTCAGGATCACTGAGCACGCTGACGTGAGTGGCCTCCGAGCCGGTACCGGCAGTGGTCGGCACAGCAATCCAGGGCAAAGCCTGCACATCGCGGGGACTCTGATACAAAGCTTCTTCTACAACCGATCCGGGGTCTCCCGTGTGGTAATACAATCCCGCAATACATTTGCCCATGTCTAAGACACTGCCGCCGCCAATGGCTATCACCGATGAACAGGAAGCCGCACGGGCCTCGACCAGCCCTCGCGCACATTCAGCCAGTGTGGGTTCTCCGGGAGGCCCCTGGATAATCACCGAGGCAACGCCCGCTTCTTGTAGATTCTTTCGCACCCGGTCAGCAATGCCATCGGCGATGGCATGACGTCCAACTACCAATGCGGCGAC
The DNA here is from genome assembly GCA_001513395.1 of Clostridia bacterium DTU080. Lineage (GTDB taxonomy): Bacteria > Bacillota > Limnochordia > DTU080 > DTU080 > DTU080. The sequence goes on from LFTP01000008.1 coordinate 3,405, forward strand.
TGGGCCCAGCGGACAGGCCAGTCTATCAAGCGTGTCCAGGGCATCTTCACCGACCTGCAGTTTTGGGATAAACGAATGGAACCACACGATGCAACCCCTCCCGCTTCGGCGGCTTGACTTCTATGCTGTTTCCTCACGGGTGTTGGAAGGTTTCTCTGCTTTCTCACGGGTCTTGGAAGGTCTCTGTTCAATGATCGTATAGGTGGCGGCGTCAATATTGCGGTTAGGTATGGCATGAATCATGCCATCTTTGTCTCGGATCTTTGTCTTACGCATGGACAGACGGATGATCTCACCTTCCACACCCGCCGTGCGCACTCTGGCCCCGATGCCGAAATCGTCATCTGACAACAGATAGATGCCCGCCAACAAATCCTGCGAGACTGAGTTCAGTCCGGTGGCCAAGGCCATGGCAACCAGAGCCACTGAACCGCCCAGAGCCAACGAGACCTGAGTCAGCCCTAGAGCATTGAGTGTTGCCGATATTCCGATGACCCAGCCGACAAAGCTGACGCTCGAAGAGATCAATGATTTGGCAGTTGTCTCCAAATGAGCTAAGCTTGCCGCCGCGGCAAGGACACGTTTCATTAATCTGATCAGAATATAGGTAGCAATAAGGGTGATAATAGCTCCCGGGATTCGTACAACATAGCTGACTGTCTGTTGCAGCAGTTCGTTGGTCCAACTCAGATTTGTCATCTGTAATCCTCCAGCAGCCAAGAGACTCTCGTGATTGCCTACAGTTTAAAACAGGTGGCGAAACATATTGAGATCGCCATATTTATGCAAGAGAAGTCGCCTTTCGATTCTTTTTATCCAGTTCAGACGTATCGCATACGCAAAAGCCGTTGGAGAGACGGCCAACAGCAAACCCAATATCGGCGCAAGCATAGCAAGACCGATCCAAAGAGCCACCGTCTTTCTATGCTGTGATCCTACGATCATAGCTGTTAACACCTCAAGCGAACACGGGCATGCCTTGTGTCGCTGGGCAGCCCGGGCCGCAAGACATCCGGGCTGCCGCGCAAAACACTTCAAAGAGGTCAGCTAAGTCCCATCGCCTTCAGGTTGCGCAAGCTGATGGCCAGGCTCTCGAAGGGATCGCGTTGACAGATATCCTGCTCAACGATATACCACTCGACGCCGGCCTCGGCCGCCGCTGAAAGTATACGCGGCCAATTGAGATTGCCTTCACCGACTTCCGCCATGACCTGTTGACGGTTGATAATCCCCATGTCTTTCAGGTGCAGAAGCTTGATGCGACCTTTCAGGTCGAGAATCCACTGCGCGGGATCCCCTCCCCCGTGCTGGATCCAATAGGTGTCGATTTCCCCCAAGAAGTATTCCGGATCGCTCTCTTCGTAGAGGATGGATAAAGCCGTCTTACCGTCGAATTTTTCCAGCTCAAAACTGTGATTGTGGTAACTCCATGTAAAACCGTGGGCGGCGAGTTTTTTGGCTACCTCCGAGGCCTCCTTGGCAAACTCCGCATAGCCGGCCGCTCCTTTTTCTCTATATGAGACAGGCAATCCGCCTATGGCCAAATTGCGGCACCTGAGTATGCGATGCTCTTCCATAACCTCATCCATGTTGTCTCGCATGCGTTCATAACTGGTGTGTGTGGCACAAACCTCCAAGTCCGCGTCGTCGAGTAGCTTACGCAGCTCCTCAGGAGCGATAGGGCCATGACCGGAGAGCTGAACCGCTTCCCAACCTATCTCACGAATCTTTTTCAGGGAAACCGCCATATCTTCAGGCGTCTTCATGAATTGCCTGATCGTATAGAGCTGTGCCGCCAATTTGGTTGCCATGGAAACTCCTCCCTCTGCACGTTTTCTTTTCCTCATCATGTGGTATCATGCAAGGTATGCTTTAGGGACAGATCACAGATTTCCTGCCTAAGACACGATCAGTGTGCGCGAGAACGTTTGGAACGCGGTAAGACGGCCTTTCGAAGGCGGAATGCTTTAGGTGTCACCTCAAGCCATTCGTCCTCACTCAGGTAGGCCAAGGCTTGTTCCAAACTGAGGCGCCTTATGGGATTCAGCTTGGCGGCAATCTCTGCGGCGCTGGATCTGATGTTGGTCACGTGCCTTTTCTTACATACGTTGATGTCCAGATCTTGAGCTCGGGAATGCTCGCCGACGATCATGCCTTCATAGACCTTCTCTCCGGGACTCACGAAAAGAACACCGCGTTCTTGGGCATTCTCCAAGGCGTAGGCGGTCACCTCTCCGGTCTCCCAGGCTACCAGGCTGCCGTTCTGTCTGCCGGCGATGGCTCCTTTGAAAGGTCCGTAACCGTGGAAGGTGTGGTACATAATGCCGTGCCCGCGTGTGGCGGTCAACAATTCAGAGTTGAATCCGATAAGCCCTCTGGCCGGCACCACGAACTCAAACCTGGCATTGCCATTGGGAAGCTGGGATACGTCGATCAACTCTCCCTTGCGCGCCCCAAGAAGCTCCATGACCACTCCCAGACACTCCTGAGGCACTTCCACACTGAGATCTTCGAGGGGTTCACAGAGCTCTCCATCGATCTCGCGCATGATCACCTCGGGCTTGGAGACTGAGAACTCATACCCTTCTCGGCGCATATTCTCTATAAGAATCGAGATATGCAATTCTCCCCGACCTGAAACCCGGAACGCATCAGGGCTTTCCGTCTCCTCCACACGCAGTGCCGGATCAATTCGCGCTTGCCGAAAGAGCCGCTCTCTGAGTTGTCGGGACGTGAGGTATTGACCGTCCTTACCGGCGAACGGACTGTCGTTGACGCGGAAGATCACTGTCAGCGTCGGCTCATCAACGCGCAGAGGTGGCAAAAAGGCCGGATTTTCAGCCGAAGTGACCGTATCGCCGATGCGAATGTCATCGATACCGGTCAGGGCCACGATTTCTCCGACATCCGCCTTCTTAACGGGAACTCGTCTCAGGTGTTCAAATGTGAACAAATTCGACAACTTAGTCGGGGTCGACTGTTGTCCGGGTCTTCCGACCACTACCGGGTCGGAGACTGACAGCCGGCCGTTTAGCACCCGTCCTATGGCTATTCGCCCTACATAGTCGTCGTAGTCCAGCATAGCTACCTGTATCTGCAGAGGCAGATCGGCTCGTCCTGATGGGGGCGGAACCGTGTGAATCATGCAGTCAAGAAGAGGCAGAATATTGCCGGTGGCGGATGCTACGTGAGCCTGGGCGACAGACAGATCAGTATGGGCAATGCCCGCCCGGGCAGAACCGTATATGACCGGGAAATCCAACTGATCATCATCGGCTCCCAAAGCGATGAACAGATCAAATACGGCATCAAGCACGCTTTCGGGTCGGGCGTCCGGACGGTCGATCTTGTTGATCATCAACACTATCCGTAAGCGCTGCTCCAAAGCATTTCTAAGCACGTAGCGCGTTTGAGGTTGCGGACCTTCTGCGGCATCGACCACCAACAAAGCGCCGTCCGCCATTCCCAAGACGCGCTGCACTTCGCCCCCGAAATCCACGTGCCCCGGGGTATCAACGATGTTCAACTTCACTCCGCGATAATGAGTCCCAGTGGTCTTGGCCAGTATGGTTATGCCACGCTCTCGTTCAAGGGCATGGGAGTCGAGGATGCGAGAGCCTACCGTTTCGCCCGCGCGAAACGCCCCCGTTTGCTTGAGAATGGCATCAACCAGGGTGGTCTTTCCATGATCAACGTGAGCTATAATGGCGATGTTTCTTAGTTCCATGATTAATAGGCTAGCAGTACGCGTACCGTCAGTCAAGAAAATCCGCTTGCCACTCCCGTTCAGCGTCGCTGACTGCTTTGACGTGCACGAGAAGTCGAACGGATCCGGTGTGAAGGAGATCCAACGGCTATTTAGGAAATATGTATCACGGGCGCTTGCCGAAAACCCGGGCTGTCTGATGGACGATGTTATCGGTTTCGGGATCAGCGGCGGAATGCATGCTGCCTCAAGCAATGGTTATATTATGAGAGGCTGCCAGCCGACATTTTTTGGAAAGGTGGAATATCTCTGCGACCTTCCGGTTTAACTCGTAAGCACATCATAATCGTCTGCCGGTCAGCAGTTCTGATTCTGTCTTTGATATTTTTCGTGGCGATCGCTACGTGCTCAGCGACTCGCCTCGGTCAACGCATCTTGGGTCCCGGAGTCTGGGGCGCCGATGTATTTGAACTTCAGATGCGTCTGCGAGATATGGGCTATGACGTAGTGGCCGATGGCCGATATGGGCCGGCTACCAAGAATGCGGTCATGGCCTTCCAGCGTTCTAAGGGGATCAAGGTCGATGGCCTTGTAGGGCCGGAGACTGCGGGTCACCTCATCGCCCGTTGGGGGACTCTTCAGCATCAAGTAAAAAAAGGGGACACCATCGCCCGTCTGACTCGACAGTATGGGGTAAGTGCCGCTGAGATACGGCTTTTGAACAACTTGTCCGACGATGTTATCCGCGTCGGTCAGGTGCTCATCATTCCAGCTCTGCCGCAGTATCGCGTCCAGGAGGGTGATACAATCGAGCGAATTGCAGCTTTAAGCAGCAGCAGCCCGGAAGAACTGGCGGCCTTGAATCAATTAGATACAACGGCCGCTTTACAGCCCGGAATGGTTCTGCGTTTGCCCAAGCCGAGTTACTGAGCCAGTATGCGGTCATGTAACGGGATAGTAGCTTTCTTTCAGTAATCGCCAAGAAAAATCCCCTGACGAAGCATCGCGCAGAAGGCCGTAAAGCCTATCCACATGAGTTGTGGGAACAAGAATGCGCAGCAACACGTCAGTGCCATACTCGATCTGGGCTATTCGGATACTGTTTTCGACGAGTATCCGCTCTACGCGGCCCCACAGCGGATAGTCTACGTTCAGCTCGTACTCGCCATGAAGCTTATATACCGCCTTACCCGCCGCGGCAATAACCGCCGCGGCACTTCCGCTGTATGCTCTGACTAAACCCGCCGCTCCCAACAGAGTGCCGCCGAAATAGCGGGTCACGGTGATTAACGTGTTGCGCAGCTCCTCTCGCTCGATCACCTCGAGAATCGGACGCCCGGCTGTGCCGCTTGGTTCCCCCGCGTCATTGAAGCGAACGACTTCGGTTGACAGACCACAGCGGTAAGCATAGCAAATGTGCGACGCATCAGGATAGGCCTCTTGCACGGAGCGCAGTGCTGAAGTCACTTCTTCCATATCCTGCACCGGAAAGGCCTGGGCTATAAAGCGCGATTTCTTAATGATCAGTTCCGTGTCGCATTTTTTGGCCACACTCAGGTACTCGACGGGCCTGCCGTCGTTACCCTCTTTTTGTTTGCACAAATAGCTAACCTCCCCCGACTTCGATTTCTATCCATCTGTTTACGTAGGTATTCTTAACGCATACGTTGAACCCTTGGCGCGACATGAATGTTAAGAAGCAGGGGCGATGCTAGATTGTCACACACGACCGTCACACTTACCTCCGACGAAAAAAGACGTATACAAGCCATCCTGGACACGCTTGAGCGGCTGTATCCGGACGCGGACTGCGAATTGAGATACGATACACCTTTTCAACTGCTCGTGGCGACGGTTTTGTCTGCCCAGAGCACGGACAAGCGCGTCAATATGGTAACGGAACGTCTGTTTAAGGAATACGGCACGCCGGAGGCGATGGCGGCGCTGGAGCCGGAAGAGCTTGAACCGTGGATAAAAGAACTCGGATTATACCGAAACAAAGCCCGGCAGATCGTGCATGCGGCTCGCATGATTGTAGAAGAACATGGCGGACAAGTCCCCAGCGAACGCTCTGCCCTTGAGGCGCTGCCAGGTGTGGGACGAAAGACGGCCAACGTTGTTCTCAGCAACGCTTTTTCTATCCCTGCTCTGGCAGTGGATACGCATGTCTTTCGGGTGGCCCGGCGCCTCGGTTTGGCGGTAACCAAGTCTCCCGAGCAGACTGAACGCGTTCTTACGCAAATCCTGCCCAAAGAATCGTGGAAACAAGTGCATCATCGATTGATTCGTCACGGGCGTCAGGTCTGTACGGCTCGCAATCCTGCGTGTTTCAGCTGCGAATTGCGGCTTTTCTGTCCCAGCGCGCAAGCGCCGGACGACGCTCGCTGACCAGGCAAGCAGCGTGCCTGACCGCGCCTTGTCCACATCTATCTCATACGGCACGACCGCTAAGACGTCACACGGACTAGAGGGAATGAGCTTCTCCAAACGGTTCCGCTTACGCACTGATTGACTCTGCCGTCCAGGGCACGGAAGCGTACATTTCGAATCCGGCAAATTCCTCCTAGATAAAAGGATGAGCCCGCTTTCGCGGGCTCTGCGGAAAACATGAAAACTTGAAAAGTGCGTTACTCTACATCCCAGCTACCGCCCGGCAGCATAGGCCCGCTGCAAGTGGTAGCCGTTCCGCCGATCGGCGATCCTCCCTCGAGTTCATTCCAACTGCCCCCCGGCAACATGGGACCGCTGTTTATGCTGGCGCCGCCGTCAACGGGTCCGTTGCCATCCCAGGCGAAAGCAGCTCCGGAGAAAACCAACGTCAATACTAGGGTCAAGACCATCAACGATCGCTTCACAACAAAACCCTCCCCTTGTAATTAACGCGCTTTCGCCAGCCCCCCCGGATGCAAACGAAAGCCTTGCCATCACTTGCATTATGGAATATCTGTCAGCATTTGTAAAGACCTTGCGTGGAGTGCAACTCCTCAAAGGTGGCCAGAAGATGCGGATCAAAGTGTTCTCGTGTGCTGAGTATCCTCTGCATGGCGCGCTCGTGGAATCCATGGCCGTTTTTGATCTCACATTTGACTGCGTTCACATATCTTTCGACCAAGTTTAAGATACGTGCTTCCATCGGTATGTCTTGTCCTCGCAGACCTTCCGGATAACCTGAACCGTCGAAGTTCTCATGGTGATAGCGCACGGCGCGCAACACTTCATCAGGCACTCCAAACATGACCAACATCCGTTCGCTGATCTCAGGGTGTGTACTTCCTGCTTTCTCGGAGGAGTCTATGCCGTTGTCCGTGGTCAAGCCCACATCTCGCAGTCGCGCCGCTGTCATAAGACGGGAAAGGCATGTTTCACCTAAGCCGATCGCATCCCCTAAGACTCGCGCGTAGTGAATCACAAGTTCAAGGTTACTCAACGACTCCGGGTACAGGCTTTCCAGGGTGTCCATTAGCCCCAAGAGGGTCGTGAGATGACGCAATAACTCTTGATCATGCCATTCAACGACAATCCGCTCTCCCTGTAGATTTCGCCTGCGGATTACGTTGTTCAATTCCTCGGTGGCCAGTGCCCATTCACGCCACATCTGGCTTTGTGCGAAATACGTCGTCGCTCGCTGAAGATATCCCAAAGCGGTGCTTCGGTCACCTTTCAGAGTAAAGATAGAGCCGAAAAGACGGCACAATCGGGCAACTTCGGCCCGGTCCATCCAGCCCATGTTATTCCACAAAATGTGAAGCGCGGCGCTGCCTTGATGCAGCGCCTCGGGTATATCGCCCCGCTTGAACTGCAAACGCCCCAGCTCGGAGCGCGCATAGGCTCTCAAGGCCACATCATGCACTGAATCCAGGGCAGACAATGCGGCCTCCAACAGTCGTCCCGCCGTGTCCAGGTCACCTTGCTCCATGGCAATAATCCCCAGGTTATTGAGACACATCCCCACCTCGGTGCGACTACCCATTTTGGAGAACATATCAAGGGCGCATTCCAGATGGCGGCGGGCTTGATCCCATTCCTCATGGTTGAGCAGACTGACCCCTGCGACGAGTTTAACCGAAGCGTGCAAATCCAGCGGGCCGTCCGAAGGAAAAAGCTTTACGGCTTCAAGAGACAACGGCAGTGCCAGATCTACGTCCCCCATGTGCAAATAGCTGAGGGCAAGATTATTCAGTACTCGACTGTATTCCGGCTGCCTGTTGCCCGCTTTGGCACAGAATGACTTTGCTCCTTGAAAGTGATGTAGGGCTTTCGTATAATCGCGCAACTCAAGGAAAAGAGACCCCAAAGCGTTATGGACGCGCACTCCATACCCAGCAGGCGATGAAGGTGATAACATGTCTAGCGCCTTTTCCCAGGCATCACGAGCCGCCACCATAAGGCCGCGACTGAAAAAGGAGCCCCCTAGAAGAAGGTGCCGTTCGATTTCCGCTACAGACATAGCACACCCCGGCAAACGTGATTTTTGTGCGAATCTTGTCGTTGACAATTCCGAAAGCTCACTGTATAATCCTTGTGTTTGTTGGCAAGGACACTAACTGAATCATGTACCCGGGAGGTGCTGGGGTTGAGCAAATTCAACCGCAGTGAAGATTGGTTTGGGTTTAGGAAAGACCCCTTTGAGGACTTTCCCGATGATGATAACGATCTGTTCGAATACACACTGCGACTTCCGCATCCGCCTGACCGGGTAATACAATCCCTACGTATTGTCGATGGTCAGCTGGTAGCAACCTACCGCTTCGTGTTTAGCGATCCGGACATGTTGTCCGTTGACGATTACGACTGACACTCGTATGTCAACAACGGGATCGCGCTTCTTGTATGATCCTGACCAATTCCTTTGCTTTTTCCGTGATTATATCAAAGTGACCGGCGGAGATCGCTTTCAGATCCACTAAGGCTCCTCCTACTCCTACTGCCATGGCCCCGGCGTGGATGAACGCCGCGGCGTTCTCGGCACCGATTCCCCCCGTGGGGATCAAGGGGATTTGCGGCAGTGGGCCTCGTATTTGACGCAGGTAAGAAGGACCCAGAATTCCCGCCGGAAATATCTTCACCGCCGAAGCGCCGGCGGAACACGCCTGGACAATCTCGGTAGGAGTCATGACCCCGGGAATGACGGCCTTGCCGTACCTATTGGCCATTTCAATAACCTCCGTGTTTAACGTCGGCGAAAAGATAAACTGTGCTCCGGCCGAAATGGCCGCCCGCGCCGTCTCGGGATCCAGTACCGTGCCTGCCCCGATAAGAGCCTCGTTTCCTAATTCCGCGGTTACTTTTTCAATCATGCGCAATGCCCCGGGAGCATCCACCGTAACCTCCAGGATATCAATCCCCCCTGCTTTTAAAGCCCGCGCTACCTGGAGGACGGTATCGGCCTGCATGCCGCGCATCACCGCAATGACACCTGATCGCTCGATACGTTGAAGATGAGATAACGCTGAGTGTGATTGCATACTCTCTCTCCCACAATGTCAGCTTTCGATCTGTTCCTGGAGCTATTCGTTGTCGTATTGCTTTCTCCTTGAGGCACTTGCTTGCCGCGAAGAAGGAAACGCGCTTGTCCTGCGGAAGACCATCTTACCAATCGCGCACGAAGGAGCACGCGCCATGGCTGCAGATACCTGGTATCACCAGGGCCCTGAAATGAGCCAGCTTCCCCCCGGAAAGGAGCCGAGACTGGGACAGGCCGTAGGACCATCGGAAAAGGAACCTCTGGGGATTTTTCTTTCGCTGGAGGCCGCTGATCTCATCGGCAGGCACTTGATGAGCGAGCCCAACAAAGAAGGCGGGGGCGTATTGCTGGGATATGTTGCCCAAAGCAACCGCCCTTTCATTCTTATCTCCGGTGCCATAGAAGCTCGTTATGCTGAGGTTGTGGGCGGTAGCATCGGTTTCAACGAACGTTCCTGGGATTACATGCACACTTTGTGGCGCCGGGACTATCCGCACACTCTGGTTATAGGATGTTTTCTCAGTCATCCCAATCGAGGAGTTGGATTGACCAGCTACGATCGCTTCACGCAGCATCGCTTTTTTAACCATCCGTGGCAAGTTGCGTTGGCCGTTGACACCGTGCAAAACGTCTCACAGTTCTATCGTTGGCAAGGCAGAGAGCTACATCCCGTGGAAGGTTTTGTCATCTGGGACTCGCGCAAAGAACCTCTTAATTCTTTGTTGGATCTTCAGGGTCCTTTTTACGGTTCCGGATGGCAGCGTCGCTCCGAAGCTGAGTCACGTAAACGCACATACTCTTTTGTTCCCGGCCAAGCCCCTCGGGAAAGCGAAATAAAGCAATCTTCGGAAATCAAAAAGATTGAAGCACCTAAACCCAAGCGCCCTCGTTCTGAGCCTCGCTCAGAAACCGCCATCTTTGGTTTTTGGCCCATGCTCTTGATCGCATTACTGTTTTTTCTCATGCTTTGGCCGCGCTTTCCTTGGAGTCTGACGCACTTGTGGTCTTCAGGCACTCAGCGGCAACAAGAACTCCAGGAGCTGCAAGAGACACTTCGAGAGATTCAGCAAGAACCGGAACCGGAATCGGAACCGGAACGCGAATCAGGTGAGCCGGCTGTGATGGACGTAGAAGATATTTCCGGATCTCCATCTCAGCCGGCTCCACCATCTGCATCACAATCATCATCTTTGAACACGGTCTCTTCAGGGACGATTTCTGCCACGACCTATCGTGTGCAGCCGGGAGACACTCTATGGGAGATCAGCAAAAAGCTCATGGGTGATCCACGCGAGTACCGTCGCTTAGCCGCGATCAATCAGATTGAAGATCCCGCTCTAATACATCCCGGCACGGACCTGACCTACCCGGATCCTGGCGATCACGGCGAGGCTCGGGCTATCTTTAATTCCTCCAGCGAACCGACACGCGTCAGTGGCCAGTAGCGCCACAGCGCTCTGCCAAATATCATGTGATAGGCAACAAAGCCAACCCGCGGGGTGCGACTGTCTTCGGAGTTGTTGCGGTTGTCTCCCAGCACAAAGACGTGATCCTTGGGGACTACGTAAGGACCGTAGCTGCCCACGACTGAAGATTCCAGGTACGGCTCGTCCAAAGCAATGCCATTAATATAGAC
>LFTP01000283.1 GCA_001513395.1 Clostridia bacterium DTU080
CGGTTCGCTTTCGCTAAGTCCCATGCTCCCCCTTCGGCTTCCTCCAGACGGTCTGTTGCCAGGCCCGCCCTTGCCTACGGGTTCCCTTCCCGCTGGTTGAGTGGTGAGGGCTTCTTTCAGCCCTCCGGCTCGGCAGACATGCCGGGCGCACAAGATCGGGGTGACGCTCAAAACCAAGCGTCACCCCGATCCAACCGCACACGTTGTGGTCAGGTCAAAACAGCTCCATCACGACCGCACCCAATGCCAGGGCCGTGAATTCAGGTCACCGAATCTCAACGTTTGATTATCGCAAGGGCGGGAATCCGGCTCCGTCCCCGCCTTCTGACAGTGAAAAGAGAGTCTATGAACGTAGGCTCATGCACTATCGACTTCTTTAGGAACCGACCGTGGCCTCCAGTAGTTCTTGCGGAGTCAAAGTCCGACCATCACGCATGACGCGCATGTTATCGGTGGAGATATCATCTATGATTACCAGGCGGTCATCTACAAGACCGCACTCGAATTTCATATCTACCAAATCGAGACCTTTGGCCGCCAAGTCATCGCGAATCAACCGGGCAGCCTTTTTCACCAGCTCTTTACCTTCACAAACCTTCTCTAAGGGCATGATACCAATGGCATCCAAGGCCTCGTCGACGATCAGAGGATCGCCTCTTTCGTCATCCTTGAGAGTAATCTCAACCAGTGTCCCCAAGTCAGCGCCTTCTTGCACATATCGTCCGTAGCGGCGCACGAAACTGCCGTAGGCTTTGAAGCGAACTATGAACTCCAGTCCGTACCACTTGGCCCGCCTGGCGATGAGAATCCCTTTTTCCAGGTCAACCGAGACAAAATGCGTGGGTATCCCGTTGCTGGCCAGAAGACGGAAGAAATAGGCTGACTGCCTGAGCGCCGCGTTTCCTTTGCCTTCCACCTCACCCACCACTTGATTGCCGCCAGGATCGATGCCTCTTTCCGTGCCGGTCACGGCATCTTTGAAGACCATGACCACTCGATTGTCATCCAAAGCATAGAGCGTCTTCGTCTTTCCGTCAGCGATCTTCCTCATTATTGCCACCGTCCCATAATCCGGCTTACCTATGTATTGTGACCAAATCAGGCTTTATCAGCCTCAATAAGTGTGAATGCCAATCATTTGCAGCGCCTGCCGACTGGTAATCTCCTGGCCGTGCAAATCTGGAGCCAAAGCCGCCGCGGCGGCAAAACCCGCTCCGGCCACTTCAGCTGAGACCGCGTGTTGTTGACGCTGCTCCTCAAATTCAGATGCACTCTGACCGTGAATTGCGGCCGTCTTAGCGATAGTTGAAACCGCTCCGGGTGTCGTGGGCACAAACCCCGGTGCGATGCTCAAGACAAAGACGCCGGTACCGGCCAGTTCAGCGGCCAGTGTCTTGGCCAGCTCGGTCTGAGCACTCTTAAAAGCCTCATAGGCACCCATATACGGTGCCGCACCGGATGAGGACACGCAGATGAAAACGCCGTACTTGCGTTTCAGCATGCCCGGCAAGAAGGCCTGTGCCAATAGAACGGGCCCGCGTACGTTCACTCTGTAGCTGCGATCCCAGTCCTGAATACGCGTCTCGTGGACAGCTCCTACAGGAGTCACCGTCGCATTGTTGATGACAATATCAGCCTTGCCGACACCGTTGAGCAAGTGTTGACTGAGACGCCCCACGGAGCGCTCATCACCCACGTCGGTATGGACGAAGGTTACGATGCCCTCGCCCATCTCCTCAGAAAGCGACCGCTCCGCCTTGCGCCCTCGGCGTTTGTCTATTTCAGCAATGACAACGTGGGCACCCAGCCAGGCTAACGCCCGCGCCGCCTCATAGCCGATACCGTCCCCGGCCCCGCTGACCACAGCCACTCGACCTCGCAAGGCCTCCCTCGTGAGGGTGCCTTTTTCAATGAGGGGTGTATTAGGTGTTGTCACAGGGTATCTGACTCCCTCCGCATTATATAGTCGCTGAGCCTCTCACCTCGAAGTAGGCCTGGCCTTCCTTTCCTGCAAGATGCACCCTGATCCAATCCGGGTTGGCCCCCAAGACTTGCGCCTTGTCAATGATCAGATACAACGACAGATATGATACATTCTTTGGCCATTCAAGGCAAGCCGTCGGAAGGATGGCCTTGCACTTGGATGTCTCCACAAAGACGGACACTTGATCCGCCGTCAAGGATCCTTTGGTAGGATACAGGCTGAGGCGGGCAATCAAATAGTCTCCCGACAGCATGTCGGCAGCTGTGATGGGGGCCTCTTCAGACTCTTCCAGGATCCTGGCCAGCTGCAGCAAGACATCAAAGGACATCAGATGCGCTTCAGCAAGGGTGACCATACTGCCGGTTGCCAGGAATGCCCTGCCTTTTTGCCAAACCGGGGTGACGGACGTAACATAGTAACCGTCGGGCGGCGACAAACTGGAGCAGGCGCAATCATCGGACCAAGCCGACGCCTTGCGCGCACCGCCCGAGAGAAAAAGGATCAGGATGATCGTTGCCAACGCGATCCGACGAGCCAAGGTTGTTCCCCTCCTTAGGGACGCATCTGATCACCTCTTCGAACTCTTCCGAAGACTGCCGCCACCGTCATAGCCAAAGCAGTGGCGACAGCACAGACGACAAGCGTTCCGGACAAGTCATTCAGGATTTCGGGCTCGATCAGCAATGCCCCTGCAAAAGCGAGCATAAGACTTCCTCCGCCCAGTTTGAGGAGTCTTCCGTGTCTCTCCTGCACTCTGCTCGCACGAAGCGTAGCCGCCGCCACGACGAAAATGATCAGTTCATCCAACAGATATAGCCCCATGTACAGCGATATCAGAAGTACAAATGTCGCCTTGCTGACTCCTTGAGCGCTCAAAAGACTGGACCAGACCATGGGAAAACCCGCGGTGCACGGCAACTCCATCAATGCCACCGCCGCCGCCAATGCAGCCGTGGCCCCGACGGCCATCACCGGGCTTTCCTCGGCCATAATGGCCCGGATGCCCCGATAGATGCGCGGTCTGTTTTCCTCCGAGATTGTCAAAGAAGGTCCCATGCCAAAAGCCACGTAGTCCTTGATGTTGAGCAAGCCCATGGCCAAAGCCAACGCGGCGGCCGCCACTTGTATCCACCGTAAATAGCCTATATAAGAGAAAACGCTGAACAGCCCGGCCAAAAAGAGGGAGTAAATTGCCGCCGTTACAACAAGGAACGTGATTCCCACCAGCATAGTCCGCAGTCGGGACCCCGAGCGCATGATCATAGCCAAAAGCAAGGACAGCATCCAAAGCGAACAAGGGTTCATGCCGTCTACAAGACCGATCACTACGGTAGCCCAGACCAAGGAATGCCTGCGCAGATCGATCTCCCGACCGAACGGCAGACGCACGATGGCAGAGGGAGACGTCGCCTCAACGGACGCCCCGGTGAGAATAGCTTCGATGGTGGCGATCATCTCTTCGCCCGCCGCCTCGTCGAAACCAATCCACACCCGCGGACCAATGAAAGTGACCGGCACGGCATCGACCTCGACTCCCCGCTCCGCCGCCATCTCAAAAAGCAAGGGTTTCAGCTCCGGATGATACCATATCTCGTAGTCATGTATTTCCAGAGCCTCCCCGTATCTTTCTTTAAGCTCAGCCAAGAGCAAGTGTTCTTTTGCGCATACCGTGCAACCGTCACCATAGAAAAAATGGATATCGACCTTGGCCGCTTCCACGCGGACCACGGTGACGATGAAAACAAACAAGCACACAGCGATGAGCGGGGCGTAACGTCTCAACCTCTCTTCCTCCTCAGCGCCGCCCGGATTTCCCATATTTATATTGTAACATAGAATAGATCCCACACCTTTCGCTCCTGCTATGAGCAGCGAAAT
>LFTP01000187.1 GCA_001513395.1 Clostridia bacterium DTU080
AAACTGGTATCCCGTGCGGCTGCAGGAGTGCCTGGTGGCTGCCGATCAGTTACCGACCGGAAGTGAAGGGCGACAGCTCGTACTGGGATACCGATTCCTGGGTTCATGGGATGATCCGGTCGGAGGCCCCTTTTCAACCACACTGCAGCTCAGCCTTGTGGCCGGGATTGATCTGGTGCCGGCATATGTGTGGCCTCAGCCCTTTGTGGTCGGGGATACTCCTTTGTCTGTCACTTACTGGGCGGGAGCGGAGGGCTCAAGTTCGTCTTTCCCCACGCATCTATCCATTCGGGATGCCCAAGGGGACCTGATCGCCGAAGTGGCATCCCGGGCCACGGCAGGGACCTGGTCGTCCGTAGAGTGGTCTGGTCACACGATAGAAGGACGCCCCGTGTCCGCCGGAAGCTATTCATTTGCGATAGCCAACGAAGACGGCGTGGTTTTGGCCCAAGGAGTGTTCCAGGTGGCTGATCCGGCACCTTCGGGGCTGCGGGGAGAGGTCGGGGGAGAGGTGTGGGCTGAAGGTCGGCCGCTGCCGGGTGCCACCGTCGATTTGCTGACCGGAAGCGGACGCCTTGTCGACAGCGCCATCACCGACGGCAACGGATCTTTTCTCTTCGAAGACCTTGACTCGGGCAACTACTCCCTTCAGGTGAGTTGCCCCGGATATCTGGTTTGGAGTAGCAAGAGATTTTTCTTGGATGAAGAAAGATCCTCTCATTGGGAAAGGGTCGTTTTGCAGTCCAACAATGCTTTGTTTATCGTGGCCTCAGTTCAAACGGTGAACAGCTCCTTAGCCTCGGCTTCGTCGCATGATTCTACACTTAAGTCTGGCGATGTGGTGCGTGTTAGCGGTCATGTGTATAACAGCGGCACGCGACCCGTGCGAGACATCGTTGTTGAGGTCCGGTGGCCGGATGCATTGCAACCACTGTCGGATCACAATGGACGTGGTAGCCAACTTCGTATTCCTGAATTGGCTCCCGGACAAAGCGCCAGTGTCTCGTTTGTCGCCGTGTGCGGTTTTGCTTCTGACATCGATCATCCGTCGGATTTCATCGTCCTGACGGCCCGTGCTTGGGCTGAGCGGAAGAGCGGAGTCTTTGAGAAGGTCGAATCGCCGCCTCGCTTTTTGCCTGTGACCATGAGCCGTGATGATCACTCATCAGGCGGATTGTTGGCCTTGTTTGTCTTTTGGGACAGCGACGAAGACGGTAGATTCTCATCTCAAGAAGCACCGGCGGTCGGAGTGCGATTGCGGATAGGATCGGAGCCGGCCGTGACGACAGATAAGGATGGGTGGGTCTTCCGACGGGTGACTCCCGGATCCGTGGGTGTCTACCATCTGCGGGACGGCTGTGAACGTCCGGTCTTAGCCACAACGATTCATGCGGGTGAGGTGCTTGTCTTTTACTTGGCTTTCAACTGCGACGGTTCACTGCGAGCGATAGACGACGTGAGGGCCGCTCAGGCCGCGATCAGTTGGAATATCTGGTCGGGAAAGCTCTCATGGCAGGGAGCGGGCGATATTTCCGCCGCCGGCAAGGATTGGTCCTGGAGATGGTCATTGCCTGCCCAGGTGGAAGTAGTTCGGCACGGCGATCAAGGTGTGTCGGAACATCGGTTGGTGGTCGACGCATCTGGTTCTCAACCGTCACTGTCATGGAGCCACGATCTATACGGAAGGCCTGTCAATGAAGGACGTCGCGACACCATCTCTTTGTCAGCCATTGTAGGCAGACAGACCGCCGTTCGCTACAAAGAATGGCCGGCGGCAGGTACAGGGCCATACGACATAGGTGTGCCGGTGCAGGCTATTCACGAGGTGAGCGTCCGCAGCGGAACTCGTCGGGTGAGACTAAGCGAGGCTGAGTACAGCTGGAGTCCTTCCGGACAGATTTGGCTGGTCCGACCCGCTCAGTTCTTGGTGGACCACGGGTTGGAGGCACCGTTGCTGATCGCAGCGGAATACATTCCGCTCGATGCTCCAGGAGTGCCGACAGTGGGGATTGCCGTTCGGGCTCGGCCTCGCAGCGAGGGTCCTGGAGCTGAAGTGATGGAGGAGTTCGGAATCAACTGGTGGCTTCCGGATCTGACGGCTGAAAGACGTCGACCCATCTGGCGGGTGACTTGGGAGCGTAAGCTGCCCGACAGCCGTTTTTATTGGGAAGGCGGAACCATCGAGTCTCCGGGCGAGAATCCTGCAAAGAGTTTCATCGGTCTGATGGATTCACCGCGACGCGGTGCTGTGTCAACGGAGACGTCTGCCATGTGGCCTCCCTATGCCCGAGTGGAACAGAGGTTGCAAAAAGGTGCCTGGTGGATGAGTGTCGTTCATGAACGGCGCGATCTGTTGCGAAAACAAGGTTTGACCGTAGGTCGCCGGTTTTCCGGATTCGCGACGGCCGATCTGGGGTTGCGCTTGACACGGTGGGCCGGTCCGGATGCACCCGACGGAGGTCAGGCAAGTCTTGTGGTGGAGTTGGGGCAACATAAGGGTGCCTGGCAATGGCGGCTCAGACATAGCTTGACCCTTTTTCAGATCGGGTCCGCTCCGACTGAACATGAGGACTTGCCGCAACACTATGACTCGGAAAACGCTTCATTGGCTGTGATCTACGCGCCGAGCTCGAGATCGGGTCCGCAGGTTGGCCTGCATATGGATACGAGACAAGGAAAGGCGTGGGCGGAATTTGATTACGCGATGAGCCTGAGCACGGTTGCGGAGGCTGGCTTGGGCGGTACTGCGCATCGCGGCGGAGTGGTCCCTCGCGCCCGCCTCAAGTGGGGGCTTGTGGATGTTGGTGTCCGAGCTTTGACCTCTGAGTCGGGATATCGGATAGATGTGGCAGGCGAAGGAAATGGCTGGTCAGCAGCTTGGCGCGGCGTTTACTCATCCGCTCGCCGGGCTCGGGAGCTTAGACTCCATCATACCAAGATCCTTGCGCACAGAAGCTTGTTCCATGTGACGATACGAAACAAGACGGAACAGCCTGAGGACATCCTGCTATGGGAGACGGATCTGGTCTGGAATGGCGAGGCTATGCTTCTTGGGGTACCATGGCAGGTCGGTGGGCAACTCAGGTATACATGTAGTGTCTTAGGTCAGGAGGCCTTGCGATCGGACTACGTAGTTGTCGGAGGAAGTCTTCGTCGACCGCTTAATGAAAAGACATCGATTGCGTTCGGAGGCACCTGGCCGTGGCTGATATGTGATGATTGGGTGAGGCGCAATCAGACTTGTTGGGTGGCCATGGAGCGAAGGATGATGAGCTTGGGCTCTCAGGATTTGTGGGGTGGGCTGGAGCTGCGCTGGCACGCTGGCCGGCTTAGCCCCGTCATCCATTTCGCCTTCCGTCCGTAGTTATGGTATGTATACAAGCGCCGATGAAGGATTAGCAGGGGATGAGAAGGAACTCGGGAATTCCACATCATCGAAAAGACATGATGGATCGGCCGGCTTGTGCGTCACGGAGCATGTATGCGGTTATCGACACAGATGCGAAGCCCGGTTGGCTACATACTTTTGCCGTTCGTGTAGATAGTCGGAAGACAGTGGCGCTTGACCGGCTCTTCCATCATCAGGGGGTATGGGTTTGTCGCATGTCAGGTTAGGAGTCATTGGCCTGGGTTCGATGGGACGTCGTCATCTCGAAACCCTTGCTCGTCTTCAGTTGGGGAGGCTCGCCGCAGTCGCTACTCGTAGTGCCGATAAAAGGGCCGAAGCCAGTGCGGAATTCGGAGTCACTGCAGTGGAGGATTACCGTCAACTGGAAGATTTGGTCGATGCTGTGGTGGTCTGCGTGCCCACTGTGCTACACGCTGAGGTCGCGGCTTTCTTTCTTGAGCGTGGCGTGCACGTGTTGGTGGAGAAGCCCATCGCGACAACCCCCGAAGAAGCCATGGAGCTGATCGAGACGGCGAGACGCTCGGGCGCAATTCTGATGGTCGGACACATTGAGCGTTTCAATCCCGCTTATATGCGCTTACAAGAGATGTTGCAACGGCGCGGGGGTCTTCAGACTCTCAGTGATGAGGTGTCAGTTCAAGCCTTTCGCATGGGGCCCTATGACGGTCGGATTCAGGACGTAGGTGTTGAGCACGATCTCATGATCCATGATGTTGATGCGATTAGAGGTTTGTTGCCCGGCGCTCGGCTTGCCTTACGCAGCGCCTTGGGGATGCGAGTCATTACGCCCCAGACCGACATTGCCATGGCAGGGCTGGAAGCCGGGTTCAAGAGCGGCAGGGGGCCGAAAGTAAACATACAGATCCTGGCCAGTCGGGTAGCTGATGCCAGGCGACGCGGCTTGCGCATAGAGCATCCGAGGCTGCGAGTGGAGTTGGACTTCTTTCACCAGACACTGCATCTGTCAGAAGGAGGCGGCAGCCTACAGCCTGTTGAGGTAGAAAAAGCGTATCCTTTGGATGCCGAGCTGCGTCATTTTGTGGACTGTATAAGAAGACGTGCGGTGCCCCAGGTCGACGGGTATGATGGTCTGCGCGCTCTGGAGATCTGTGCGGCAATTCGTGTCGCTACATGAGAGGGGATAGCTATGAAGCATACGGCTGAGATAGGGGTTTTTGGCGGTTCCGGTTTCTATGAGTTCGGGACGGATGTGGAAGAGGTATGGGTAGAAACGCCTTACGGAGCTCCCAGCGATCGCATCGCTTTGGCCACGATTTCTGGCCGCAGAGTGGCGTTCCTGCCGCGTCATGGCAAGGATCACCGCTATCCGCCGAGCAAAATCAACTACCGCGCTAATCTGTGGGCCATGAAGGAGCTTGGTGTAACGCGCATCATCGGTCCCTGCGCTGCGGGAAGCCTGCAAAAGCACATCGCACCCGGAGATTTCGTAGTAGTGGATCAGTTTGTGAACCGCACTTGGGGCCGAAAGGATACGTTCTTTGAAGGACCAATTGTCAAGCACATCAGCGCTGCGGATCCATACTGTCCTGAACTGCGCCGCCTGGCCATTGCCGCTTGCCGAGCCGAGGGAATAACGGTTCATGAAAAAGGCACGGTAGTGGTGATACAAGGTCCTCGTTTCTCCACCCGCGCTGAAAGCCGAGAGTATCAACGGCATGGCTGGGAAGTCATCAATATGACTCAATATCCGGAGGGCTATCTGGCGCGTGAATTGGGGATTTGCTATGTGTGTATCGCCTTGATCACGGACTACGACGTCGGACTTGAAGATGATCCCACCGTGAAACCTGTCAGTCACGAAGAGGTGTTGCGGGTTTTCTCGCAGAACATCGAAAAGCTACGGAACGTGCTGTTCACTCTGATCGATTCGATCCCTGCGGAGCGTTCAGAGTGCCTTTGTACCCAGGTCTAGGTCGAAGTGCCCAAGTGTCATTGGGCGCTTGTTCGACCGGGTGGACATCCGGCTGATTATCTGAGATGCGTGGGGTGGCAGGAGACAATTCAGAGAAGGCGAAAACAGACGGTTGCAATGCCAGCAGGGATAAGTCGCTTGTCGGTGGTTTGGGATGTCTGAATCCCGCCTCCGACAAGCTTGCCAAACATAACGGCATCGTGAAGGAGGTGGTAGTTTGGCATGCCGTAGGCCTATCACAGCAGAAGTTGTCGCAGATGCATTCAACCAGAGCCTGACAGCTATTAAGACGATGGCTGAGCAGGTGGATGAACTGCACAGTACATTGCAAGGTGTTCGATTGGAGCCACAGACGGCGCAGCACGTTCAAAATAGTCTAGCCAAAGCCCTTGAGTTGACGGAGGAACTGAGCGAGGGTATCGACAGATCCTTGGTCTCGGTTGAGCGGCTCTTCAACAAGGCTCGCAGTCACATTAGAGATCGTATTATCCAAGCTCAGGAAGATGAGCGGCATCAGCTGGCGCGGGATATCCATGACGGTCCCGCACAGGCGATGGCTAACCTAGTGATGCGCATGGAGATCTGTGAGCGATTACTGGCAGCAAACCGGCCTGAGGTCATGCAAGAGTTGCGTCAGATTAAGATGCTGGTCAAGGAATCTTTGCGTGAAGTAAGGCATATTATTTTCGATTTGCACTTCACTGCACTTGATACCTTGGGCCTCGTACCAGGACTTCAGCGTTATTTTGAAAACGTACAAGAACGAGAAGGGGATATAATCCGCTTCCGGGTAAAGGGAACCGTGCAAGAGTTGCCTCAAACTATGTCAGTGGCTTTGTTTCGGATGATCCAGGAAGCGGTTACCAATGCCCGCAAGCATGCACAGGCAAGTGAGATTCAAGTTGAACTGGGTTTTGGCGATGATCATGTTAGCGCGTCGATCAAAGACGACGGGATAGGTTTTGACGTGCACCTGGTAGAAGAGGCTCGTGCACAAAGCCAGTCATTCGGCCTAGTAGGTATGTGCGAGCGAGCGGCGTTACTCGGTGGTGAGGTGTCAGTGGAGAGTCAGCTCAACGTCGGTACCACGGTGAAGATCCATCTTCCGATGCCCAGGGAGGAGTGACCGCTCCACAATACTGAGTAATGGGGGGAATGCGAGTGTCGCCGATTCGTGTGCTTATCGCTGATGACCACGCGCTGTTGCGCGAGGGCTTGCGGCGCATTTTGGAGCTGGAACCCACCCTGGAAGTAGTCGGAGAGGCCAGCAATGGGGAAGAAGCTCTTCAAAAGGCTAAGGAGCTTATGCCCCACGTGATCTTGATGGATATCCGCATGCCCGGTATGGGGGGGCTCGAGGCGACTCGTGCAATTCGTGAGCAGGTGCCGTCAACTGATATTATTGCCCTCACTATTCATGATGGCGATGAGTATGTAGTAGAGATGGTCAACGCCGGAGCTAAGGGATATGTGCTCAAAAATGTGGAGCCAGCCACCCTTGTAGAGGCCATTCACAGAGTTCACGAAGGCGAGTCATTTATTCCCAGCGATCTGATGGTCCGGGTATTTCGGGAGTTCCAGCGCATGTCTGCTGCCCGGAAGGAAGTCTCGGAGGAACATCCGACCCGCAGTGAAAGCCAGGAGGACAGGCTTACCGCTCGTGAGTTGGAGGTCTTACATCACATCGTTCTTGGACAGACCAACAAGGAGATTGCGGCTTCATTGTACATCAGTGAGAAGACGGTAAAGAATCACGTTACCAACATTCTGAGAAAGCTCGGACTCTCTGACAGGACTCAGGCTGCTGTCTATGCCTTGCGTCACAATCTGGTACGTACCGAGTGACAGTCGCCGCGTCCGGTATGTGCCAGTTTGGGACTTGGGGGCACAAGAAAAATGAGCCCATCGACTTATTTTCTTGACGGGCTTGTTGATAGTAAGCTACGTGTATAAAGACTTGTCATGCATGTTGTCGCGCGGAAGAGATCAGTAAACAGCCCCCGCTCTTTGTGATCTCTTTCGCCTTTTTTGAATCCCGTCTGTTTATCAACAGGAGGTTGTCTGCGTCTGCGGTCAGTGGGTCAGGTCAGTTTGGGGATGTTCCTATGCAGACTATTCGGGTGTTGGTGGCCGACGATGCGGCTGAGACTCGGGTCAATGTGCGGCGTTTATTGCAGCTCATGGGTGGCTTTGAAATCGTCGGCGAAGTCTCTGACGGACGGGCCGCATTGGAGAGGACACTGCAGTTGGAGCCTGACTGTGTTCTGATGGACGTGAACATGCCGGTCATGGGAGGAATCGCTGCCGCTGCGGAGCTTTCTAGCCGAGCGCCACACGTAGCTGTCGTTATGATGTCTGTTGTCGATGACCGAGAGGTTCTGCGTGAGGCTGCGGCCGCCGGAGCGCGTGATTATCTCATTAAGCCATTCAATGCCGAGGACCTGGTTCGCGCCATTCGTCGTGCTGTAAGAGGCAATGTGAACGGTAAGTCAGCTTCCACCATTGCCGTTCATGCCTGTCCTTTGGATCCAAAAAACGCCGTTCGTCTCACCCACTGACTCAGGATTGGATCAGGCGGACGGGTGAATCCTTCCGCGGGCCTAGCACGGCTAATCCCGCAGCGAATAGCATGAGGATGAGATGCTATTCCATTCTGGCTGCGGGGGTTGTCAATGGACAAGAAACTGCAGAAAGGCAGGGAGCGTTTGGCGGACCTTTCGCAGCGCGAAAGAGACGTCCTGAAGTTAATAGCGCTTGGTCTGGCAAACGATGAGATCGCCGCGAAGTTATTCATCAGTCCTCACACCGTAAAGAACCACGTCAGCAACATCTACCGCAAACTGGGAATCGATGATCGCACTCAGGTCGCTTTGGTAGCATTGCGCCTGGGACTGGTGTCTCTCGATCATCTCGATCAAGCGTGAAGAAACGACCTACAGCAGGCCCTGTTTGCACACAGGGCCTGCTGTATTGGAGGAGTCAGGCGTGATCTGTCGAATTAAACGCCTCGGTAGCACGTCAGGGTCTTGATGTGCCCACACGGAGGACAGGTTCTTGGAGGACAAGCGCGCGCAAATCACAGGAACAGTCAGTCGGATTACGTATTTCAACGAGAAAAACCATTACACCGTGCTTAGGCTCGACACGTCAGAAGGACAAGTGACAGCTGTCGGGACTTTCCCTGCGGTCAACCCGGGGCAGGAACTCTTGCTCACGGGAGAATGGCGCGTGCACCCACGCTATGGCATACAGTTTCACGTGGAAAGCCACCGGCCGCTTGCACCGGTGACTCTAGAGGGCCTGGAGCGTTACCTAAGCTCAGGTTTGATTAAAGGCATCGGACCCGTATTTGCCAAGCGTCTCGTATCCAGGTTCGGTCTGGATACTCTAAAGGTGATCCAAGAGGCACCCGAGCGACTGGCCGAGATACCGGGACTGGGAGAACAAAGGCGCAAGAACCTGGTAGAGGCCGTGGCGGCTCATCAAGCGGTGCAGGATATAATGGTCTTCTTGCAAGGTTTGGGTGTCGGGCCGACCTTGGCGGCTAGGATATATAAGGAGTACGGCAGTCAAGCGACCGATGTGCTCCAGCGCGATCCGTATCGACTGGCCAATGAGGTTCACGGGATCGGTTTTCATATTGCGGACCGTCTCGCCAGGGCAGTCGGTATCGGAGCCGATTCCATAGAGCGCGCCCAAGCTGCTGTCATGTATCTGCTCGAGCAGGCCGAGGAAAGCGGGCACGTGTGCCTCCCCTTTGCGAGTCTGCTTGAGGAGGGGCAAAAAGAGCTATCCATATCTGCGGATCGGCTTCAGCAAGCGGTCCAAAACCTGGCCGCTACAGGGAGACTGGTTGTCGAAGCGGACACACCTGAGCGTCTGGTCTATTCGGCGCGTCTTCATTGGATTGAAAGGCGGCTTGCAGAACTACTTGTCTCTTTGGCACAGGTTCCGCGTGCGAGTGAACTGCCGTTAGTGGAACCTGATTGTGAACAAGACGAACAGGGTGTTCATTTGAGCCCGGAGCAATGGCATGCGGTCAAAGAAGCTCTTCGGGGCGGAGTTGTGGTGATTACCGGTGGTCCCGGTACTGGCAAGACAACCGTTGTCCGTGAGATTATCAGAAGTGCCACGGCACGGGGAGCCACTGTGTTGCTTGCCGCTCCGACGGGACGCGCCGCAAAGAGGTTGCAAGAAGCCACGGGGATGCGGGCGATGACCATCCATCGGCTTCTCGAGTATGGCCCGAACATCGGCGACGGGCGGATCGGTTTTCAGAAGAATGCGGACAATCCGCTTCGCACAGATATGCTGGTCATTGATGAGGTATCCATGTTGGATTTGCCTTTGGCCTACCATTTGCTTTCGGCCGTCAAGCCCGGCACGACACTGGTCATGGTAGGTGACGCTGATCAGCTGCCGTCAGTCGGGCCCGGGACGGTGTTGCAGGATATCATTCAATCCGCTCGGGTGCCCGTAGTGAGGTTGACCAGGGTCTTCAGGCAAGCCAGAGAAAGCATGATCGTTGTTAACGCGCATCGCATCAATCGCGGTGAGCATCCTATATATAACCGTTCTGACGGGGATTTCTTTCTGGTAGAAGAGAAAGAACCTGAAGCGATAAGCAAGCGTCTCCGGGAGCTGGTGGTCGAGCGTTTGCCGCGCTATTTGGAGTGTGATCCGCACAGCGACATTCAGGTGCTGTCGCCGATTCGTCGGGGAGCAGCCGGCGTTGAGCACCTCAACAATGTGTTGCAAAGCGCTCTGAATCCTGCGGTGCGCTTGAGGCCCGATGAAAGACTGAGAGGTCTATATCCTGGCGATCGAGTGATGCAGGTGCGCAATAATTATGACAAGTTGGTTTTCAATGGGGATATAGGTCTGGTGAAGTCCGTTGATCGGGAGAACGCTTCTGTAGTTGTTGTCTTCTCCGACAGAGAAGAAGGGTCAGACGTTGTCTACGAAGAAGACGAATTGGAGGAGTTGAGTCTGGCCTATGCGATGTCGGTTCACAAGAGTCAAGGCAGTGAGTTTCCGATCGTCGTGTTGGCCTTGCCACGTGTCATGCCGGAGCTTATGACGCGTAATCTCCTCTATACCGCGGTGACTCGGGCCCAGCGTTTCGTGGTTTTGGTCGGGCTTAAAAGCATCGTGGGCATGTATATTGCAAACGACAAAGCCATGCATCGCTACGGACGGCTGGTTGAGCGCTTGCAGACGGCGGCACAGCATCGGTGATCACGCACCGATATCCGACTATTGTTACGCAGGAGGAAAGCGGAACGGTAGAGAAGTATTTCCTTTAGGACATTAGCAGTAGGACGTTAGCATATAGGCTGATCACTTAAGTCGATCGTCCCTCCGGACCGTTTGTTGTCCACGGGATGGATTGCGTGCAACAACGGCCGTGAGTTCAAATATGCAAGGCTTTACGAAACAAACATACTGCCGCCGATGATTAGCGTCCAGTGTTGTGATTGTCACGGAAGTGTTCCGGCGGGATCGTACCATACAGTGACAGTGATACTTCTAGGACCTAACAGCATTTAGGAGGGAATCCAGTGCAGGCACCTTGGTCGAAATATTTCCGATTAGGCGTAGTCCATTTTATGGCCTACCCGGAAGTGGCTAAAGATGAGAGTCGTATGTTGCCCACCATTGCTGCTATAGCAGCAGACGCTGATTTTGAGGTTATTGAGCTCAGAGGTGTTAAAGATCCCGCATTGCGTCCCAAGATCAGGGAGTTGTGCGAATCAGCGCATCTCACGGCAACCTACGGGGCGCAACCCATTGTACTGGGAGAGAAGCTTAATCCGAACTCTCTCGATGCCGACGAGCGCGCACGTGCTTTGGTCCGCCTCAAGGAAGCTGTCGACGAAGCGGTCGAGTTGGGGGCCAAGGGCTTTGCCTTCTTGTCCGGGCGCGATCCGGGGGAGGCTGATCGCCAAAAAGCGCAGGAGGTCTTTGAGGAGTTTCTTATCGAACTGTGCGACTATGCCGCAGAAAAGGACATGCCGGTTGTTCTGGAAGTCTTCGACCGCGATATCGACAAGAAGGCCTTTGTCGGTCCGCACGCTTTTGCCGCCGAGATCGCCCGGAATGTCCGCAAGCAATGCGACAACTTCGGTTTGATGGTCGATTTGAGCCATATTCCCATGTTGTATGAGTCGGTGGAGGAGTCATTGACGGCTGCGCGTGAGTTCATCCGGCACGTCCATTCTGGCAACTGCGTGATACGTGACAAATCACATCCGGCCTACGGAGATCTGCATCCTCGTTTTGGCATAGAGGGCGGAGAAAACGACGTGGACGAGCTGGCCGAGTACCTGCGCTGGCTGTTTAACATCGGGTATCTCGCCGAGGATCGCAAAGAAAGACCCATATTCAGCTTTGA
The DNA here is from genome assembly GCA_001513395.1 of Clostridia bacterium DTU080. Taxonomy (GTDB): domain Bacteria; phylum Bacillota; class Limnochordia; order DTU080; family DTU080; genus DTU080. The sequence goes on from LFTP01000187.1 coordinate 11,737, forward strand.
GGTCCAACCCTTGCCCGGCGAGAGCTCTGAGGCAGTGTTGGCAGGGGCGAAGCGAACCTTGAAGGCGGCTTGGGCTAAACTCGAGCTGTAGCGGTTCCGACGTAGAAGTCATAAACGGGCTTAGAGTAAGGTGTGACGACGGGCAGTCGAAGCCGGAAAGGCTGTCAGCATGCCGACACTGTATAACACGTTTTTCTAGGGAGGCACTCACTGATGTCGAAACCGAAAGTATATGTAACCAGGCAGATTCCTGATGAAGGAATGAAACTGCTGTACGAGAAGTTTGATGTATACGTCAATCCACATGACCGTGTTGTCACACGCGAAGAGCTGCTGCGAGATGTAAAGGGTAAGGACGCCTTGCTCTGTCTTCTCACGGAGACTATCGATGCCGAGGTGTTCGAGGCCAACCCCAACTTGAAGATCGTGGCCAACTATGCAGTGGGTTACAACAACATTGATGTCGCAGAAGCGACAAAACGCGGCATTCCGGTTTCCAACACACCCGGAGTACTGACGGATACCACTGCCGATTTCGCGTGGGCGTTGTTGATGGCTGCGGCCCGGCGTGTCGTCGAAGGTGACAAGTTCACCCGCGAGGGGCGCTTTGTAGGCTGGGCTCCGATGCTGCTGTTGGGACATGATGTGCACCATAAGACGATCGGTATCGTTGGCTTTGGTCGCATCGGTCAGGCCGTGGCTAAGCGTGCCATGGGCTTTGAGATGAAGATCCTCTACTATGACGTAAACCAGATGCCTGAAGTGGCTCGTCAGTATAACGCCGAGTATCGTGAGCTTGACGATCTCTTGCGGGAGTCTGACTTCGTCACCCTGCATGTGGATCTCAATGAGCACACCCATCACCTGATCGACGAGCGTGCCCTGGGTCTCATGAAGCCTAACGCCTATCTTATCAACACTGCCCGCGGTCCGGTGGTTGATGAGGCCGCGTTGGTCAAGGCTTTGAGGGAGAATCGCATCGCCGGAGCCGGGCTTGATGTCTTCGAGGATGAGCCCGCATTGGCCCCCGGTTTGGCGGAATTGGACAATGTGGTGATCGCTCCTCACATTGCCAGTGCTACCAAAGAGACGCGAGGTGCGATGGCTCGCATCGCCGCGGAGAATGTTATCGCCGCTTTAGAGGGTCGCAAGCCGCCTACGATAGTGAATCCCGAAGTCTGGAAGGACTAATGTCCTAAACGGCGAAGACTTACTGTTGGCAAGCATATACTGTGGTGTCGGATGCTTTGGGGACCAAGGTACCCGACACCATAGGTTATGGGGATGAGTGCGAAAATTCTCTACTGTCAAATACAGTGGGCGAACGTGGTAGCAAGTCATTGTATAATGGAACAGGGGTAGACAATGGATGGATTCCCCTTAGGCGTTTTTCGGGGAGCCTTAGAGGAACCATCCGTCGAGGCAGAGAATCTGACCTAGGCCCGTCTGCATTCTCTCAGAGGTTAGTGAGGTATTAGGGCAGGAAAAGCAAGAGCCTTACAGAAATGGTCGGAGATTGTCGCTTGCGTAGCCGGCTTGGGAGTCCAGGCTCACCGAGTCGGCGGTAACAGACTCGCCTGATAGACTGCTCAGAGGCGGAAGGAGACGCCGTAGGAGATAGGTGCGATACGGCGATCTCGCCCTGGTAGTAGACAGGTGGGTGCTCAACGAGGTTCAGTTCAAAACTGATTAACCGGAGGTCTCGATTATGGCCGATCTTGCCTGTCGCAAGTCAAAGGTGCCATATTGGCGCCGCCCATGGTTCTATGGGCTGGTACTGTTTGTCTTGGCTGCTCTCATGGTGCAGTCAGGAGGAGAGCTGCTGCATGCGCAGGAGCCCGCGACTGGCCAAACCCAGGCGGAAGAGGCCGCTCCACGACAGCGTACGCTGGATGACGATATCGACGTGTTCGACGAATCGGAGTTCTTGGATCCTCTGTACGCTGATGTCTTGGCGGGTTGGCTGGAGGCGGGCTACGAGGACACAACGGGGATTTCGATCACCATTGATCCTACTCGTTATGTCCGTAAGTACGCTTCCGAGATTGGGAGTGAGGCGCGGGTTCAGGCGGTGTACGACTTCGAGGGTCGTCCGGGGCCAGCATTGCTGTGGCTTGACGAAGAGACGATCATCGAGTGGGAAGTCGACATCCCGGTCAGTGGGTTTTACAACATCTCTTTTGAGTACATTCCTCTCGATGGTAAGCGCGCCAGTATTCAGCGCGACCTGAAGATCGACGGTGCCTATCCCTTTAACGAGGCGCGGCGTCTTATCTTCCCGCGTTCCTGGAAAGACGCTCACCGTCCTCGCAGAGACAACCAAGGTAACGATGTCAGGCCCAGACAGGTGGAAGTAAGGGTTTGGCAAGAGCGTTACTTCGAAGATCCGCAGGGTATGTTCAGTGAACCTTTCCGCTTTTATTTCACCAAGGGTAAGCATCGTCTGACGATGAACGCCATTCGTGAGCCCATGGCGTTGGGGGCCATCAAAATCACCTCCCCGAAGAAGCTGCCTACCTATGCGGAAGTGAAAAAGCTCTATGAGGAGAAGGGTTACAAACCGGCTCAGGGGGAACCTATTCGCGTTCAGACGGAATTCCCGGATCTGAAGTCGGATCCCACTATCCGTTCGGAGTATAGCTACGATCCCTCCGCCATTCCGCCGGCCGGGTCAAACATGATATTGAACGTCTTTGGCGGTAGCCGTTGGCGTAAAGGTCAACAGTGGGCCGAATGGAAATTCAGTGTTCCTGAGGACGGTCTGTATAAGATCGGGATGAAGGTTCTGCAGCAACACGGGGAACGTCTGCCCGTAGCCAGAAAAATTGAGATCGACGGGGAAGTCCCCTTCAAGGAGCTTGAGGAATTCCTCTTCCCCTACAATCGCGATCCACAGATTGTAACTCTGGGTGATCCTAACGGTGAACCCTACTACTTCTATCTGACCAAGGGCGAACATGTGCTGCGGATGACCTGCGTTGTCGGACCTGTGGCCCGTACCATTCGTATGGCCAACGCGGCCAGCCTCGAATTTGCGAAGCTGTCGAGAGCCATCGTCATGATTACAGGGCCGAATCCGGACCCGAACTTCGACTGGGAGATTCATAGGAAGATCCCGGAACTGTTGCCTCGCATGGAGAAGCTGGAAGAGGCCTTCAGAGAAGAAGGCAGGTGGTTGCGTGAGTTCTCGCCCAAGACGCGTTTGGCGGACTCTCTGGACCTCAGCCAAGCCATCATGGCCTCAATGATCCGGCGTCCGGATACGATTACCAACAGATTGAGAGAGTTTTCCGACCAAGAGCTGCGTTTGAGCCAGTGGGTGCTCGATCTGCAGTACGGAGCGCTCGAGATAGACTACTTCGTCGTGGCTCCGCCGGACTACAAGTTCCCCAACGTCAAGCCCACGATGTGGCAACGGTTCGTCGCAGGTTTGAGAAGCTTCTTGTTGTCCTTTACCAAGGACTACACTCTGGTTGGTGACGTTTACAAGGTACGCGACGGTGTCACCGAGACAGGTGAGAAGGTTCTGACGCTCTGGGTCGGTTGGGGTCGTGAGTGGACGGCGATCATTAAGGAGATGATTGACGAAGACTTCACACCTGACACTGGGCTCAAAGTCAACGTGAACGTCATTCCGTCCGGAGCTTTGGGTACGGGACAGAGCGTGTTGCTCCTGTCGCTGGCGGCTGGTCAGGCGCCTGACGTGTCGTTCGGAACGCCGGCAGGTACGCCCGTTGAGTTCGCGATACGCGGCGGTGTGTATAACCTGAATCAATTCCCGGACTACAACGAAGTGATCAAGCGCTTCCGGCCGGGTGCGTTGATTCCCTTCAAGTATAAGGGCGGGGACTACGCGTTGCCCGAAACGCAGAGCTTCCAGATGATGTTCTATCGAAAGGACATCCTGCAGCAGTTCAATATCCAAGTGCCGGAAACGTGGGAAGATGTGATCAAGATTCTGCCCACGCTGCAGCAGTATGGCATGAACTTCTACTACGCCGGCGGTTTCACACCGTTCCTATATCAGTACGGCGGAGAGTACTACTATGCGGACGGGTGGTACTCGGCTCTGGACAGCCCTGAAGCTCTTGCGGCGTTCAAGGCATGGACCGAGCTGTATGCCAACTACAAGATACCCGTCTCGGCCAACTTCTATAACCGTATGCGAACCGGTGAAATGCCCATCGGAGTCGCTGACTATCAGACCTACGTGCTCTTGTCCACCGCTGCTCCCGAGCTCACGGGTTGGTGGGAAATGGTACCGATGCCCGGCGTGCGCAGACCGGACGGGGTCATAGACCGGACGGCCGCGGGCGGATCCACCACGGCGGTGATCTACACGGCCTCTCGTTACAAAGAGGAGGCGTGGGAACTGATGAAATGGTGGACCAGCACGGAAATCCAGGCGCGTTTCGGTGAGGAAGTAGAGGCTGTTCTGGGGGTAGAGGCTCGTTGGAATACGGCTAACGTCGAGGCTCTGATGAACATGCCGTGGCCTAAGAAGGACATCATGGCCATCCGTGAGCAGTGGCAATGGTTTAAGGAACAGCCGGTCGTGTTGGGTGGTTATTTCACGGGCCGACACATCCAAAACGCTTGGAACCGGGTCGTGCTCCAGGGTATGAACCCGCGTGAAGCTCTCGAGATCGCTGTCAAAGACATCGACAGAGAGCTGGCGAAGAAGCAGGAAGAGTTCGGCACTGTGATTCCCACGCGGCGTGAGTATATCGAGAAGTACGGTGAGCTGAAGCCGGGATTCTCGGTTTACAGAGAGACGTATGGCCTTGAGTAGTTGCAATGAGCTTAGGTTTCGAGCCCTCTCCACCCCCGGTTGCGGCGAGGGGAGGGCTCGAAACCGAGCCCTATGTGTCAAAAGGAGTGAGCTGTAGATGGCCCAGGTCACTGAAGTGAGAGCGGGTCTGCCAAAAAAGCCGTCTTTGGAGGCTCGGTTCAAACGCGCCGTACGTGAAGCGCGTCGATGGCGTATCCACTATTTGTTCATGGCACCGTTCATGATTCTGTTCACCATCTTCACGATCATACCGGTCATATCGTCGATCTATCTGAGCTTTACGTACTTCAACGTGCTCGAGCCGCCGCGCTGGATCGGATGGTCGAATTTCAAGTTGCTGTTCCTGGAGGATGACATTTTTATCATCGCACTGAAGAACACCCTGCTCTTTGCGATCATCACCGGGCCAGTCAGCTTCTTTTTGCAGTTCTTCTTGGCCTGGCTCATCAACTCGCTGAAGTACAGGATTGCCTATACACTCGCGTTCTATGCGCCCTCGATTACCAGCGGGTTGGCTATGGGTGCCATCTGGCAGGTGTTGTTTTCGGGTGACTACTACGGATACCTGAACTACATCTTAATCCGATTGGGTATCCTGCATGAACCTTATATCTGGCTGAGCAACGTCAATACAATGCTGCCAATCGTGATCATCGTGTCGCTGTGGATGAGTATGGGATCAGGCTTTCTGGCGTTCTTGGCCGGACTGCAGAACATGAATGAGGAGTTGTACGAGGCAGGCAAGGTCGACGGAGTGCGCAACAGATTCCAGGAAGTCTGGTATATAACCCTGCCGATGATGAAGCCGCAGCTGCTGTTTGGTGCTGTCATGGCGGTTGTCCGGTCACTTGAGGTGTCGGGCGTGGCTGTCGCTTTGACAGGTCTGCCCAGTCCGTTGTATGCCACGCATACAATCATGACCCACCTGCAGGACTACGCGTTCATCCGCTTTGAGATGGGCTACGCTTCGTCTATTTCCGTGGTCCTGTTCTTAATGATGTTCGGTTTGTCTCGCTTCTTCATGCGCGTCCTGTCCACGAAGGGCGAGTACTAGTTGACTAAGGGAGGTTTGCGCCGATGGCCATTGCTCTGCCACGTTTGCGAAGGCGGAAACTAAAGAGAGAACCGATCGGGATTTACGTGCTCCTAACGCTAATGGCGGCTGTCATGATCATGCCGATGTATCTGATGGTGATCAACGCCTTTAAGCCGTTGGAAGAACTGTTCCTCTTCCCGCCGCGTTATTACGTGATGAATCCCACGTTGAACAACTTCACGGACTTGTTGATTGCCACAGGTGCGGCGTGGGTGCCGTTTTCACGGTATCTGTTTAACAGCCTGTTTATTACGATCACTGTTGTTTCTTTGCACGTGTTGGTTGCTTGCATGTGCGCATACCCGTTAGCCAAATCCAGGGCACCGGGCGTCAAGTTGATGTTCAACCTGGTTGTGGCGTCGCTCATGTTCTCGCCCACAGTGACCAACATCCCGAGATATCTGATCATCAACCGCTTGAGACTTATTGACACCTATTGGGCGCTGATTCTGCCGGCCGTCGCCGGGTCCTTCGGTACGTTCTTGATGAAGCAGTTTCTTGAGCAGGTGCCCAATGAGCTTATGGAAGCTGCCCGCATCGACGGTGCCAGTGAATGGACCATGTTCTGGCGCCTGATCATGCCCATGTCTCGTCCGGCCTGGGCTACACTGATCATTTTTTCCTGGATCAGCAGCTGGAACGATGAATGGGGTCCTTTGGTGTTCACGCGGACGGAGGCCATGAAGACCCTGCCGCTCGCGATCCACACCATGTTCTCAGGATCGAACGCCATTGCCCGCGCAGGAGCAAGTGCCGCGGCCGGGCTGCTGCAGACGGCTCCCACGATCATCCTGTTCCTGATAATGCAGAAGCGTGTTATCTCCACGATGGCACACGCCGGCATCAAGTAGTATCAGGGATCAGTGGGTGAAACGCCATGCTTTCATGTGCTTCTGAAAGGGTGTGTCAACTGTGGTAAAGAGATGGCTGTGGGTGGCTACAGTGCTTGCGTTGGCTGTTGCTACCGTAACCTGTATAGTGCCGGGGGTTGAAGCCCGCCGCATCGGCCTTTACTTCCAACAAGGCATCGGAATCTTCCCTGCCCAACTGGGGTACGTGTATCATCGTGATTTCGGGCTGGACCTGGAGATGGATGGTCCACAGGACATGTTTTTGGCTCACGACAATACGCTGTATATTGTCGATACCGGTAACGACCGGGTCCTGAAGGTCGATCTGTACGGAAATAAGCTAGCCGAGTTCGGCAAGAGCCGGGATCTCCCAATGGAGCATCGGCTAAAGAAGCCGCAAGGCGTATTCGTAAATGAGTTCGACGAAGTGATTGTGGCTGACACTGACAACAAGCGTATCGTCATCTACAATCAGGACGGGACGGTTAAGAGAATCATCCCGCAGCCGGAGTCGGTTCTGTTGGGTGAGGATTTCCACTATCAGCCCACGAAGGTCATTCAGGACCGGCGCGGGTATCTGTATGTGGCCAACTCGAATGACTACCGTGGGTTGATCTTGCTTGACGCAAACGGGCAGTTCCGCGGCTTTTTCGCTCCGAACCGCGTCCCCTTCAGCCTTCGTAGGATCATCATCAACATGTTCGCTACTGAGGCACAGAAGGAGAAACTGTCGAAGACATTGCCGACTCCGCACTCGAATATGATCATTGACCAGTACGGGTACATCTACACATCGACGGTCTATGATCGGAAGAACCAGATCAAGAAGCTGAACAGTGTGGGCACCGACGTTTTGAACAACAGTGACTACGTCTATGGA
>LFTP01000362.1 GCA_001513395.1 Clostridia bacterium DTU080
AACATCATCCATGTGCATCACTTGTACACCAAACCTCTCACATCGTGGATTCCCATCCGCCAGTCTAACCACTGGGACAACGGCCACAGCCTGACCGGAGCCAGGACGTCATTGTACGGAAACGTCATCGGTCAGGGTCGTCTGGGCAGTGTCTTTTTCAGCCGACTGCCCGATGCGGCTGATTCTGAGCCCGGAGCAATCGAGGATGCGGATTTGAGCTATGTCGGCTTTACGAAAAAGAAGCTGCAGTTCAGCTTGTCCGCTGATCAGGCGAGGTTAAAAGATGTCTCCTTGCGGTGGCAGTCTCCCGGGCGAGCCTGGCAGACGCTGCGGGATTACGAGATAACGCAGGACGGCGGCAAGCTATCCGTGGTCTTCGATCATCCCGGCCCGGTGAGCGACGGGACGTACAAGCTGTTGATCACGTGCCGGCTCGATGATGACAGCTCATTGGTCTCTCTCATGACCTTTGACCGGGAGCATATGATCGAAGCCGGATTGGCCACCACGCCCTCTCGGCCTCCCAAAGAGGTGGTCACTACCGTGCCCTGGGCGGAAGCCTCCGAGGAAGTGCGGGCCGTTATCGATCTGATTCCGCCTCAGCCCGGTTTTCGCTACACCGGATTGCCTGAAATGCCCGATCTGTTCCCGGACGGAACGCATCTGTACCGCCTGAATCCCGACAAAAAGAGCCTGACGGCCACTCCGACGGGGACGATCTATCCCAGCACCGATCCGCGCTGGAGCGAGAGCCACACGTTGGTCATGAAGAACAGAATGGGTGAGGAGATCGAGATTCCCTACTACCAAGATGCCAAAGGCAAGCGCTATTACGTCACCGGGCATCTGTGGTATGTGCAGCGCCAAGAGGCCATTAAGGAGACCTCACGCATCGCGGCCAGGGATCCTCTCGGAGCGGCGCGCATTTTGTACGCTTTCGCTCAAGCCTACAAGCGCTGGCATCCGACGGTCGATCGCGACGGAATCACGGAGTTCATTCCCGCTCATTCAGGGCCGCCCTATGCCTACTGGGGCGGAACCTGGAGTCGCTGGTGGTGGGGAGATCTTTCATCACTTGCTCCTTTGGCCACGGTTTATGCACAACTCAAGCAGACCAATGCCTTTGAACTTTTGAGTGCCGAAGTGGGAGAAGATGTCGAAAGAGTCCTCGTTGAGGAGATGTTTAGGCCTTCAGTCGATTTCGCGCTGACGTATGTCCCCTCACAGGGGAACATGGCCAACAGCTTCTGGCGGGGCCTGATTGAGATCGGACGGGCGCTCGATGATTCGGATATGATTCACCGGGCCGTGGAGCTGGTGCGCAATTTCGTGACCGAAGGCAAGTTCCTGTCCGACGGTTTTTGGTCCGAGGTCACGCTGAGCTATCACGTCCAGACGATCAATGGACTGGTCAGTGCCATCGGACTGCTCAACGGCTGGAGTGACCCCGAAGGCTATGTCTCGCCCCGGACTGGTCTGCACTTGGAAGATCTCGATATGGCCAGTGAATTCCCCATCATCGCCAAGGCGCTGGAGATCAACCGGAAGGTGGTCTATCCGGATGGGAAGTATCTGCCCATCCAGGACACCTGGGCCAATGGCACAGCCCGACAGCCGGACCTAACAGCGGGTTCGTTCTATCTTCCGGCGGCCAGGATCGGACGTTTGGTGAGAGGGGGAGGTCGGCAACAGACCCAGCTTTATCTCAACTTCCAGCCCAAATACGGTCACGTCCATCGCGACGGGTTGAACATCACGCTGTTTGCCAACGGAACGGAGCTTCTGCCCGATTTGGGCTATTCGCACAGCTCGAAGTACCGCTGGTTTACCACATCGACGATGGGACACAACACCGTAGTGGTGGACGGCAGGAACATGGCCGGGACTGAGTCGGCCAATCACGGAGGCAACATCGAGGCCTTTGTCATCGCTGAGCCGTTCCAACTGATGCGAGCCTCGTACACCGAGGCCTATGACTCCGTTGACGAGTATTCCCGCGAACTGTGGATGGTGCCCTTGACGGACGACGGGCAGCAGGTCTACGTCCTCGACATCTTCAGGGTCGCCGGAGGACAGCGCCATGAGTACACACTGCAGGGTGACGCCAACAGGGATGCTTTCTTCGAGGTGGATAAGCCCACTAAAGACTACGGGCCTTATCTCTTGCCGCCGGGGGTAAGAGTGACGCAACCTACCGGACCGTCGACGTCAGGCAGTGCCCAGGGTCATTACGCCGGATACATCTATCTGCGGGACGTTGAGCAGGCGGAGCTGAATGACGATCAATTCGTAATCACACTGTTCACGGAACAAAGCGGCACGACCCGGCCTCAGCTGAAAGTGACGGGTATGTTGGATGCCGGCGCAAACGAGCTTTTCCTGGCGCGCTCGCCTTCGATGCGCCCGGTGCGGCTAAACGGAATCGCATCGGATAACAATCACCTGGTCGATTTGCACACTATGCCGAAGATGCTTCTGCGGCGTGAAGGCCAGAATCTGCGCAGCGATTTCGTCACTGTGCTGGAGCCGCGCTTTGACGATACCGGTTTCCGGATCGAGGCCGTTGAAAGACTGCCGATCACAGACGGTCCGAGAGGATCGGTGGCGGTGCGGGTCATCTACGACGATACCATCGACATCCTGCTCAGCAATCCCTTCTATGATGAAGGAGCGCTGGTCGTCGGTGATATAACCCTGGAGGGCGAGTTCGGCTTTGTCCGGCTGAAAGACGGCGCCGTCCGGGAGATGTCGCTGGTGGGCGGTACCCGTCTGTGCAAGGGAGAGATGACGTTAGAGGGCAGCGGAAGATTGCAAGGCCGTATCGTCGGCACGTTGCGTCGGGCCGACGGTGACGAAGCGGACGCCTTGATCACCGACACGGCGCTGCCGACCGATGTCACGGACGGCTACGTCATCGTCAGGCATCCCGACGGTCGGACCGCCGGTTTCAAGATCGGGCGCATTGAAAGCCGCGGCGAGGGTTCGTCGATCGTCCTGGCCGAGCACGACCCCGGATTTGTCATCGATTCCGACGGGGCGTCCCGCCAAGTGTTCCACCCGCGGCTTGAGTGGCAGGGAACGCACACTTTTGATATCGCCCTGATCGATCACGCTGCCGAGCTGAGGGGCACACGGCCTCTCCAAGAGACGGTCGGACTGATCTCGGGGACGGTGTACGATCCGAAAGGTCAGCCGGTGGAGGGAGCCGTGGTTCATGTGGCGGGTTACCCAACGCCTGCGGCGACTACCGATGCTTCCGGACGTTTCCGGCTGAGCGGGATTCCAATCGGCAAACAGTGGGTGAAGGCGAACCACAAGCTGTATGCATCGTCGGTGTCATCGGCGTTGGAGATCACTCAGGATGAGAGTGCGCAGGTCACCTTGATTCTCGGTGATCGATTGCCGCCGCAGCTGTCAGGTGTGCCTTCGGAAGTGGAGTCCGGTGAGCCGATACCCGTCATATGTTCAGTGGACGCTACGGTGTATCTGGTGGAGGGCTCCAGCACGCGCAGAATTCCTGACGCCGACAGAGTGCGGGCCAGTGCCGTCAGCCAAGTGAGGGTCTTGGCGGAGCAACCCGCATTGCTGCCGACTCCAAAAGAGCTCTTCGGTGCGTATGTCTTGTACGCCATTGATGACGAAGGGCGTATCTCGGCGGGAACATCGGTCTATCTGGAAAACCAAGAGGAGCTGGAAAGACTCTTTCAGTTCTTTGAGAGCTGGCAGTGGTGAGTGTTCATAGTAACGACGAAGCGGACCGGGGTTACACCTCGGTCCGCTTCGCGGGAAACCCCTTGATCGTCGGTTGGGATGCTCATTGGGCCAAGATGGCGTTGATCAGCGCATCGGCGCGAGCCGCAGCCGAGCTTAAAGCCTCCCGGCCGCGCACGGCGGGCACTATCACATCACTGATAGCTTTCAGTATATCAGCCACGCGCGGATGCTTGATGGTCTGTGGACGGGCTGAAAGAGCTCCTTCGACGAAAGCCGCTCGGTTGTAGTCAGCAGGCACGGACACAAAGGGCCAGCGGGTTGAGCGAGCCATGGGCAGATAGGACGGAACGGTATTGTAGCTGAAAACGCCCTTCTGGCAGAAGAATTTCATGGATTTCCAGGCTTCTTCTTTATGTTTGCTACGGCCCATGACCAGACCTCCGGGCACCATGGCGTTGATGGCTCCGGCCGGTCCTGCCGGCAGCCGGGCCACATTGTAGTCGAAGATGGCAAAGCTGGCCATTCGTTGGGCCACGGCGTAGTAGGAATACATGCCGACCCGACCTTCATAGAAAGGCGTGGCGTTACCGTAGCCCGGATCCACGACCCCGTCTTGGGTCAACAATTCGTATAGGAACTGCAGACCTTTCAAGGTGGCCGGTTCACTGACCGCCGAGCGGGTGGGATGGTCGCTGTCATCGACCCAATCGCCGCCGGCGGAAAAAACCCAGGGAGTCATGGTTTCGGCATTATGGGGCAATACCAAGCCCCATTGGTCGTGCGCCCGGCATGTCTGCCGAGCCGGAGGGCTGAAAGAAGCCCTCACCACTCAACCAGCGGGAAGGGAACCCGTAGGCAAGGGCGGGCCTGGCAACAGACCGTCTGGAGGAAGCCGAAGGGGGAGCATGGGACTTAGCGAAAGCGAACCGAGGTTGGC
>LFTP01000148.1 GCA_001513395.1 Clostridia bacterium DTU080
CCATACCAAAACCTGGAGAAAAACACAAGTCCCATTTTGCGCATTTTAATGTCTACGCTAACCGGACAAACACATGCCCAAAAGCGCACGGTTAACATCTTTTTCGAGGTTGTGAGCTCTGGAACTTCGGTTTAAGCCAAGCAGAAGGAAATTGATTCCAAGCCGCGAACCCTGCTCCGATCCCAGTTCGGAAAGGATTGCGAACCGATGGAGATGCCCCAGATCACCCCCCTTTACGTCGGCGTCAGCGGCTATATCGCCGAGGTGTGCCGCTGGCTCGAAATCGCACGGATGGTGAACCGGATGGTTTCCTGGGACGAAACCCAGTGGAAAGCGTCTCCCGGCGCCCTCAGCGTCGCTTTGGTGGTCAACATCCTCACCCAGCGCCGGCCGCTGTATCGCGTTTGGGAGTCGTTTGAGCGCCTTGATTTGCCCGTTCTCTTCGATGAGCCGGTCACGCTGGACAACCTCAACGACGACGCCTTCGGCCGCACCCTGGATCGACTCCATGCATCCGGCAATCTGAGGCGCCTCATTCACTCTATCGCCTAGCGAGCCACACGCCTGTTGCCTTTGGGCATTCGCTCCGTCCATGCCGATACCACATCCATCTCCGTGGCGGGGGAGTACGAACTGACGGGCTCCGACCGGGCTTTTGTCGAAGAGCGCCCCGACGGCTCGGTGTTGGACATCCGCCACGGCTACAGCAAAGATCGCCGTCCCGACCTCAAACAGTTCATCTGCGGCCTGGTCGTCTCGGGCGAAGGGCTCCCGCTGCTTGGCACGGTCCAAGACGGCAACACCGGCGACAAGGTGCGGAACAGCCAGATCATCGACGAGATTCGGCAGAGCTTTCTTGACCCCCAAAAAGTGATCTATGTGGCCGATTCGGCCCTCATCACGGCCGCCAACCTGGACAAGATGGCCCAACACAAAATGCGCTTCATCTCCCGGCTGCCTGAGACCTATCACCTGGCCCACGAGCTCAAGGAACGTGCCTGGGCCATCGACCGATGGGAAACGATCGGCCGCATCGCCCAGAGCGAAAAAGGCGCCGTCTACCATGCCCAGTCCTTGGAGGAGACCTTGGAAGGACGCACCTACCGGTTCATTGTCGTCCACTCCTCGTCTTTGGACAAGCGCAAGCTCAAGGCGATCGAAAGGGCCATTGTCAAGGAACGAATCGAGCTGGAAAAGGCGCAAAAGCAGTGGCACAAGCAGATTTTCCAATGCCGGGAAGACGCAGCTTCGGCGTTAACCGCCATACTCAAAGAGCATCAAGACGCCTACCACACCATCACCGGGGAGATCGTCGAGGAGCAGGTGATCCGGCGACCGCCGGGACGCCCGCCCAAAAACTTCATCCCCGAGACCATCACCCCAATACCGCATCCAAACGCAGCTTGCCGAACCCACCGAAGAGCGCATTCGCGAGGCGCATGCCAAAGCCAGCACCTTCGTCCTCATTGCGTCGCTTTTGGATCAGGAGCGCTGGAACAACTACGACATTTTGCAGGAGTACAAAGGGCAAATCTCCGTCGAGACGCGCTTTCGCAACCTCAAAGCCGATCCTTGCATCGTCGACAACATCTACGTCAAATCGTCCCGACGGGCCGAGGCATTGGCCTATCTCTTCCTGCTGGCTCTGATCGTCGCCGCCTACATCGAGATCAAGATCCGGCAGGAGCTCAAAGTCCGGCGCCAGCAGTTGGTCGTGCCCGGCAATAGGCTCACCGACCGCCCCACGATGACCTCGATTTTCGACATCATGCAGACAGTCCTTGTGGTCCTGGTTCACACACCCGACGGCGTTCAGCGAATCTTGCCCTCGAACACGGATCCACGGGTGTACCGGATCCTTGAGCTGACCGGACTCGACCCAACAGCGTACACGAGCAAGCGGTGACATAGACGTCCGCTGAGCGCAAAAACTACTGCGAAAACACGTCAAAGGGTGCGGAACGCTGGATACAAAGGAGGTCAGCCATGTATTACCGGGGATGGAGACGGTGTTTATTGGCATGGATTGCTCTTGTCGTTGTCAGTACGGCGGTATGCAGTGCGGCATCGTTAAAGACGAAGGTCACCTTTGTGCCGCATGGGGCGACTGCCATGTATGATGCACACGACTTGGAGAATGCTGTCAAGCGATTTGAACAGCTGAATCCCGACGTCGAAGTGGAGTTGATAAAAGCAGCATCCAGTTGGCAGGCCTATCTGGAACAGATCCTGCTACGCGTCGCTTCCGGATTGCCTACGGACGTTATAACTCCGCAGCCGCACTGGCCCATGGCGACCATTCGTTATGTAGCGGATTTGACTCCCTACATGAACCGTGATGGCATTAGTGTGAAGGATTTTCTGCCGGGCAGTATCGATGCTTACTTCTACGATGGGAAGATCACCGGCTTGCCGTTGGCGGTTGTTCTTCGCGGGTCGGTGTACAATGCCAGACTCTTGAGAGAAGCGGGATATCAGCCACCAGCCAATGACAAGTGGACATGGGATACCGTCAGAGACATCGGTCGGAAGCTGACGAAGGATATATCGGGAGACGGGATCCCTGATGTGTATGGTGTACACTGCGGGGGCCCGGTTCGCAGTCCTATGGTCTTCCCCTTGGCAACTCAGGCGGGGGGGCTTTTTTTCGATCGGTTTGTAGATCCTGATCGAAGCTTGTTTGACACTGAGCCGGCTCGAATTGCCCTGGAGTACTTCGTATCATTCTATGAGCAGAATCAGACTGCCACGAACATATCCTTCCTCCGCGGGCAAGCCGTCTATAGCATGGACGGCTATCCTATGCCGCATGGCCAGATTGAATCACAGCTAGGAGCCTGTCTGAGTAATACGGTCGAAAGCACCAGGATTTGGTCCGATAACAGCTAATTGCTGAAGTATGAGTACTAAACGCTATCGCCCTTACCAACCAAAACAAACGCTTCTGTTTCCGCCTTCGCTTGACGATTGGTTGCCGGA
>LFTP01000129.1 GCA_001513395.1 Clostridia bacterium DTU080
GACTGCTACTTGCCAACTCCACATCGTTGACATGCTCGGCACGCATGAGGGCCTCCGGAACGCCGATCGTGCTGCCTGCCAGTCGCAGCCGGATGAGCGTACCCCCTCGCATTTCAGTTAGGTATTGTCACTCCCGCCCACCAAGCTTCGTCTTGCTTTAGCTCTTTTCCGCTTCTTCTCACCCCTTCGCATCAGCACCGGGCCTTTGCCCTTTGTTGTCACTCACAGCATCGTGAGCGTTGCCTGTGTTTTCCCCTCCCAACCATCACCGGCGTTCATCGGCACAAGGCTCATCACCACTACGGGCTCATCTGACCCCGCCGCCGCTTCAGGCGGCCTTTCGTTTCCGCTTGTGCCCTCTTTGACCCGCTTCTTCCTGCGCAACTGTGCTGGCCCCCCCGGATAGGTCCCTTTGCTGAACATGAGCTCCTCCGTCACAACTCATCAGGTTATCCGGCTATTGGGCTTTCCCACATTCCGCAAGGCTACATACCTGATGAGGCCATCTCGGTTCACTTGCGCTAAGACCCAGCTTTCCCTCATGGGATTACAGGAACCGCCCTTGCCTACGGGTTGCCTCCCGCCGGTTTGGATGGCGAGGGCTTCTTGCCGCCCCCGGCTCATCACACATGTCAGGCGCACGGGCATCCGGCCCCGTACTACCGGGGCCAGATGGACTGTTGATCTGACTCGATATCCCCTTATGTAGACCGGAGACGGAGTCAGGCGAGCTTTCCCGATTTCCGCCTTCTATGGATATACGAACAAACGCCAAAAAGGGCCTTGGACGGAGTCTCCTACTCCCGCAACATGGCCTCGATTCTCGGAGTGACTTCATCCAGTGCCTGGCCCGGAGCCTTTTGACCGTACAAGACCGGGCGGAAAACCTCCGTCTGCAATAGCTGTCGCACCCGAAGCGGCACCTGGGTCGGAATAATCTGGTTTAGCGGCGAAGAGATCATCTCGGCAACCGCATCGACATTCCGGCCTTCGAAATACCGCAAGAACGCGCCTACAGTGACACTCCTGCGAGCCGGCGGAATCGCCCATCCCAGCTCTATCGACAGTTCCTGTCCCTCAACGCTGACAATGAACTCCAGCTTATGCCAAGCCAAATCGGGCTGCTTGGCTCCAACGGAAATCCCGTATGGAGTCTCAGACCATACATTCGATCCCCGTCCGCCTCCGAAGGTGGGCCTCAGAGCAAAATCCCAGTCCAGATTGGGATACCTGGGGAAGTATCCGGCCATAAAGCTGCCCCATAGCAGCGATCCGACACGTTGCTCGGCAAAATCCGTCCAACCCCCACCTATTTGCATGATCTGATGCACCTGGGCCAGATCCTGCAGGTACTGCAGGGCATGGCGCGTCACGGACGTATTGCCCAGAAATCTTGTTCCTTCTTGATCAAACAGCGGTCCGCTGCCTGCGGAATAGAAGAACGGATAGACCTCTCTGCCGGCTCCTCCGTCGACAAATCCCAGACCCCATCGATCCAGTATGCCGTCGCCGTCCAAGTCCATGCTCAGCTTCTTTAGCTCAACGATACCCTCTTTCTCCCAGCTCCAGCCGGAATTCGGCGCAACGATACCTCTCTCGGCAAACTGTTGCTTGTTATAGTAATACATGCTGATTACCGTACCTAATGGCAAGGCGTACAGACGACCGTCGTAGCTGAGATCATCAAACAGAATGGGCCAGATATCGTTGCGCACCGAGGCGGGCAAGGTCTGAAACCGGGGTGTTATATCCTCCAAAAGACCCGCAGCACCGACCAGTTTCACATCCCACAGGCGAACCAGATCGGGCGGTATACCCGCGGCCACCATCACGGCGAGTTTTTCCTCCGGTGACGACCCGCCTCCCGGACCGGGAACAATCTCCACAGAGATGTCTGGGTTAGCCCTTCCGAAGGCCTCCCAAAACCGCATAGTACGCTCGAGATAGTCACCGCTTTCATGAACCATGATCTGCAGGGTCTGTCGAGCAGGAGCATGTGGAGCCGCGACGACAATGAACATTGTCATCAGAAGAAGAGCAAACGCCATTCTGCGAATGTTCATTTGCCATCCTCCTTCACAGAATCTTGCTTACCTACTTGTGCACAGGCGAGCTTACGGGTACGGTCAACGCATAGTGTTCCGACGGGCTTTCGACCGTCGGGCCCGGTCGAGTGCTTCATTCGAGTGCTTCCGTTCTTTCATGGCTACCTGGTCAACTCAACATTGATGACATGCTCGGCACGCATGAGGGCCTCCGGAATGGCGATCGTGCCGTCAAGTCCTTTCATGAGCTCGGTACCGGCGGGAGTCTGGAAATCGCTGGATCGTTTGTGCTTGATACCTAGCATCATCAAAGGAGAGTAGAGGCGACTCATCATCTCCTTGGTCAAAGGCGATCTTTGCAGATCAGGATCCGAAAACAACGAGCGCCGCACGGGAAGCATACCGCGCTCCAGAAGATAGCCCTTCAGATTTCTCGGCTCCACAAAGGCTTCGATCACTCTCCACGCTTCATCGGGGCGCTTACTGGAAGAGACGATCATCAGGTTGGCGGCCATGAAGTTCAGATTGTCCCTGCCCTCAACAGGTCCGGGATACCTGCTGAAACCGAGCATATCGCTTTCTGCCACATCGGGCCGCACTTTGATGAGCTCCTGCCAGTTGGCCCCACTCCAAGCGTAGAACATACCTCCTTTACCGTCGACCAACGCCACATCGTTGGCCGCTTGTCCTCTGTGCATGTCTCCTATCTGCCACAGCTCCCCCAAATACTCCATCGCCCGAATGCCATCCGCACCGTGCAGCGTCGCCCGAACATCCTTCTCCTCCAAAAGCGTGGTGCCAAGCTGTCGCAAAAGGGTCTCCACAAAAGCCAGCGTCCACTGTGCATTGCGCCAAGTCCGCCAACCCCAACGCTCGATGGTCCCGTCACTGCCGACGCGAGTAAGGCGCCGAGCCGCAGTGAGCATTTCATCCCAATCCTTTGGCGGTTCTGTCATCCCGGCTTCTGCAAAAACCGTACGATTACACAGCACGCCCCAAGGCCAGACCATGAAAGGCAGAGCCTGCAGCGCACCGTCATACGTCATGGCCTCAAGCACATCAGGGAGAAAATCACCGCGGTTTGGCAGTGTGTTGAAATAGCGATCGAGAGGCAGCGTAAGCCCTAACTCAGCCCAGTTGCCTATGCGAGTGTCCACGACGTAGGAGATATCAGGGCCTACGCCGGCTGACACGGTGACTATCATTTTTTCGTTCGGATTGGCGACTTGAGTCTCTACGGCCAATCCGATGTCCGGGTTTTCCTTCGCAAATTGTACAGCCCATTCTTTGACCCAGGCTTCATCGGGACCTTGCCAATGCATCCACCACGTGATGGGTGTCTTCGCCGACGACAGCGAACAGAACAAGACAACGATGCAGCAGACACCGACCGCCAATGACCGCCACCGATGTATCACATGCAATACCTCCTTTTCATTGCCTGGGATCAAAAGCGACTCACCCGGTTCGCCTATGGCGACTATAGACACAATATGGTGCTTCCGCGGCGCTCCTTGTTTACCTTCCGGCCAATAACGATCTTTCTGAAATCGGGTGGCGATAGGTGCTACGGTTTCAGGCACCGGTGCGGGCGAAGCTGCCGGCTCTTCAATCAGCAACGCAGACGCTTTGACCTTTGGATACCGCACAAATAGTAAAGGAGATATAAGAAGCCCTCACTGATCACGAGTGAGGGCTTTGACATGCTCGGAATCCGTCTGTGATCCGGAGCATTATGTTGATTCAATCGTTACTTAACCATCCTCCGCTCGGCGAGAATGGCATTGGCTTCGGCCTCCAATTGCATCAGAGCGCTCTCCAAAGCCACCGCCTGAGACTGAAGAATACCGCCCGGACGGATGATGCGATCCTGCACCAAATTCCAAACATCCGGATCGACCACCGGTCTGCCGAAAGCTTCGGGATGCGATACCAGGTCAATCCACACATGCTCATAGGGGGACGGATCCGTATAGAATCTGACATACCGCCTGGCGGCACCGGCGTAGGGCACAGGGCGTCCGGTCAAGGCGATGTGCCTTGGCGCCAGATCCGTAGCTAGGAACTTCATCCACTTCCACGCCGCCTCGGGATTGGCGCTCGTCATGCTCATGGACAGCCCTATGCACTGCACATCCGTACCCTGCCGGACCAGCTTCGGCTGATGACCGATACTCCACTGCGAGACCGTACCGTCCGCTCGCAACCGAGGAGTCAATGTCGGACCCACGCTGGTAGAGATCGAGGCGCCGACACCGCCTCCGAAGAGCTGATAGTACCTTTGCATCAGTGTACGGTCTTCATGGATCATGGAGCGCAGAAAACTGAGGGCGGTGATGCAAGGCTCCGTCATCAGCGTGACTTTCGTGGGATCGACAAAGCGATCGAAGGGCCAGCCGCCCGCATTGTACACCCACTGCTGGAACGTCCAACTGCTCGCCCCGTAGCGCGTCACGGAGCCGTCTGCACCGAAGCGAGTCAACTTGCGAGCCAGATTTCGGAAGTCCTCCCAGGTCCAATCGGCTTGCACCGTATGGAACGGGGGCAGACCTGATTCCGCGAAATGATCTTCGTTCGCACCGACACCGATGACCGAAAATGAAACCGGAAGCATCCACCGCTCACCGGCACGATGATGCTGCGGGATGAAAGTGGCATCCTGAACCGCGACCGGGAAGAAGTCCTTCCAATCAAGGTCCCGTTCGCGTTGCATGTGCGGGTTGAGGTCCGCAAACATGCCCTGCAGCGCCAGGCTGTAGTACATGGAGGCAAAGGTCTCCACCACATCGGGGAACGTTTCGGTTCCGTAAGTGAGGAAGAGCTTTTCTATCAGTTCTTGACGGGTCAAGGGCCAGATCTGGATCTCTATATCCGGATTGGCCTCCTCAAAGGCGGCCTTGGCCTCTTCCAACCACGGTTGCCAACTGTGAGAGGCCTCATGAGCGTGCACAATGGTCGTCTTCGCCTCCGTCTGTGGCGAAAACAGGACGGAAAAGAGCATGACTACGGCAATTAAGGCGAATGTCTGTCTGGTTAGGGTCAATCTCATTGGCTGCTTCACCTCATTCAAACGTTCTGTCGCTCACTTCCTACACCGGTACAATCGCTTTAGTCACTTACTCCAGATTGGCCATAAGAGCCGCGGCGGCCACCTCCATTTCTTGCAAGGCAGCGACTACGCTTCTTTGCCCTAACAGCACCTGGCGAGTAATCTGCCCCGTCACGTTGTTCAGTTGTCCGTAGATCGGCGTCAGATACGGTGGCTGGCTGTTGGGGTTGAGCACCGCATCCGCAACTGCCTGCAGGTTTCTTGGAACCACCTGAAGCGTTTTGGGGATCTCACGCAACAAAGCCGTACGAGAAGGTGTACGCCCGGTGATGCTCATGAAATCAAGGATAGACTCCCTGTTCACAAGGTGCTTGATCCACTCCCACGCTGCCTCGGGATGCTCAGTGGCGGCACTCATCTGGTAGCCGTTCATGATGAGAAACGTGCCGTTATGCACGGGGCCCTTGGGCAGTTGGACGACATCCCACTCGAATTGCCCGTCGCTGCTGACCGGAATGATGGTCAACCACGATGAACCATCGTCAAGAGAAAAACCAACCCGGCCGTTGTAAAACAACTCATGCGATGCGTATGTGAGCGGTACGGCCGCGTTTTCCAGGTGCAGACCGGCCAAAAAGCCCAGCCCGGTACGCCCTGCCGGAGTGTCAAAGGTCGGTTTTGTCGGTTCTACAAGCTTGTCAAAAAGCATTCCTCCCGCTTGATGCACCCAGATCGGCCAGCGATACCAACTGTTGCTGGCTCGCACACCCCACTGATCCGGCACACCGTCTCCGTCGAGGTCCCTGGTCAGCCGTTTCCCGGCAGACAGGGCCGCGTCCCAGGTCCACCCATCACCAAGCGCGGCAGGTTCCGAGATTCCCGCCTGCAGGAAGAGGTCTCTGTTATAGAAACACACCACCTGATAGATACTCGAAGGCAGGCCGAACGTAGCCCCTCTGGCCTGGTATCCGATCAGAGAGGCGGGCACAAAATCCTGTAGACGGAACTCCTTATCGGCATTGATGAAAGGTGTCAGATCCTGCAACAGCCCTGATACGTAGTATGAAAAAGCCAGGTTCGTCGACATATCCAGCACATCGGCGGCCACTCCCCCCAGGGCCATGGTCAATGCCTTGGTGTAGTCATTGCCCTCCACGACCTCGATTTCAATGTTCGCATTGGCTCTTTCGAAAATCGCCTTGGCATGGTCTATAAACTGTCGGTACTGCTCTCCGTGTCCGGTGTACGCATAGTGCACAAGCTTCGTCTTCGCCATCGCAGCAGGGGAGATCAACAGCAACAGCAGCACTAAGATCAGCACTTCGGATCTTGCTCGCCAAAACACAAACACGCTACATCCCCCCGAAAACCCGAGTATTGAAACACGCACCGTTTCTATTCAAGGGCCCATTATGAATTCCTTTGCAGTTGCGCGATTGAGCCGCCATAATGGGAGACGAAGGACGATATGATTGGAGGTTCCTCCAGTGAAGGTATACATCATGACGGATCAAGAAGGAGTCGCCGGTGTTACAAACTGGATCGATTTCGGCGCCCCCGGAAAACGCTACTATGAAGTAGCTCGGGAACTGCTTACGGCCGAGGTAAACGCGGCCATCGAAGGCGCCTTAGAGGCTGGAGCCACGGAGATACTGGTAGTGGACGGTCACGGCCATGGCTCCATTAATCCCCAACTGTTGCATCGCGAAGCCCGACTCATGACCGGAAGACCTATGGGCTATCCCTTCGGCTGTGACGAAAGCTTCGATTGCGCGCTGATGATCGGACAGCACGCGAAGTCCAACACCGACGGGGGTCATTTGTGCCACACCGGATCATTTGCCATAGATGATTTGTCCATCAACGGCCTTTCCTTGGGAGAAGCCGGCTGCAACATGCTTATGTGCGCTTACTTCGGCGTGCCTATGGTCATGCTGTCCGGAGATAAGGCGGCATGTGAAGAAGTGCGGGCTCTCGTACCAAACATCGAGACTGCGGCGGTCAAAGAAGGTCTTAAGCGGGGACCGGCAGTAGGAGTCACCGCGGAGGCCAACGCGGTGTTCAACGGTTCAGCGATTCACCTGCACCCGATAAAAGCTCGGGAGCTGATCAGACAGACCGCCAGGCGTGCGGTGCAGCGGCGCCGTGAGATCAAGCCCTTCTGGTTGGAGCCGCCCTATGAGCTGGTCAGCAAGACCCGCGCTAAGGAGGATGGCACGCCGCCGGCAATCGCCGTCGTCCATTCAGATGATCTACTGGAACTGCTGAAGATGCCGCGCCGCTATCAGCCGATCACCGATTGACTCTCCGTCCGCGCCAAGGCATGGGATCGTCAGAAGTTGCATATCATGCCTTGAAGCAGCTAAGGACGGTGAGAGCCATGCGCAGAGAGAGTCGACGGCGACGAGTGTCTTCGCGCAAGAGAAGCTCCCTCAGGGAAAGACAGCTGCCCTTATGTCGCGTCTTGCAGCCTCAGGAAGGCGTACCTGCCGACTCAGCCGGAGTGGTCCTCATACGTCAGTTGCAAGAATTCCGGCCCGGCCGCTACGCCTTCAGTATCCTGGCGCACAACCTCCCGGCCCCTGAGGAGATGGGCTCTTTCGATCAGTATCAGGGGTTAGTCTTCATCCCTGAGGTCATTACCTGGGTATTTGCTCTCTATCCGACGCCGGAGACACCGCCAACTTGGGCAGGTACGCTAACGCAGAGCACTCTCGATCCCACTCCCCTCGGCATAGCTCAAGTCCGCCTGGTGCATAGCAAAGAAGAGACCGTGGGCCCCATAGTGCTCCAGGCAAGGCTGAGCGGGGATCTTCGTCAATAACGGAAGGCAGGGCGAGCCGGGCCGGCCGTCAAGAGAGGATATCATACGAAACGATCGTCTGACTTCATCGATCGGACGGATTTGTCCGTCTTCTCCAGCCACCCCGCCCTTGCCGCCGCGGGTTGGTCGAACTGCGGCACATAGGGCTTAATATCCAACAGAGGGGTACCGTCGAGGATATCGACGTTTTTGAGCAGAAGGCGACGACCGTTAATGCTCAGAAGCTCCACGACCGACAGGCCAATCGGATTCGGTCGGGTCGGAGCGCGAGTAGCAAACAGACCGCGCGCTTCCGTGCCCATGAAAGGTGTGACTGTCAAGTCTACGCGGTTGACCCGATGGAAATGATAGAGCAGGATGACATGCGAAAAGCCGTCCAAGTCCTTTAAAGCTTCGGCGTACTCCTCGAACACTTCCGCCACACCCGGGGCGCTCGACTCGCTCACGGGTTGAATCGGCATGTTCCTCGGATCGGTGAAAGGACTGCGAATAATCCCGATGGGCCGATAGACAATCTCCAAGAGCATGCCCTCCATATTGAGATTCGGATTCTATGAGAGGATGGAGACGAGACAGACCGTCTCCGGTTCCCTCAACGATCCTTCGTGTCAAGTATACTATGACGCCACATCGGCCACATCAGAATCCTGGACTTGCAGTGAGTCAAGAGTTATGGGGCTGAAGTTCCCTGCCTATGCGGTGTCAGAAATTTGTAATCGGTGGCATACCGCTTTCATTGAGCCGGTGGAAGAAGTGTGAAAGCCCACCTGAACCAGTCCTACCCATATTCTTGATGGGCACCTTGGCGTTTGGTGCATTCGCCATTTTCGCCGCGGCCGAACCCACTGCGGAGCGTACCGCGTCTTGTACGGGCAACGAGGACCTGCTATCAGGTGCAATCCACTGCTCCAGCCGGGAGACAATTCGTAGAAGATCCCTTCATGCCGCGTGCGTTGCAACTCCATCATGGCCGACAATCCGTTCGG
>LFTP01000142.1 GCA_001513395.1 Clostridia bacterium DTU080
GGTTGATCAACTGCTCTCGGCGTAGTATCTGTTCACTGTCCACCAAATCGGGGCAACTCCAATGTACGACCTTAACCCGCTTATACAAAGAGATTTCTCCCAGCATACAATCAGGGATTTCTTTCCGACTGTTTGGGAGGCTACAATGCTCCGAACCGGTCCAAAAGCAGGCCAACGCATAGGATTGCCGTTTTACATCAACGTACCGATATTCTGGTTCAACCGAACCGCCTTTCATTTGGCCGGCCTCGCCCCGCCGGACGAGCTGGAAAAGAACCGCAACTGGACATGGGATACCATGTTGGAGTCAGCACGCAAACTGACGCGACGAGAAGCCGATGGTAACCCGGTTCAATACGGAATGCAGACTAAATACTGGGGATCTAACCTTATCCGTCGCCCGACGTGGATTTGGGCCAACGGCGGAAACGTCGTAGACTATCCGAACAATCCATCGCACTTCGTTATGGACAGCCCTGCCGCTCTGGAAGCATTACAGTTTATACATGATCTTATATGGAAGCATGAAGTGATGCCAAAGACATGGCCAACTAACGAGCGGAATCAGTTCAAGTTCGTTAACGGCAATCTGGCCATGGATGATGATGGCTCACATGTCTTTGTTCAATGGGCGCCTGCCATCGGAGACTCCTTTGAATACGACATCGTACAGAGGCCTATGGGTAGGGTAAGCCGGGGCAATCGAACATCCCTTGACGTTTATGCTATCTCCGCCCAAACTAGGGATGTAGAGGCGGCATGGAGTTTCATGAAATTCCTCGTGTCTCCGGAGATGCAACGTCTTCAAACCTCCGTGCTCAAGCTTGGTCCGGCTCGAGCCAGCGCAGTGGATGCTTTCGTGGGATTATCACGTGACCTGAATCTAGGCATTTACCTGGAGACAGCCTCCACGGCTATGATCGACCCCTTCGCCTATCTAGACCGTTCTGAGGACTTCAGGCGCATCATCGAACCTGCCCTGGTTAGCTCTATGGAGCGTAATGAAAAACCTCCCGCCATAGCGATTGAGGAGGTCGCCGAATCCATACGCCTTCTGTTAGCAGAGCGGTGACTTAGGCTCCATAGCGGATCGAGTCAATCAGACGACGAAGTGACATGTTGTAGTTGGGGCGCTCCTGCGTTTCTGAGTAGACACTCGCCAGAGCGCCCCATATTCCCCTCAAATGTCGCATGAAGAGCAAAGGAGTCCTTCACTCGCGCCTCCACATGATAGGTGGAACACGCGCCCTCCGGAAAGCTGTGGCCGCCCCTCTACCCAACGACAAGATGAGATCAGTGACAGGCGCTTCGCTGTCCGTCGTGGTGAGGCATTGGGCCGTCTTCCAATACCTCCTAATCGTTTTCCTATCGCTTTCAGTCATTCCACGTGGAGGACGGCCTTTCCAATCTAATCTGCGTACCACAACGCGAAGTCCACCGGGCGGGGGCTCCCCATACTAACCCTACAGTAGGTTGTCTGCCGCGCCACAAGGCGAAAAAGCGCTTGGCGTATCTGACGGTAAACCGGTGCTTTCAGTGCGCAACCATGCGATTCACCAGTCTGCCTAAGCCCTCAATCTCGCAGACCACCACATCGCCCGGCTTCAGCCACGGCGGAGACGGCATCCCCATGGCCACGCCTTCCGGTGTTCCGGTCAAGATGACATCACCCGGCTGTAGCGTCATAATCCTGGACAGATCACTGATGATCTCGGCCACGGAGAATACCATGTCCGCAGTGTTCGAGTTCTGCCGTAACTCACCGTTCACCGTGCATCTAAGCTGCAGGTTTTGCGGATCGCTCACTTCATCGACGGTGACTAGCCACGGTCCCAAAGGCAGATAACCGTCAAGCGCTTTTCCGTACAACCACTGACTGGTTCGTCGCTGCAGCTCCCTTGCGGATAGGTCATTACCGATGGTATAGCCAAACACCGTATCCAATGCTTCATCGACGGAGACGTTCTTCGTCGGCCTACCGATGACAACGGCAAGCTCCACTTCGTAATCATTCTCTACAACGCCATCAGGCAAGACGACATCGGCTTTATGACCGATCAGACTGTTGGCATACTTTGAGAAGTACACCGGTGCGTCGGGCACGCTCATGCCCGACTCCTGAGCGTGACGGCGGTAATTGAGTCCGACACAGATGATTTTTTCCGGCGCCGAGACAACCGGCAAGAACTCCAAGTGATCCTCATCAAGCAGAGGAAATCCCTCGGCATTTGATACGCCGTGCAATATCGCTTCCACTTGCTTTCTGCTGGTTTCTCCTGAGGCGATCAACTCTTCCATAGAAGCCGGTACATCGAGACCAAGCATCCCAGCGGCGGCACTAAGATCGATGATTCCAGCCGCCATACGCACACCGATCCGGATTTGGCCGTCCTTTCTGAAGGAAACGTATTTCATAACTTAGCCGCCCTCCCTTGACAGGTTATGTTTCGACTCAGTGTCTAAACGCATACCGTAGAGGGACCCAAATACCCTTCGCGCAGTCAGTTGCGCCGTTGAACTCGTTTCAAAAGCCTCATCCGTTCACTCGAAGAGAAGCGAAAACGGGGCGCATCTCGAGATATCCTCTCCAGGCAAAAAGAGCCACGGAAGATCCCACCGGTGCACTGATACTGATCATGCTTTTCGCTGATCGGGATCAACTAGGGACATAACCGAGAAACAGCGTCTCATACAGCTCCTCGTAATCCGCACTATCGACAAAGACCAGCAATCCATCGTACAACTCCAGGCGCTCAACGATCATGTCCCTGACGCCATAGAACAGTTCCGCGAAGCGGGCATCCTGGATACGGCCGCGCTGTTTTTGGTAGCGATAGAAATCCCGCAGATCTAACGTAAAGCTGAGCGCGTCTGAAGGAGAGTTGGGGAAGCGACGGACATAGGTCCAAAAGAAGAACGACTGGAGATCGGACTCATCAACCAGGAGCAAATGCCCGGATGTCCTATAGCCTTCAATACCCAGATAATGGACAAACGTCTCTACGTGACGCACTTTGCGCTGACGCACATTGTCACTCAGGCCTTGCTCCCGAAGAGCTTGATCCCATTCGGCGATCAGGTCCTCGTTGCTCGGTTTTCGAAGCGGCACCACGTTAGCATCAAACGTGCTCGCGCGCTTGTTGTCAGCGAGACCTAGACGCCACCGCTCGCTCGCCCACGCCGCGCGCAGTCTCTCCGGGTGCGCCTTGATTCGGACTACCAAATCCTCACGCCAGCGATGAAGCCAATCAGCCAGAGGATCTTTCTCATCACTTTGGCGCAATTCCTGACGGGGCANNCGGCCCGAGCGATGCTTACGTCCGATAAGCAATCCTCAGAGCCCCCGATCACGCGCATACGCGAGTCGCGCCCGATGACCTCAAACGGATGTGATCCGGGTGTGCGGCCGAGTTCAGGAAAACGAGCGTATGCTTCCAATAGCAAGTCTGAAAGAGAAACAGCGTTCTGACGGGGCAATCTGGAGAAGAGGAAGTCAGCCAATATCCGATCTTCAGACGCCACGGTTTCGGAAGTGTCCTCGCTTATTCCCGCGGATACGCTCACCTTCAGAACACCGGATTCCTTATCCCAGCGCACGATCAGTTCCAAAGACGACTCCTCAGCGTCCGAAGCCTGTAGATCCAGCGGAGTCATATCCATCAATCCGGAGTCAATCCGAGATACGTCCATCTGCTTCCAAGTCTCATCCGAAACCTTCCTCATGTCCTTCCGGTGCAAATACCGCTCTATCCATGGCAGTTCCTGGAAGGCCATAGCTATGGCCCTCAACTTCTCGGCGTTGAGCTCATCCAGTCTCTCATCTGCCAAGAACAAGGTCGCAAGCTCCTGACCGTCTTCCGTACGGATCGGTGGTTTGCCCAGGGCTGTAAAGAACGGTTCCAACTTCTTCCTTCTCAACTCACGCCTCTGAACCTCAGAACCAGAAAGCGGTACCCGAAAGGCCTTGCCATCCAACGCAACGCGCGTCGGAGCGTAGATACCGGTGCCACAACGGACGACAAAACCGAGGTGTCCCAATGCCTGCGAGACGGTTTGTTTCATCGAATGAGTATACGGTCGGCCGCATCGCGCAGCCACCTCTTGGACGATGTCTTCCAGTGCCCGGGACTCATTCATCTCTCGAGCGATCTCCTCAGCCGCTTCGCGCACTGTCAGCCGAGCCATATCTCGTACCTCCCAAAAGCAACGCCGCTGATCTAGCTTTTCCCGGTTCTAATGCTGACGGGAAAAGGCAGCACTTGACAAGCTCGCGTCAGCTTCTGCGCGCTCGGATCGTTCCCCTGCTTTGAGCCTTCATTTCGCGAATCCGCAGGAACAGATCTCACCGGCTTAAGGAGAGCTCAAAGGAAACGACTGTCATCGAGCGAATGCAGAGACCGTGATGGCTAGTCTTGCAAGGGGGACACCAAAATGATGACGAGCAGAGAACGTGTCATCCGGGCCGTTCGCTTCCAAACCCCTGATCGTTTCCCCATACGATTGCCGCCGGAATACGGATCGGACTTTGCCGGAGTGGGCATGAACCCCTCTCCCGATGCCCGACCTTCGCATGGGGTTGATGAATGGGGCGCCATCTGGGCTAACACCGGCATATCGCGGTTGGGAGAAGTCAAGGAATTCCCTCTGAAGAGTTGGGATGATCTGCCCAGACTGCGCATACCGGATATCAACGATCCAAAGCGATGGAGCCACCTGAACGAAGCGCGTGATAAAGCCGGGGACAAGTTTCTTTTGGGATCCGGCATCTCCATCTACGAGCGCGTCCATTTCATACGCGGTCTGGAAGACACCTGGGCCGATATCTACGAGGCTCCGGACCAATTGCGCAAGCTGCTAGATATCCTCGTAGAGATGAACCTCGTGGCCATCGAACGCTACGCCAAAGCAGGTGTTGACGGGCTTTTCTTCTGTGACGATTGGGGTTTGCAAGATCGGCTGATGATCTCACCGGCGTCATGGAGAGAAATATGGAAACCCGCCTATCAGCGCATATATCAAGCGGCTCACGAAGCCGGTTTGCTGACCTTTTTGCACAGCTGCGGCTACATCATCGACATCCTCGATGACCTGATCGAGGCCGGTTTGGATGTCATTCAGATGGACCAGCAAGAGAATATGGGACTTGAAAACCTTGGGTCCCGTTTCGCCGGTCGGATCACCTTCTTCTGTCCCGTGGATATCCAACAGACGATGCAATACGGCACACTTGATGATATCCGGGCCTACTGCCGCCGCCTGGTCACCGAGTTGGGCCGTCCCACCGGAGGATTTATCGCCACTTGGTATTCCGATCCGGTTAGTGCCGGTCATAGGCCGGAGGCCGTCAAAGCGATGTGCGAGGAGTTCATCCGTCTGTCGCGGATGGACCCGGCTACTCTTTGGCCGGATGCCCGACCTGCGAAATGAGCCAAAGAAAAACGCACATCTGTGATGCGCCAGATCATCGATTGACCTTCTCTGTGAAAAGGCTATCAGTATGCGGATGAAAAGCACGAGGAGGTCTTATGTCCGTGTTTTGTCCCCTATTGCGAAGGCAAGTTGTCGTCTTCCTCACAGCCTGCCTATGCCTGGCAAATCTTTCTGTCGTGGCAGCAACTGCCATACAGCTGCCTCGGAATCCGGCAAAGCCGACTGAGGTGGTGATTATCGGTACCATGCATTCGGCGCAGTTGGAGTACGAAGACCATGCTCCGGCCCGTTTCCGAACACTGCTGAATCGGATCGCCCCGGCCGCCATCGGAGTGGAGACGTCACCTTGGTGGTATGAATTGGGCATTTTCTTTGAAAGCGCCTATGAGTCCTACGGGGTAGCGGTTCCGTGGGCCGAAGAGAAAGGTAAGGAGGTCCGGCCGATTGATTGGCAAGCTCAGGGGATTGAGTTCGTCAACGCGCTTAGCTGGCCTTATGTCCCGTCCGACCCAGGCTCCTCTGACTCGTCCGAAAGTGTCTCACTCGATCCCTGGAACGTGCAAGAGCTTTTGTTTGCCGATACACTGGAATGGACGGATGAGATCAACCGTCAGTATGCTTACTCTACACTTGATCCCAACCCCGTCAGTGAAGCGATGCGCCGCTATATGCTGTATCGCAATCTCATGATCGCCAGGCAGATACTCAACTTAGCCGCCGACTATGGAGGGCAGAGAGTTGTCATTATCATAGGGGCGGCGCACAAACCCGATCTGGATCTTCTGCTTGGTTCCGTTCCCAATATCGTCATCCGTCACGCCTCTGAATGGGGCACGGTGACGGAAGAAGAAGTAGCGGCTGAAGAGCGCCGTCCGGATCACTTAGCGATCCTGTGGTTCAACATGGCCAGCGGTCGAGTCGAACCGGATTATGTTGACATGACCCGCATGGATTCCCTTCTGACCGGATTGGAAAAGGAGACCTCTGATGATCCGGAAGTTCGCTTCCTGCGCGCCCGGTGGCACGAGTTAAAAGGAGAGACGGATCAGGCACTGATGATCTATCGTCACCTGGCTTGGGAGGCGCAGTGGACGGATCGCTTCTTCACCTATCCGGATCGCGATCTGGCCTTGCGAGTGCACTACTGGAACGATATGGAGCGAAGAGAGCTGATAGGCGGCGAGCCTGCTGAGTTGGCTCTGGGCACCGTTCTATCACCCGCAGCCAACCTGACCGTTCGACAAAGAATCCTCTACGAGCTTGCCCGACAGGAGATCGATCTATCAGCACAGCAACGGGCTCGAGATGAGTTGATGGATGCGGACCTCAACGCAACGCAGATTCAGCAGCTGCGAGAGTTGCTCTCGTTGACGCCGAATTCCCCTTAAGCGCCCGCCACGACTTGCCAAAACGGGACAATCGGAACTTGCCGCAAGGACTTCAGCGTTCCTTGATTCGTTCTGCAACATGGAGGAAGGAATCGAGTCCGGAAAACGGCCTATTCTTCTTCCATTGTGCGAAGACGGATCCATCAGATATGCTGACAAACACTCTCTGATGAACAGCTACTCCCGATAATGACCTATACCACTAAGCCTCCTTCCCGCTCGCTTTCTCCCAGCTGCTCAACCTCCGACACGAACTCTGACATAGGCCCGTGACTTGTCACGTATGCCGTCTGCTTGGCACGAGTAAGCGCCACATACAACAAACACCGCTCCGCGGTCATCGCTTCGGTGACCGCCACCTCATCCTGGTAAGCTACGGCGTTCGGATGCGGGACTATGTCTTTGTTCACCGCAACGACAAAGACGTGGTCAAACTCAAGGCCTTTGACCCGGTGCATCGTCGCCAGCCGCACTCCATCCAAGGAACGATCGTCAGTTGTGCTCCTTTTGATCTCAAACGTCCTTATACCGGCATTCAGGAATCGCCGAACATACTCGTCGAGAAGTCGGTTGGTTCGAGCCACAATGCATATGTTTCTTAACGGTGTGCCCCGGGCCTTTAAGGTCTCCACTTGTTCGAGCACAAAGGCAAATTCCTCATCAAGCGAATCAAATTGTCGCACAGAGGGTTTTGGACCGTGGGTCAAGGAATGGCACCGCCGTCCGTCGTCGTATCCCGTATCAAGGTCATCAAAAGATATGCCTCTTAGAAGGCCAAAAGCCCAGCGACGGATTTCTTCCGTGGTTCTGTAGTTGATCCGCAGATAACTGCTGCGCCCGCGGATGTTGATGCCGCAATGCGATAAAACCGCATGATTGCGATAGATACGCTGGTGTGCATCGCCCACGATAAACAAGTCGTTGGGGTGCTCGGGACCGGCCATGGTCCGCAGCAATCTGAAAGCGCTCATACTAAGATCCTGGCCTTCATCGACTACTATCGCCGCGTATAAGGGCTCCTCATAGCGCTCGGTGATCAGCTGTCTGCATTCGTACATCGCCGTTTCCGCGTCTCTTACACGACGCTCATCGCACAATCTCCGATACTCCTCAAACACTTGCCAAACAGCTTCACGTTTACGCTTGTCCAATTGCAAGCCGCGGCCGCGACGGGATGCCTCCAGGTATTCAGGTAAAGAGAAGGCCTCGTTGGCATGAACGATTTTAGACCATTCATCCTGATAAAACCGCTTGTCGAAGCCAAGAGAGTCTTTCAGCGCTATAGCTTCCTCCCAGATTTCATCCAGCTCTTCCCCGTACACGACACGATAGCCATAATCCGTTTCCTGGAGAAACTGAACAACCCAACGATCAAGGTTGGTCACCTCGATCCTCTTCAGCTCATCAGGAGTGCATATTTTGCGCAGATTCTCTTGGATATCGGCAGCTAAGTTGTAGGTAAAAGTGGTGAACAGGATCTTCTCCTGAGGACTGATTCGACTGGCTAACCACTTGGCGCGGTGCATAGCCACCACGGTTTTTCCGGTCCCCGCCCCGCCGGTGACCCGCGCCGGTCCGTTGTACAAGCGGGTGACGATCCTTCTTTGGGTAGGATGCAAAAACACCCTCCAGCGTTCCAGGGGAGCGGCTAACATAGCGCGCAGTTCATCATCATCGTCAACCACAACGAAGCTCTTGAGAGTCCCCGGATTGGTCAAAGCCTTGGCAAAATCATTCGGCTTGATCTCCTCTTCCGGTGTCGATTCCCCATAGAGCAGATCCAGTACTTCATCGACCGCAAAGCCGTGAGCGACCCACTCCAGAGCTTCATAGGCATCCTCCGGATAGGTACTCTTGAGCTCTTCAAGTTCGTCCGGTGTACTGATAGCCCGGGTCTCTTCCAGTTTCTCCTCCGGAACCCCCAGTCGCAACAGTTGCTCATCTGAAACCCCGGCGAATAGAGAACGTCTCACCCCACCGTTCACTCGGCGATCTACCTCGACCGTTCCTTCCTGAACGTCAAAAACCTGGACAATTCCGGTATTTGGGTTGACCTTACAGCGTTTGCGACACGCCCACTCATACGCTCGGTCGTGGTGGTCTACCCATAGCAGAAGGAAAACACCCGTCTCGTCTTGTCTGACAACAATGGCCCGATAGGTATCGTCGATTCGAACTGAGTGCATGTTCGGATCGTATGCATTGCGCACCTTTTCATAATTGATACCGGGCGCGCAAGGGTTGGCCCGAAACTTGCTCATGAAATCTATAACGCGACCCTGTCTTTGTCGCGGCAGATTAGCAAATGATTCAAAAAACTGAACGGAGATAGCGATCTGAGCGATACTCACTTGCTTGACCTCCCGCTATAGACACGAAGTTGATCTTGTCCAAACGCTGCGACATGAGGGCTGAGACCATCTCTACCGACCCCTCCAAGACGCGAATGGACAATTCAGTTTTCGCTCACGGTATTCGAAGGAAAGGGAGGGGCGCCCGCGGCGATCTGTGGCGTCGAAGCGCTGTTGATAACCTGCAGCGTTAATCGCCGGCACAAAAGAAGATGACACTGCCATCTTCCGGTCTCACACTCCGGCCCCTCTTGCGCTTCATCAGGGAGTTCTCTCGATCACGGAGTTCTCGAACGGATGTAACAACGCGCAGGATCGCAAGCGTCAAGCACCTTCAGGATGCCGCCGCTAGCCTTCATGAAGCGTTTATCGGATGGGTCGGGCATTTCCGGTACCGATCCGAGACCAGATCAAACCTCGGCGGCCGGTCCGGCAGACGGTTGAACGCAGCCCTTCCGATCGAGTCATCCTGCATTCGGAACGGAGCAACGCATATTTGATGTTCTTGTCTTGGCGCCGCGCCCGCCAAAACCACCGCATTTCACGGTAAAATTAGACAAAGGGGCTATATATTCCTGTCCAGTATAGGCGTTCCTCAAGTTCGAACAGACAACTGCCATCTATCCGGTGACGCTCACATGGGCTGATGCCATCCACAATCCGCCTACCAAGCGATCATTCCCTATTTTTGTTTATGCATTCGTCTTTACACCATCGATCAATATAGGAAGGATTGTTTATACCTTTATAGTAGATATTATGATACATAATTGTGTACGAGGTGATTTGTCAATGCTTGGACGCCACAGCATCATCAGCAAGTCCTGTCTGATGTCGGCGCTTGCTTTGGTCGCACTGCTTGTCGCTGTCGGCTTGGCGCAAGCCGCATCCAAGGTGCAGATCGAGCTATGGACCAACCACCGCATTGAAGATCAGCCTATCTTCGAAAGACTGATAAACGAATTCATGACCAAGAATCCGGACATACACGTGGAGTGGACCAACATCTTGGACGGGGGAGATATAGACTGGAACAACAAGATTGCCACATCCGCTGCCGGAGGAGCACTTCCCGATGTCTTCTACGTCCGGGCCGGAACAGACCAGCAGTACTTCAGAAGCGGCTTTGTCTACGACATCGATGCCATGATCAAGCGCGATGCAGACGAGATCCACATCCGCGACTTCGTTGATTCCCAACTTGCCGAACTGAAGGTAGATGGCCGCTGGTGGGCAGTTCCATACGATTACTCGGTAATCGGGCTGTACTACAACATAGACATGTTCGACAAAGCGGGTCTTCAGCACCCGACGGAACGATGGACGTGGTACGACGTTATAGAAGCCGGCAAGAGACTGACCGTCACCGACGCCGAAGGCCTGACTGTTCAATGGGCTTTTGACAATATCAACTGGTGGTTTTCACAGTGGTGTGAAGGCTTCTTCATGAGCTTCGGAGGCTCGGTCTTCAACGAGGACTTTACAGCTGCCCGCTTGAACACGCCGGGTACAGTGAGAGCCCTCGAGCTTCCTCAGTCAATGGCACAGATACACAGAATAATGCCGGCACCGGGACAGGCTTCGATCGGGCGTCTCTTTTTCGGCGGCCAGGCTGCCATGACCTTGGACGGCTCCTGGGCCACCACCACACATCGCCTCAACAATCCTTTTGAGTGGGATGTGCAGATGCTTCCTAAAGGTGATACCCGGGTGGTGAGCGCTACCGGAGGAGCCTGGGCTATGGCCAGCTCTACCAAGCACCCCGAGGAAGCCTTTAGATTACTCAAGTGGCTGGCCTCCCCTAACGCCCTCAGGGAATTGATCGTAAAACCGATCCGCAGCTTGCCTCCCCGGAAGAGTCTCATGCGTGAATGGGCTAAGCAGATAACCGATGCGGGATTCTCACCAAGGAATGCATACGCTCTCGCAGAACAAGTGCTTCTGTTCGGCAGGAATATACCTACAGTCTCATTCCGCTTCCATGCGGCGATCGGGGCCTATCGAGACGCTTTGCTCAGTGGCGCGATCTCGCCCCAACAAGCCGCCTACGAGATGGAGCGCGAGCTGAATAACCGCATTCAAGAGGCTGCCCGTAAGTAGCCAAGAAAAGAACGGATCAGGCCCTCCTATCTCGGGAGGGCCCGCTTCAGTCTTGTTAAGTAAACCTCTATTAGATAATGATGGTTTCGCCCGGGATCCGTGGCGCGTTGCGTCCGGCAGGACGCTTTCGCCCGGATGAAAAGACATCATCCTCACCAGATATCCATAGGAACGCGCATTATGTACACCCTTTTTCCGTCTTCCCACGCGAAGTGGATTTCGCGACGTTCTTCATCAATAAATCCGTCGGGATAGTTGAGACTGGCATTCGGATCTACAACGAGGTCCATCTTTACCTTCCAGGTAAGCATATCGTCATCGCTTACCCAAAGCGAAAGCGGATTGCGCCGCCCTCTGCTTGTGCCATCGGTACCGGTGGGATTGTGGATAAGAAAGATGCGCCCGTCCCGCGAACGCAGAAGTCTCACCTTACTTGACGGATTCGGTATGGTGCTGCGCTCCAGCGGTGACCACGTCTCTCCGCTATCAGTCGAACAGCTCTGCCACAGCCAGCCATCACACCACTCGCGCGTCACCATGACCAAGCTGCCATCTGACAACTCAACCACCTTGGGCTCGAAAAAATGACATGGCCGGTCACGCCATAGATAGCCTCGCAGTTGAAAGCTAGCTCCCTCATCATCGGATATCATTACGCCGATCACATAACGATGATTGCGATTCGCCCAGGCGCCGCCCGCTCTATACAAAAGACCCTCATCCGAACCCCATGGCAGCTCGACCATATCCAGAGGCTTACCTCCTGAGACCGGCTGAGCAGAGGATCTCCCCACAGTTGGCGGACACCACTCAGGACCGATGAGCTCAGCCCAGCTCACCGGAATGATCCACCGACCGGATGAGTGCACGATGCCCTGATTCACCCAGACATTATCTATCCCGCCCGGAATAGAGTGGATATTTCCCCAAGTGTGACCTCCGTCAGTGCTCAAACATCGATAGCTATGCAACTGCGTCAACCAGACTCCAAGCGTATAGGTCTGAAAGAAGGCGTGAATCTCATCAGTCCGCGGCACAAACAGCTCAGTTGTAAACAGGCCCCGATGCGAATGCCGAAACCACACGGCTGGCTTTGACCACGTCTCTCCGTTATCATCGCTAAAGGTAGCCATGGTGAAGTTGCCGTCCACCGGTTCCGCAAATCCTCCCGTTGTCCAGGTACACATGAGTCGATCAGCCGCAATTCTCCGCAGAATGGCCTCCCGGGTCCACAATCTGACCCCGGTGTCGGCCCATGGATATCCTCCAGGACCTGGCCATAGCTCATACTGGACAACATCAGGGTTAATCCAGCGATTTGAGGGTTGACTCATTCTAGTCTCAGTCTCCTTCTATGAGAACGGGGGATTGCCACCCGACATAGCCGCGTCGAGGGCTATCCCCGCCTAAGATCACCACCTAGCGTGTTGCATCGAGTTCCATTTGTACGAGACGATGCAATTCATTCAAGGCACTCTGCAACGGGAGTTGTCGATTGATCACGTTGGTAAGCGTTCTTTCGATCAAAGGCTCAATCTCCCTTGAACGGAGTGAGTAACGAGGTGTATTGTCCGGGTCACTTGCGATCTCCATCCATCCGTCAAATGATGGGATACGATCCCTGATGTCGTGGTACAAAGGTAGGGCCCTTACCAGTTCTGATGGTTCATTCTGACCACGACGGTACCTTTCTCTCACCTCATCCAGACTGGTTGCAAGATATTTTATCAGGCGCCAAGCCTCTTCGGGATGCCCGCTCGTAGCCATCATCTGAACACCTTGCGCTCCCTGCTGAAAACCACCCTTGGCCGGCCCTTTCGGAGCGGGGAAGAATACAACATCAGTGTGCCCTAGGAGCCTGTCCGAGATTGCGAGCAGTTGATAGCAAACACCATCACTCGTCACTGGGCTGCAAAGGCCAAATCTTGCAACCGCAAGTTCTTTGAA
>LFTP01000038.1 GCA_001513395.1 Clostridia bacterium DTU080
ACACGTACGCCAGCCGCTTCGACTACGGCGCGAACAGCACCGCCAGCGATGACTCCTGTACCCTCAGAAGCGGGTCGCAGGAGAACCTTTGCCCCCCCGTAGCGAGTGACAACGGGATGGGGGATCGTGTTGCCGGCCAAAGGCACCGCTATCATGTTCTTCTTCGCGTCATCCACGGCTTTACGTATAGCATCGGATATCTCTTTGGCCTTACCGGTACCCGCACCGACATGGCCACGGCCGTCTCCGACCACTACCACGGCAGCGAAACTGCGTGTGCGGCCACCCTTAGCGGTCTTAGATACCGGGTTGATGCTGACTACTCTTTCTTCGAGTTCTCCAAGCGTCTCGGCATCCACGCGCCGCGATTCCAATGACACCTTTTCACGCCCCTTTGCTAACTCCATACAACTCTAGAACTCCAACCCTTCGCTACGCGCTCCCTCGGCCAGAGCGGCGACGCGACCGTGATACGCGTTGCCTCCACGATCAAAGACAACCCGCTTGATACCTTTTTCCAGGGCGCGCCGAGCTATGACTTCGCCGACCGTGCGGGCAGCCTGGCGATCTTTGGTGCTCTTCAGATCCTTACTCACTTCATCTTCCAAGGTCGAAGCAGCTACCAAGGTATGGCCGATGCTGTCATCAATTATCTGCGCGTAGATATGATGAAGGCTTCGATACACCGCCAGTCTCGGCCTCTCAGGTGTACCGACGATGCGTTTGCGCAGACGCTTGTGTCTTTTAATCCGTTGTGCTTTGCGGTCTATCTCCGCCATCGTTCCTTCACTCCCGACCGAGCTAGTTAATCGCTCACCCTGCCGGCCTTACCGGCTTTTCTTCTGATCCGCTCGTTGGCATATCGAATTCCCTTGCCAAGATAGGGCTCAGGAGGACGTACGAAGCGAATATCTGCAGCTACGGCTCCAACAGCCTCTTTGTCAATGCCGCGGACAGTGATTCGCGTCGGTGCCGGCACTTCAATCTCAACGCCATCGCGCGGCTCAATTTCCACCGGATGTGAGTAACCGACCTGAAGCACCAACTTGTTTCCCTGTTTGCTGGCCCGATAACCAACTCCGTTGATCTCGAGCTCCTTTGTAAAGCCGTTGGTCACGCCCTCAATCATGTTACTGATCAATGTTCGTGTCAGACCGTGCAAGGCGCGATGCCTCTTGTCGTCTGAGGGGCGGCTCACAACGATCTCACCGTCGACGAGCTCTATCTTAATCTCGGGATGCATTTCTCTGCTAAGTTGACCTTTGGGTCCTTTGACTTGCACCCGACTTCCTTTGATATCTATCTCAACCCCGGCAGGAACGGGGATCGGCTTCCTCCCGATTCTCGACACGACGATCCTCCCTTTCTGGGCAAGGTTACCAGACGTAACAGATAACCTCGCCGCCCACACCGGCCTTCCGTGCACTTCTATCAGTCATGACTCCCTTGGATGTTGACAGCACCGCACAACCGAGGCCTCCCAGCACCCGGGGAATCTCCTCATGTCTGGCATATACTCGCAATCCGGGCTTGCTAATGCGCTTGATGCCGGAAATGGCCTTCTGCTTATTGGGGCCGTACTTCAAGAACACCCGAATCATGCTTCGCCCATCTTCATCCACGACTTTGTAATCCCGGATGTAGCCCTCTTCTTTGAGGACTCTGGCAAGCTCCTGCTTCAAGCGGGAAGCCGGAATGTCAACCTGATCGTGGTTGGCAGAGCTGGCGTTGCGTATACGCGTCAGCATATCGGCGATCGGATCAGTCATCACCATCTACATCGCTCCCCCCTTCGAACGCACCTACCAACTGGCCTTCGTTACTCCTGGGATCTGTCCACGATGGGCTAGCTCCCGAAAACAGATGCGGCACATCTGAAAGTCTCGCATATAGCTCCGCGGACGACCGCAAATCCTGCAGCGGTTTCTGCGACGAACCGCGTACTTGAGCGATTCACTTTTTCTGACGATCTTAGACTTCTTGGCCACGCTAAGCCTCCTTTGAACTATGCGCTACGGAAGGGCATACCCAAGGCCCGCAGTAGCTCATAGCCTTCTTCGTCCGTCTTCGCCGTTGTCACGATGACAATATCCATGCCACGAATTTTGTCGATCTTGTCATAGTCGATCTCGGGGAAGACCAACTGCTCCCGTATACCCAATGAGTAGTTTCCTCGACCGTCAAAGCTGCTTGGTGAAAGCCCGCGAAAATCCCTGATTCTCGGCAAACTGACGTTGATCAGTTTGTCAAGGAAATGGTACATTCGCTCTCCGCGCAACGTAACCTTGGCACCGATTCTCATGCCGGTACGGATCTTGAAGGCCGCCACCGACTTCTTAGCCCTCGTGACCACAGGTCTTTGCCCCGTAATGGCCATCAGATCCGCCACCGCCCCGTCGAGAGCCTTGGGGTCCGCCACCGCATCGCCCACACCCATGTTGATGACTATCTTCTTAAGCGTGGGGACCTCCATCACGTTCCTATATCCGAACCGCTCCATCAGAGCGGGCTTCACTTCTTTTTCCAACTTCTCTTTGAGGCGAGCCAACCGTTGCCCCCCTTTCCCCGTTAGTCGATATCTTTGCCGCAACGTTTGCATACACGCGTGACGCTGCCATCTGTCCCTCGTGACCGACCGACACGCGTCGCCTGGTTGCAGTTGGGACAGACCAGCATGACATTCGATATATGCACGGGTCCGGGGCGCCTCACGATACCCCCCTCAGGGTTGGCCTGTGAGGGACGCGTATGCCGTTTTTGAATGTTAATCCCCTCAACTACAACTCGTTGCGACGCCCGGTCGACACTCAATACATTCCCGGTCTTGCCGGCGTCTTCACCGGCAATCACTTTCACGGTGTCGCCCTTGCGTACGTGCGCCTTAAACACCAACGGTACTCCTCCTTAACAAAGCGGCGTCGACTTCCTATAGGACTTCGGGCGCCAGACTCACTATGCGCATGAAGTCCCGTTCGCGCAACTCGCGAGCCACTGGGCCGAAGATACGAGTTCCTCTTGGCGCGTTTTGCTCATTGATAACGACAGCCGCGTTTTCGTCAAAGCGAATATAGGAGCCATCCCGTCTGCCGGTGATCGCCTTAGTCCGTACAATCACGGCCCTGACAATCTCGCCCTTCTTGACCACGCCCCCGGGCGTTGCTTCCTTTACGGAAGCGATGATCACGTCGCCTACTCGGGCATAGCGACGTCCGGACCCACCCAATACTCTGATGCACAACAATTCTTTCGCACCGGTATTGTCAGCTACTTTGACCCGCGATTCTTGCTGTATCATCTTGTCCGCCCCCTTGGTTCCGACGACTGGCTAGCGGGCTTTCTCCAGGACTTGGACAATGCGCCACCGTTTCTCTTTCGACAGAGGGCGAGTTTCCATGACTCGTACCCGATCGCCAGTGCTTGTTATATTCTCTTCATCATGCGCCTTCAGCTTAATCGTGCGTCGGATCGTTTTCCGGTAGAGCGGGTGTTGAACCAGGCGCTCCACGGCGACGACACGTGTCTTATCCATTTTGTCTGAGACCACGACTCCGACGCGGGTTTTACGTCGATTACGAACTGGTGTGTCGCTCATCAGGCCCCTCCTTCTAACCCCGCCTAATGCCGAGCTCACGCTCACGCATGATCGTCTTTATCCGGGCAATGTCTCTGCGCACCAGCCGAAACCGCGCCGGATTGTCCAGCTGACCTGTGACCGCTTGAAAACGCAAGTTAAACAACTCTTCTTTGAGGTCGGCCAAGCGCCCATTCAGTTCAGCGTCCGTGAGTTCTCTGAGTTCGTCAGCTTTCAATGTCCGTCACCACCCGCGGCTTCTTCGGCTGCGACCATTTCCCGTTTGACAATCTTTGTCTTGATCGGGAGTTTATGCGCGGCAAGACGCAGCGCCTCTCTCGACAACTCCTCGTCAACCCCGCCAATTTCAAACATCACACGACCGGGCTTTACCACGGCTACCCAGTATTCAGGTGCTCCCTTACCGCTTCCCATGCGTGTTTCAGCAGGCTTGGCAGTTACGGGTTTGTCCGGGAAAATCTTGACCCAGACTCTGCCGCCACGTCTGATGTGACGGGTCATGGCAACACGGGCTGCCTCGATCTGGGTATTCGTAATCCATCCGGGTTCGAGCGCCTGCAAGCCGAACTCACCAAGGGTGACGGTCGAACCGCGCTCGGCCCTGCCCTTCATGCGTCCGCGCTGAACTTTGCGGCGCCTGACCCTCTTGGGCATGAGCATGGCTATTCCCCTCCCTGCGCGATCCTGGCCTCAGAGCCCTTCTGTGGCAGGACCTCGCCCTTGTATATCCAGACCTTTACGCCGATGCGACCATAGGTAGTGCGAGCCTCCGCAAAACCATAGTCAATGTCTCCACGCAACGTGTGCAGCGGCACGGAACCTTCATTGGTCCACTCGGTGCGAGCGATCTCGGCACCGCCCAAGCGACCGGAGACTTGCACTCTGATCCCTTTGGCGCCCAGACGCATGGCACGCTGCTGAGCTTGACGCATGGCCCTGCGGAACGAAATGCGTCGCTCTAGCTGAAAAGCCACGTTCTCAGCCACAAGCTGGGCATCGAGCTCCGCTTGCTTAATCTCGACAATGTTAATCTGAACCTGTTTTTCGGTCAAGCGCTCTAGCTCGGCCCGAAGCTTTTCCACTTCAGCACCGCCGCGACCGATTACCATACCAGGCCGTGCCGTATGAATTGTGATCCGGGTGCGGTTGGCTGCCCGCTCGATCTCGATACGGGAAACGCCGGCCGTATAGAAGCGTTCCTTGATCATCCGCCGGATCATCAAGTCTTCGTGCAAGAGTTCGCTGAACTCCTTACGATTCGCGTACCACTTGCCCTCCCAGTCCTTGATGATACCAAGCCGCAACCCGTATGGGTGTACTTTTTGACCCACGCGTTGCTCCCCCTTCTGACGTCAGCGTTGACGTCGCTGTCCGATTAGTCTTGTTCGCGCAACACAACCGTGACATGGCTGGTGCGCTTGCGGATCCGACTAGCCATTCCCCTGGCTCTGGGCCGGATTCTCTTTAGCGTTGCCCCTTCGTCCACATAGACC
>LFTP01000136.1 GCA_001513395.1 Clostridia bacterium DTU080
GCCGTATGTGACTCAGACCACACACCCGGTGGGGCGGGAGGATCCGGGGCCCGTGGTCATCGATTCCATGACCGTAGAGTCGTCGGGTCCGTATCGGGCGGTAATTCGTCTCGAAGGACAAGCGCAAAGCATTGAGCCGGCTCGGGTGATCATTCGCCTGGAGTTGTATGCCCGGCGTGCCTTTGTGCGCATGACCCATACGGTGGAGTATCTGCATCAGGATCCGCGTGAGGTCTTCGTCCGCCAGATGGGCATCCGCCTGCCCACCGTTTTGGACACCGATCGTCAGATACTCAGAGTGGGCGGAGAAGAAGAGGTTGTCCGGTTGCACGATTGGCTGGAGGGCGGATTGTGCCAGAGCGGCCATATGGAGTACACGATTTGGCGGCACGACGGGAGAAGACTCGACGAGATTGAGCATCTGCACCGCTCAGCAGGCTGGATCGACGTCTCCGACAGCGAGCGCGGCGTGACCTTGATCATGCGCGACATGTGGCAAGAAGCGCCGAACGAACTCGTCGCCTCGCGCCGGGACGGAACCTTGACCGCTTATTTTTGGCCGCCCAGTGTGCCGTTGATGGATGTGCGTCGCTACTCCGATCTGCCTCACCGTGCCCAGGGCGAGTCCGCGGGTCAGTACAACGATTGGGTGCAGAGATCCTACTACGGCCATGATCCGTTTGTGGGGGTATCCAAGACGCAAGAGATACTCTGGGTCTTCCATGATCAAAACGTTGACG
This sequence comes from Clostridia bacterium DTU080, assembly GCA_001513395.1. Classification (GTDB taxonomy): domain Bacteria; phylum Bacillota; class Limnochordia; order DTU080; family DTU080; genus DTU080. Next base: position 741 of record LFTP01000136.1, read on the forward strand.
ATCCGCAGCTGGGCGCCGTGGCCGCCGATTTCCACAGCCCGCCGCTGATCTGGATGGGTGAGGCTTGGTACCGCGAGCATGGCCATATCTTGCCGCAGGCCGATCCCGACTTTTTGCCTGAGGTGACTCGTAACCGGGATCTTTTGGCCCAGTTTTGGCTCTATCACCAGCGGCTCTTCGGTTGGTACGGCAAGTGGTACTACGGTGACATACAGCACTACTTTAATGGCGGATACGGATCCATCGCTTTGCCGGATGTCCTGAAAGATGTGCTGGCTCTTCCCGAGGCTGAACGTCGGGCCTTTGTCTTTGACAGCCAACAAAGAACGCTCGATTATACGCCCCAATACCATTGGGCCTTTGACAACGGTCGTTGGGGCTGGGGCAACACCGAGGGACTGCCGGGACTGTTTTTCCAGCGTGAGTATCTGCGGACGGGAGACAGGGAGTACTACTTCATGGCCGAGGCCATGGCCCGTCACGCTCGGGATGTGATCATCAGGCATTCAGGAAGATGGTTCGGCAGGGGGACGCGGCATGGCGTGCAGCCCTGGAGCGACGGCAACCATGAAGAGCGACAGACGGTTCATTCCGAATTCCGCTTCCATTACTTCTTGAGCGGGGATCCGCGTTCACGGGAAGTGGCCCAAAAGCTGCTTCGGGATTATTACCTGAAAGCGGATGTCGGCATCCACGCCTGGCACTCAGGGCGCCTGTACGGCCTGTTGACCAACTGGGAGATGAGCGGCGATCCCGAACTGGGTGAGATCATGCGCCGCTATGTGCACACCTTCATCGTTCCGGAAGGCATTGCCGCATCGCCCCAGGTGGCGTTCTCGCCGCAGGTGCGTCAGATCGCCCCGCCCCAGGACATCAATTCATCCAGTATGTTTTTCCACGTCTTCGGCGCCACACATGCTCTGCTTGAGTACTTCTACTTGACTCAGGATGAAGATCTGCGCCAAGCCCTGGTCAAGATGGCTGATGCACTGATGCCCACGCTGCCGGCCAAGCCGACAGCAAGCAATCCGTCCTGGTTGGTGGTGGCCTTCGCCGCTCGACATGCCGACAATCCCGAACCGTATCGTTCCTATCTGCGTCGGGCCTTTGAAGGCGAGGCCTGGCAGTACGCCGTCCGCCTGGTGGCCAACGATCCGAGTCACTGGGTCGGTCCCACGGCTTTTATCCAGGGAGGGGTAGCCGCCTGTCACTTCTGGATCAATGCTCTGCCCTATGTTGTATCCGCACTTCCCGAAGACTTTGCACCCACTCCGACCATGTTGCGCCACGTCGAGCAGCTGGATGCCAGGGTGCAAAGGCGGACGGTTCCCGCTTTGAGCTGGCAGTCCGAATACGACGATCCGGCCTTCGATGATTATCTGGGTCCGTGGCGTCCCTGGACCATTCCCGTGCGGGTCAGCCTGGGTGAGCAGTGGCGGGAGAATGCTCTCTTGCTAGGGCAAGTGCCCTTAGGTCTCAGCATCTTCACGGAGACTCCCGAGGAGTTGCTCAGGATCACGGTCGCCGTCGACGGGGAAGAGATTTGGACCGGCAGCGATCCGCAAGCCGCAGGAGAGTGTGTGCTGGACACCTTGACTCTGACGGACGGAGCGCATGAGTTGACCGTGATCGCCGTTGATCGCTCCCACGGGCTGGTCACGCGGAAGGTTCGTTTCCGGGTCCGCAACTGGTGGAGTCAAGTGGATGAGTTGAAAGCGCCTATCGTGGCCTTTTTCGGCATCCCCCTGGAGGTTTTGCGGACCTCGGATAAGTCCGACGGTTGGGAGTACGTGGGAGATCGGCCCGAGGACTTTTTCGGCGACGACCAACGCTTAACGCGCGCTGCGGCGACGGATGAGTACTTGATCTGGTCGACGCCTCTGCTGCAGGAGTGTGAGATCACCTTGTATGCCCGGCCCGCGGACCGTCTGGACGGAGTGGTGTTGTCGGTCTCCGAGGATGGCACCCATTGGGAGGATGTGTCCGGCGAGATCCGGCGTGGCGAGGTCTCACCTGGAGGATGGCAACAGATCTTCTTACGCCGCACTTTTTCGGTGGATGCCGCGTTTAACTGGCTACGGATCACGTTCACGAAGGATCTGCCTGTTGAGGTACAGCTGGGAGAGGTGTCCATGAAAGGGCTGCGGACGGAGTGAGGTGGTAGGTTCGTGGAAGAGGGCTACAGGAGCTTTCTACAGCAAGAGTTGCGTCACTTACCCAAGGATGCCATCGATCGGCGCACTCCAACCGCCGCCGAATGGCGACAGAGATCGGCCGCGATGCGGGAGCGCTTGCGGCGGATCCTGGGTTTTCCGGACGAAGAGCTTGATCGGCCCGTGCTCTATGAGGTGCGAGATGTCATCGACGGTGACGGTTACCGCATCGAAAAGATCGTCTTTGAAAGCGAGACAGATCCGTTGTCGTTGGTCCCCTGTCTGATCTATTGGCCGTCGCCGATGCCCGAGACGAGAGTGCCGGCCATGGTCTTGGCTTGCGGCCACGGCGGCAGCAAATCCAGCTGGTACAACCAGTATGCCTGTCAGTTGTATGCCAAACTGGGTTGCGCCGTCGTGCTGGCCGATCCGATCGGCGAGGAGGAGCGCCACGAAAGCGGTCTGCTGGGGCTGCGGGGCCATCGGCAGGACCGCTATCTGGATCGGACTCTCTTGGCGGGCAGGCCGTTTATCGGCAAGGTGGTCTATGATCTGACCCGGGCTATTGATCTGTTGCGGCACCATGAGGCCGTTGATCCCGAGCGCATCGCCTGTGCCGGCAGTTCGTTGGGAGGCACGGTGACGCAGCTTCTGGCCGCGGTGGATGATCGTCTGGCCGCGTGTGTGAACTCAGCCTGGGCCGCGGATTATCGGGAGTTTGACGGGACGACCGGGTGTTGCTATCGCCTGCATGGGCTGATGCAGGATATGAACCAGGCCGAACTGATAGCCCTCGGAGCGCCCCATTGCGCCTATCTGGTCATGGTGGGGGCCTTGGATGAGATCTGTGTACCTTTGAACACCAAAGGCATGGTGGAAGCGGCCCGCAAGGTCTATGCGCTGTTCGCTGCCGAGGACCGCTGCCGGTTGATTATCGACCGCGAAGGCGGGCATCGGCCGTATCATTTAACGCCCCAGGCCGTGCGCTGGGTTGCGGATCATTTGCGGATTGACACTCCAAGGGCTCGCGCCCTGCTGGAAGCTCCTGAGGCCGCTCTCCATGACTTCATCCAACGCCACGGATTGAGACTCGATAGGCTCTATGACGTGCCGCGGCACCACCGCGGAGGTCGCAGCCTGGAGATCGGCGCCGTCTACCGTCCTCCGGAGGAGTTGCGTGTTCTCTCTGATGAAGAGCGAATCAGCGGTCCCTACAGTCTGGAGTCGTGGGTGAGGGGCCTGGAGCGTCGGCTGCCCCGTCTGCCTGAGGGTGGGGCGGCTCTTTCCGACTGGTTGAGTAAGAGAGAAGACCTGCGGGATCGGTTGGCACGCCTTTTGGCGGTCGGCCCGATGACCTTGCGGTGGGGTCCGGGCGAGCCGGTAAGCTTGGGCCGTTACCGGCACGAGCTGGGTATTCCCGGTTTTTTCGCCACCTTGCGAGAGCCTGAAGCCGATCAGCGCTCAGGTGTAGGGGTGGTCTATCAGCCGGCGGGCTACAGTCAAGCTCATGCGGACGAGGACTTGATCGAAGAATGGCTGCGTCTGGGACATGTTGTTGTGGTCTTGGACGCCGTGCGTTTGAACGACAACGAACTGCTCATCGGCCGTTCGGCGACGGCGTTCAACGTCCGGCTGGTCCGGTGTGCGGTGGACGGATTGTCGGCGCGGGATGACGTCTTACAAGTCATGTGCCGCTCCGAAATCGATGATGTCGGTGCCTGGGCGATGGCCTTGGACGAGCGCATCACGAAAGGGTGGATCACATCGCGCGGTGGGGAGGTGGCCTCGGCTTTAGGCAAAGGAAGAATGGAGGGAGTGGTCCCGGGCAGCGCCCGGGTGATCGACACTCTGGGATTGTGGGCCATGAGCGCCCCGCGTCCGTTGCATTTTGCTTCCGATGTACTCGACGATGAAGAGATCGACCGGCTGCGCCAGGTATGGGCGGCGCTGGGAGCCGGTGAGCGACTCATGATTGAGGGGGAAGCGTAACATGGCGGTTCGATTTCCTGAGACGAAGCTGTCGAGGCCGAGATGTCGACGAATCCTTTTGACTGTAGCCCTCCTGCTTTTGCTTGGGAGCGTCTTTTCTGTGATGAGTGCTCCGGTCGAGATCTCGTATATGTCGTGGTATACGGGTGAGTCCGATGCCGTTGAGCAGAGCATCATCGCTCGTTTCAATGAACTGAATCCGGATATCAGGGTAGTTAAGATAGGAGGAGATCCGCGACAAAAGCTTTTGACCATGATCGCCGGCGGGGCCCCTCCTGATGTCAGTGTCATCAACGGAGTGACACAACCTCAGTATCTGGAAGATCTGGCGATAGACATCACTTCATATGTCCGGCAAGCCGGAATAGACATGAAGGCCTACCTGCCGGGTCTGGAGCAGACAGTGACCCGCAACGGGCGGATATACGGGATTCCTTGGGGTTTTGGCTTTTTAACATGATGATCAACGTCTCCATGTTCGAGGGAGCCGGTCTGTCATTTCCCAAGCCGGACTGGACTCTTCAGGAGATGGCTCAAGCGGCCCGGGTTCTAACCCGCGATACCGACGGAGACGGTCAGCCGGATGTCTTCGGTTTGAATCCGGGTTTCATCGACATCGAAGAGCCACTTTTTATGGCTCACGGGGCCCATCTGGTCGATCCGGCGACGGGACGCACGGATGTGCATACTCCCGCCTATACCGATGCAGTGCAGTTTGTGGCCGATCTGATTAACGTCGAACGGATAGCCACGACAAATACCTTCGGCGCCGGCAATCGCCGGATGGCTTTCATCGCCGGCCGCTATGGGATCACTGGTGAGTGGCAGAGCGCGCTGAATTGGTTTATCGCTCAAAAGACGCATGAGACGTTCGATTGGGCCATGGTCTACTGGCCAGTGGGGCGCGGCCCGCAGACCACATTGGGTTGGGGACACACGGTAGCGGCGATCAAGGGAACTCCGCATCCGGAAGAGGCCATTCGATTCGTGTTGTTCTGGGCGGATTGGGAAGCCGAAAGCCGGCTGGCCGCCTCCGGGGTCTATCCGCAGACCTTCCGCGGCTTGCAGACCATGGTCAGAAGGATGGATCTGCCGTCCGGCTATACGCCTCAGCAGGTCATGGGGCCTTTGCTCGAGCTTCCTCCTCGTACTTTTGTGCCGCCTTTTGAGGTCCCCGGATACGTCGACGCGCGTGTTGAGATCCGCAACGCCCTGACAAGTGTGATCCAGGGAAGGATGCCTGCCAGACAAGCCTTTGAAGAGGTCAAAGGCCGTGTCGACGCTTTGTTGTCGGCGGGCAAGTGATTCCATGTAACAAGCGGTGGGATCGCCGGTATGTTGCGATCCCACCTGCGCAATGCGAGGCGAACGACCGGAAAGGCAAAAAAAGGAGTTGATGGCAGTGAGGAGGTTTTTGCCGTTCGCCGCGTTGGTGCTTTGTCTTATCCTGTTGCCCGGAGTCGGAGTAGAGACTTCGGCGGCGGACAAGGACGTAATAGAGGTAGTCAATGCGGGATTTGAAGAGCTGGTCGAAGGCGATCCGGTAGGTTGGAATCGCTACGTGCCGCGGTCGGGAAATCAGCCGTTGGGCTATGAATCTTCGCTTACCACTTCATCCGACGCCAGAAGCGGAAATGTGTCCTTGTTGATCGATGTCGATGAGGCGCGCCGGGTGACGGGATTAGACCGCGTGCGCCAGGCCTGGAATCAGAGGTTTGCCTGGGATGCGGGAGAACAAGGCGCAGCCTACACTCTTTCTTTTTACTACAAGACCGAAGGCGATCCCAAGTTCAGGATCGGCATCGAGCGGCGGCGTTACGAAGACCCGGTGTCCAGACAGGGAGCGCAAACGCACAATCAGTACACCGATTTTCCCCCGGCACCGGAATGGACCTACGGCGAAGTCCAATTTGATTGGCCCCGCCATCCGGAGGTACACACCACATTCGGTGTGCTCATCCAGTTCTTCACTCAGTACGGCACCGGCGGCAAGATATGGATTGACGATGTCCGGCTTGTCCGTACGGGAGCTGAAATAGCATCCGGCCCGATCGATCGTCGACCCGGTACCTTTTACGTGTCGCCGGCCGGGAATGATCAAAATCCCGGTACTCTGGAGGCACCTTGGAAGACGCTCGCCCACGTCTCGCAGCAGGCCATAGCCGGTGACACCATCGTCTTTCTTCCCGGGGAGTACCAGGGTGTGCTGCGTCCCGTACGCAGCGGCACCCCTGAGGAGCCTATCACTTTTAGGGCTCTGCAGCGGCGCACGGCCCGCATCATGGGCGGATACGGAGCGGAGTATGCTCTTCATCTGTCGCACGTCGAACACATCCGCATCGATGGGCTGCACATCAAACCGCAGTCGTCTCTAGGACGCTGGGCGCTCATCCAGCATGCCAAGCATATCCGGATTGACGATGTATTGATGGAAGACGCCACTGGCGGGATGCCGTTTCACATTACGCACAGCGAACACATCCAGGTGCGTGACAGTGTCATCAGAGGCTACATCGGAGCTAACATGGTTCGCGTGGGCGATTCGTCCTATATTCTTTTCGAAGGCAATTCCATTTCGCGCGCTGGGCACAGCCCGTTTCAGTTTTATCCGGAAGGCTCGACGAGCAATGTGGTCGTTCGCGGCAATGTATTCCATGCCGCCTGGGGACGCAATTTTGAGTTCTTCGGTACCAAGAACCTTCTTTTCGAACACAACATCATCACCAATGCCCTGGATAGCGGGCGTTCGGCCAGCACCAACGCCAAGTTCGTCGCCGATCGGGGCATCTTCCGCTTCAATCGCGTTTTTCGCAATTGGGGAGGGGCCATTCATCTTTATCCCTTCGAAGCGCTGTGGATTAAGCACGTCCGATTGTACAACAACGTGTTTGACGACAATTACGACTACGGGATAGCCGTCAGCGATTCATCGGCACAGACGGAGGATATCGTCTTTGTCAACAACGTCTTCTCCCGCAATGACGGATACGGGATCCACCGACAGGTGGAGTTTCAGTCGATGGGCCTACCGCTGAAAGGACCTGAGGGGGAGGCTATCGCCAAAGTCAGTTTTGTCAGCAATGCTCTATCGGGCGGCGCGGCGGATGATCCAGGGATTATAGAGTTCGGCGCCCATCAGGTCGATGTCGACACCGTTCAAGGTGAAGCCTGGAGCCGGATGTCAACGATGAACCAGGCGGTCTTTTTTGCTGACAACAAGGCCGTCTCACCCCGTTTTGTACATCCCGAGACCTACAACCATGCCTTGAGCGCCGACAGTCCGCTGATCGACGCCGGGCGGTTTTTAACTCGCACCGTGGGCGCGGGCCAGGGGCGTGTCGTTCCGGTCGAAGATGCGGCCTACTTTTATGACGGGTTCGGCATTGAAGGTGAACTCGGGGATCTCATCGCCGTCGGTTCGGCGGATCAGTTGGCCCGGGTCGTGGCCGTGGATCATGTCAACAACACGCTCACCCTCGATCGGGATGTGGAGTGGGACGACGGCGTACCCGTCGATTTCCCGTGGAGCGGATCCGCACCGGATATCGGCGTCTATGAACACGGTGCAGGGGCAAGACCGGCGGTCCAAGTCACCGCTTCTTCTTTCATCGTACGACCCGGCGAAGAAGTCTGCCTGTCCGCAGTCTTGTCTGGCATTGAAGATCCGGCGGAGATCCGCTGGCAGTTGGGCGACGGCACAATGGCCTACGGAAGTGAAGTGACGCATCGCTACAGCGAAGCCTATGATTATCCCATTCGGGTCAGAGTAACGACCCAAACGGGCGAGATCTATCGAGGCACGGGATATGTGGTTGTGGAGCAACCCAGAGCACCGGAGGAGCCTTTTATCCACACCAGCTTTGATGAAGATGACGAGCAGTGGTGGTGGCGTTGGAAGACGTATAGGCCGATGCCGGCAGACTGGTCGCGCGATATCGATGCGGCGAGCGGCAACGGAGTGCTTCGGGTGTCTGATCCCGGCGGAGGCGCCATGTCGGCCCGCATTGCACCGGCCGAGTGGGATATCAGTCGGGATCCGTGGATCTATTTGCGTTATCGCATAGAGCCGGATGTCTGTATCGGATTGTATGTGGAGGCTTTTCGCAACCTGAGCAGCGGAACCCGAAGGAAGTGGCTAGCCTCAACGAGGGACGGGCGAGCCGCCGGAGCTCCTTATCAATTGATTGCCGACGGTGAATTCCACACACTGTTGTTGGACGCTCGGTTGATCTGGGATGAGAACCCCGACATCCGGATGCTTCAGAGGTTGGGGATCGAATCCACATCAGCCACTAAGACAGGGGACACCTACTGGATCGATGATTTCGCCATTCTGCCTGAGGAGGCATTGTACACAACCGAGTGGCAGGGAAGGCTCCGTACGCGTCAGATCGGACACATCAACATCCCTTCGCTGAAAACGACCAGCCCTGTCCGGGGGCCGGTGACCATCGATCCCCTGCCGGTGCTTTACGAAGACCCTCTCAGAACTGAGCTTCCTCGGATTACACGCATTGACATCGGGATAGACAGCGAGCCATTGTTCACTGCGCAGGACTTGGAGACTATACCCTCCTTCGTTTTGGATACGAACAAGTTGACTGACGGCAGACATCAGCTCGCCGTCTCCTTCACTGATACCGCCGGAAGGGTGATCACTCATTCGGTTCCCTTCGCCGTTCGCAATCGCGAACTGATGAAAGACACCTTCACACCGCCTCAGCGGATCAGCTTTTTCGACACGGAGATGGTCTTTGACAACAGGCTGACTTCGGCTGAGTCAGACGGATGGGTCTACGCCGCCGAGGCGGATGATCCGGCCTTTCGGGCTACCGGCGGCAAGGTGAAAATGAGCGATCGGGATGAGTTCTTGCAGTGGGATGCGCTACACCTGCGCTCGTTTGAGATCGTTGTTCATGCCCAAACGGACGATATAGACAGATACATTCAGTTGTTGGCCAAGACAACGGAGTCCACGGTGTCCTGGGCTGTTCTGCCTTTTTCCGTCGTCTCCGCTGAGCCCGCCGACGGCCCATGGACCAAGTATACGATCAAGGGTACCGTATCTGCGGACATTCAAACCGTGGCCCTTAGACTTCAGGTGAGTGCTCGGATCGCTCCCGGGACTCTTAGGATTGAACAAGTGATTCTTGACAGACAAATTCAATAAACCGCGATCGTAGAGAACCAACAGGGCATCTATCCTTTTAGGATAGGTGCCTTTTCTTTTTGGAAGGGAAATATGTCTATCTGCGTAATATGAGAAATAACTCCATTAAACCGAAGTTCCAGAGCTCACAACCTCGAAAAAGATGTTAACCGTGCGCTTTTGGGCATGTGTTTGTCCCGTTAGCGTAGACATTAAAATGCGCAAAATGGGACTTGTGTTTTTCTCCAGGTTTTGGTATGG
>LFTP01000256.1 GCA_001513395.1 Clostridia bacterium DTU080
AGGCATTTTCCATGCATTTATAAACGATCCCGTACGCCTTATCGGAGCTGAGGCTGCGGGTTTGGGTGTGGACACGGACAAGAACGCGGCCACGCTGACCAAAGGATCTCCCGGTATTCTGCACGGCGCGTTGAGCTACTTGCTTCAGGATAGCAACGGACAGGTTATGCCGCCGTACTCAATCTCCGCGGGCTTGGATTATCCGGGAGTCGGGCCGGAACACAGCTTCCTCAAAGACAGCGGTCGAGCCGAATACGTGGCCATCACCGATGAAGAAGCCGTCGATGCCCTGGTCCTGTTATCCCGCACAGAAGGAATCATTCCGGCCTTGGAAAGCGCCCATGCTATCGCCCATGCCCGTCAATTGGCCCCTGAGCTGGGCAAAGAAGCGCTGATCATCGTCAACGTCTCCGGCCGCGGCGATAAAGACGTGCAACAGGTGGAGGCCTATCTGCGCAACAGGCAAGCATCAGCGGCCACCAGAGCCTAAACGAGAGATTTCGTCCCAACAGGCGCAATTGTGGCGGTGCCGTACCCGCAAATGGGCACGGCACCGCTTTTTGATGCCATCCTACCTGCCCTGCACAGCTTTGTTGCAACATCGGCAGGAGTTGTGCACCTCGATAGGCAAAAGAGTTAGAGAACGAATCGCAAGGAAGAAAGGGTGGCCGCTGTTGAGCTACGAGCGCAGAGAATTCCCGGAGTGGTCGTGGTCTGAGTCCAGGCGGCGCATGCTGGTGGCATGTCCGCGCCGCTACTACTACCATTACTATGCCGCTCACAACGGCTGGGAGTATGACGCTCCGCCTCTGGCCCGGCAAGCTTATCGTCTCAAGAACCTGACCAATTTGCACTCCGCTTTCGGTGAGGCGCTACATCGCACCGCTGTCGACGTGGTACACCAAACCCACTCCAACGGAGTCGTGCCGACTGCCCGGATCGTGACCGATGCCATTCGCAACCAACTGAATGAGATCTATCGCGGTGCGCATCACGACCGTCAGAAGTGGGAAAAATCCCCCAAGCGCCACCCCATGCTTCACGAAGTCTATTACGGTTACGGCCCCTCCCAGACTCTGATTGAGGCCATCAAGAAGAAAATAGAAGTATGTGTCCCTGCCCTACTGGAATCACGGAGTCTGCAAGAGATCCGCCAGCCGGAAACACAGCTCACCAAGGTTGACAGCCTCGATCACTTCTACCTGCTCGACACGAAAATCTATGCCGTACCGGATCTGTTGTACCGTCGTTCCGACGGCATATGGATCCTCGTCGACTGGAAGACCGGAGATGAGGACCCGGCCGACACGAACCAGCTGAGGGTGTATGCCCTGTACGCCCGGAACCGGCACTCGGTATTGTCCCACGAACTGATCTGTCGCCTGGAGTATCTGTACCGAAACGAGTTCCAAGAACTGACCTTCTCGGCAGATGATCTGCGGAATACCGAGCGCGACATCGCCCGGAGCATAGCCGCCATGCGCAGTCTGCTGGTTGATGCGGTGGAAAACCGTCCTCAAGCAATCGATGCTTTCCCCATGCGTCCAGGAGAGATCACCTGTCAGCGCTGCAATTTCTACGAGCTGTGCCGACCCGAACTGGAACGAGCGGGCTTTCTCCAGTCTCAGATCTCATAGCCCGCAGCCATCATCGCTCGCCGGATCTGACTTCCGTCCACCTTCGGCAAGGACACTCCCGAAGAGACCGCTTTGGCCGCAGCCATACCGATCGCCTCACCCATGGCCACGGCGTTCGGGGTTACCCGGTATGAAGCATGAGCGAAGAAATCGCCGCTCACACAACGACCGGCCAAACCCAGATTGTCGACATCTTTGGATATGAGCGCTCTCAAGGGGATGTTGTACGGCCTGACAGTGATGCCCTGAGAATATGATGTCACTTCATCATCTTCTTGCCGGGTCAAAGCGTGGACGTCCACACCGAATCTGACTAGGCAGATGCCGTCGTCAAAGCGGGCGCCGCTTTGAATGTCATCCACCGTCACTTGATACCTCCCAGCGATTCGCCTGCCCTCTCTGATGCCGATATGCGCTGAGGTGCTCACCAGGCGTACCTGTCGCCATGCCGGCAGCTGGCGCAGAGCTCGAACGGCCTCGTTGAGCTGCTTTCGTCCTTCCATGGTGGCTCGACTGAGAGCGGCCGTATCGTCACATGGAACTTCGTAGGCGTGATGCACTGATATACAACACAAGTCGGGGTGCGGCAGACGCCACAGAGAAGGCTTACGGTAGCTAGGCACAAAACCGACCGACTCGAGCAATTCCAAGAAAGCCAACTTGTCCTGCGTATTCATGGTTCCCGGTTCGTCTGAAGGAACCCCACTGATGATGCCTATCACGGTAGCCGGTTGAGTCTGACCGGTCTCAGGATGTCCGACGGAATAATCGCAACCTGCCTGAGCGGCAAATTGACCGTTTCCCGTGGCATCAATGAATGCCTTCCCGATAAACGCTTCCCGTCCGCCGTAGCTTTCGGTGATCACTGCCTTGATCTCTCGCTGCTCGACCACAGCAGAAACCACCCGGGTGTACAGCCGCACGTCGACACCCGACTCGTCGCAAAGCCGATCCAGTGTGTACTTCATCATCTCCACGTCGTAGGTATACTTGCCCCGGCCAGGCCTGGGAAGGTGACCGTCCGACGTTTGGAGATGCCTGGTTATCTCCTGCATAATGCCGCCTTTTCCGTGCGCGTCGAGTATGACGCATAACTGACCGGCCGTCCAGGTCCCGCCCAGACATCCTTCGCTTTCTATGATCAGAGTCTTAGCCCCGTTGCGAGCAGCGGAGAGACCTGCGCTGACACCTGCAGGTCCACCTCCGCATACCACGACATCATACTCTCCGACCACCGGTACACGGCGGCCCAACTCACTGATAGTCATTCAACCGTTCTTCCTTCCTGCTTTGTCGTATCAGACGATAGACTAGCGTCTTGAGCTGTCTTTCGCTTCTCGCAGTATTGTAGCTACCCTTCTGGCCACATCGTCAAGCACGGCCCGAGGGTTCAAGGAATGATCGCGCAACAGCCGCGTCCATTCGGAGTTGAACAAGGCCGCAGCTTCATCATATCCCAAGATGTTGGCTATCGGGTAGTTGTTCATCACCGCTTCCACAATCACTCCGAAGTATGGATTGACCTGATAATACAGTCGGTCTCGGTTATAAGCTATGACCGGGCTGGGACGGCCTTGTCTGAGCACGAAATACCCGGCGGACTCCTTCGGCACAGTGAGCCAGTACAAAAGCTTCATAGCTTCTTCACGATGGGGAGTGGACGACGGAACGGCGTAATACCATCCGCCCCGCGTCGCGCCTGTCCATTGAGAATCAGGATGCTTTGGAGCCAAGCCGACTCCCAAAGGAAAGTCCGAATCTTCCGCTTTGACCTCGCCCCAAACGTGATTGCCCCGCGTAAACATGGCTATTTGCGATGCCAGGAATTCACGGCGTGTTCCGCGTATGTTCTGGGGCCCTCCCACGCGCTGATTTATGTAGTTGCGCAGGAAATCCATGATCTCCAACGCTCTCCCGTCCGTAAAATGGATCTCTGAGCCGTCTTCGGAGACGAATTGACCGCCACCCGCATAGAGCCACCAAAGCGGCGCTTGCGAATGCTGATAGGCGAAGCTGAACGGGATCAGTGTGGCTACCCCGTCCTCGACCCGATAGAGCTTCTTTGAGATCTCATCCAGCTCAGCAAATGTTGTCGGCGGACGGTCCGGGTTCAATCCTACTTCTTCAAAGATACGCCTGTTGTAGAAAAGGAGATTGCCGTCTCCGGTTGTAAAAGGCAGCCCGTACAGTCTCCCCTCCCATTGTGCACCGCGCAGCTCAGACGGCAGGAACAGATCCCGCGAAATGCGTTGCGCTCTGAGCCAATCGTCCAAGGGCAGCAACTCTCCCTGATTGGCGAGACTGGCCAGAGTACCAGGTCCGACCATGGCCACATCAAAGGGTGCACCGGACGCGATGGACAAGATCAGTCGTTCAGGTAGGCGCGTCGCGCAAGTACCCGCAAAAACCCCTGTTACTCCAATGTCCGGATTCCGTTCTTCAAATGCTCGCAGCAACTCATCTACCCATTCCGTGCGCGCTCCGTCCCAACAGTGGATTACACTCAGCTCAACTGCCGCAACGGTCGAGACGTAACAGCCAAGAAAAAATGAGACCAATAGGGCGACTACAAGCCATCGCTTCACCGATCAATCACCTCTTTGCAATCTGTTTTTCTTCCTTTTCGCACCGAATGGAACTGATGCCTCTTTTTCGCGAAATAAAACTAACCAATAGCCTACATTGGAGCTGGCTAAATATGCATTCGCCGTTCGGACTATGACCCCTTGCCAAGGCTCGTTTTCTTGACTCATCTCGGCCCTGGTGCTATCCACAGAACCCTTTTCAGACGGCAAGTCCCATTGTTGGTGCTTAGCGATAAGCTTTTCGAGGCAGTCAATACACCCTTTATGACATGAACATCGAGTAGGGTGACGCTCGCTGATCAGGCGAGCGTCAGCCCTCTCACAGAACCGTAC
>LFTP01000211.1 GCA_001513395.1 Clostridia bacterium DTU080
TTTGTACAACGCTGATGCTTTTGACGATGCGGGACTGAGTCATCCGCCGGTGGAGTGGACCAGTCAGCGTTGGAATTGGGAGACTTATGTCAGTGACATGAAGCGCCTCACCCGTGACATCGACGGTGATGGCAAACCTGATGTCTTTGGCACAGCCAGTTTCGGAACGTACGGCGGAGTAAACATGGTCGAGATGTTCGGCGTCACACTATTTGATCCGGTGCGCAACACTTTCAACGGCCGTGATCCCGGGTTTATCGCCGCCGTGGAAAAGATCGTTGCGCTGTGGACGGAGCACGGAGTGGTCGGCGGGGATTTTCTGCAGCGTACCGCCGCATCGGATCACACCCAAGCCCGTCGGTTACACCAGCTGCTTGACATGGAGCGACGGGGTGACGGTTTCAACTGGCGAGTCGCTGCCTCACCTCGGGGCGAACGGGCCATTAGCCAGACGAGCATCCACGGGTTGGGTATGTCTTTACACGGCAAGCAGCGCGACATGGCTTGGCGACTCTTGGCCTATCTTACGTTGGATCCTGAGGGTGCGGTATTGTTTTCTTGTGCCGAAAACCGGGTGCCTGTGGTGCGCGAGGCGATCAATGACTTCCTGAAACGCTGGAACGCTGACTTCCCCGACAAGAACGTCGGCGTCTTTGTAACCGCCATGGATCACATTTCTTTGTTTACCTTAACATCAGGTGTCGGTGGCGATGAACGCGAACGTATTTTGCTGGATATTTGGGATCAGATTCAGTCCGGACGAGCCTCGGTGCGCGGGGCGTTTGAGGCCGCGATGCCAGCCATTGAGGCGACTTTTGCAGCTGACCGTTGACGCGGTTAACACCGAGTGTATGGTTTCAGCTGTACGCGGTTACCTCCAAGAGTCTTGGGTGAGACGTTCAATCACATTCATCTTGGTCTCACGTATTGATCGCCGATCTTAGGTCAAGCGTTGCTCAGGAAGCCACACGGCTATTGTGGCTGAACATAAGACCTCTCTCGGGTACATACGGACACCGAGAGAGGTCATTCGTGACTGATCAACAATGCTTGTTGTCGGATACAGTCAGTTGAGCAACGAGGGCAGTATTTCGTGTATCTGCTGCAGGCTGACGGCTGCAGATGCTTGCCCGTTCCAGACACGGGACATGATGGGATTCACGACGGCGTCTATGGCGGACGCATTAGGTATCACGTACGCTGCGTAGCCGTCAGGATCAAAGGTGGTTTCAATCAACGCTTGCCAGTTGTCGGGCAAGGGCAAGCTGTTTTCCACGGCGCTTTGGTAGCGCACCATGGCTTCCTTCAAAGACGGAAGGCGTCCCGTAATCCGTGCCATCGTGAGCTGATTCTCCGTGTCGGTCACCAGGAAATGAATCCATCGCCAGGCTTCGTCACGGTGTTTGCTTTGGGCCACGAGCTGAAAACCGTCGGGGTTGACGCGTGCCGCCCTGTTCGCCGGGCCCAAGGGTTGCCGGGCAATGTCCCAAGCGAAGGGGGCTGTTTTGTAATACGACCCGATGTCACCCGGTCCTCCGACTACCGAAAAAGCCGCGTTGCCGTTGTAGACTCGATGTAGGCTGTTATTGCTGGCCAGACCTTCGACATACAGATTCTGGATGAACTCGACGGCCCTCAGAACGGCAAGGCTGTTGAACTGGCTCTTGGTGGGGTACACGATTCTGTCGTACAGTTGTCCCCCAGCCTGGTGGACTTGCATTTCCCAACGAGATGAGGTGTGTTCAGTGCCATAAAACTCGGGTGTTCCGTCGCCGTCAGCGTCGATGGTGAGTTTTTTTGCGGCCGAGACCAGGGTCTCCCATGTCCACTGCGCCCCAAGCTCTCGTGGGTTGGGCACCCCGTGTTCCGCAAATATATCTACGTTAAAGAAGGTAACAACGGGGTAGAGGCTCACGGGAATACCCCACAGTTGTCGGTCGGGTGTGCGCACGCCTTCGACGGCGACAGGGGGTATACGGTCAAGGGGCACTTCGTCGCGTTGAATGTAGGGAGTGAGGTCCGCAAAAACACCTTGAGCGATAAGCGGGGCGGCCAGCATGGGGTGAGCATCCGTCACCTCAGGGGCGAGACCGCCTGCAACCATGGTCAGAAGCTTTGTTCTGAAACCGTCAAAGCCGCCGGAGGATATCATGAATTCGACCGATATGCCTTCAGCGGCTTCGAAACGGTGGGCCATGTGCTGCAGATATTCCCTCCATGAGGTTCCATGCCCGTCGTACGTGAAATGGGTAATCGTTACGGCTGTAGAAGCCGAAGATGTGACCAACATCAGAACGCATACGATGAGAAACAAGCGCTTCACGGCAGGCTACCTCCTTCGAGTCATCTTTCGATCGGCTGGGGCGCTGAGTGTCACTGGCTTCACGAATGCTGACGTGCATGAGAAAACCGGCAGCGTAGACTTTAAGCATCAAAGGGACTTCAGTTGGCCCTCGTCGCCCTATCCGGGCGGCTTCGCGCCTTCGCGGATGGCGATCCTACGGCCACAGGTGAGATATGTATTGTATAATCGTTCATATTTTCCTTTCTGATAATATACGTTATCTATAAAAATGAGATCTCGCCACGGACATCACACATCTATTGACATCCGTCGCTGCCGCTTGAGGCGTGAGTCGCTGACGCGAAAGAGGGTGGCTGCGTCCATGCGAATTGGGTGTGTTTTCCGGGGTGTAGACGCTACACGGCCGGGCGCAGACCGGCGCGATTTGAGAGTGCACCTGGCCGGCAAGCGTCGGAGTTCTCGGTGGCCCGAATTCTTGATGTACGCTTCGGAAAACTGATACGCAGAGTGGATCTGCGTGTTGTCCGGTATCAGATATTCATACATAAACAGCATTATATAGGGAAGGTAAAGCGATAAAACCATAGAATGCATTCATAGTAAATTCTGTCGCATAGCGTTTCGCGCCGTGTAGAGGTAAATTCTTTATTGAACCATGGAGGAGGAATGTAGGTGACCGGAAAGGCAAGTGTTGGACATGGTGTGTGCGCAACCGTGTTGATGGTAGCTTTAGTCTTTGGTCTGTTTTCTGTGGCATCCGCAGCTCCGATTGTGATCCAGATGGCCCGCTCTATCCGCGTGGCTGACGCAGCTTGGCAGGAAGCGGTGGTCGAAGCATTTAACCAGGAGCAAGACCGCATTCGTGTCGAACTGTTTGGAGGGGCGGAGGGCCTCAGTCACGGCAAGACTCTGGTCCTTATCTTGGCGGGAGAAGCTCCGCATATCATTTACCAGGATCCCAACAACCTCCTCAACATCGCGCGCCAGGGCGCCCTCGTTGATCTGACACCCCTCCTGGATCGGGAACCTCCCGACAGTCCGTTCAATGACTTCTTTGAGAACACCTGGCAGTTTTACACGTTGAGCGGCCGGATCTGGGCCGTAGCCATGGATTTTCAGACCCAGGCACTCATGTACAACGTGGACGCCTTTCGGGAGGCGGGTCAGGCTGAGCCTGAGCCCGGATGGACCTGGGCGGATCTGACACAGATGGCCAAAAAGCTCACCAAGCGTGTCGCCGGTCAGGCGGATCCAGTGCGCTGGGGCATGAGGGAGCCCGAGTGGTACCACTACTGGTCGACCTTCTGGCACTTCGGCGGTGCTTTGGTGGACAATTGGGCCAACCCGCAGGCTTTCACCGGGGATACGGAAGAGGTTCGTCAAGCTTTGAGGGTCTATCAAGAGCTGGTGCGATCCGGGTCCATGTCTCCGCCCGGAACGTATAAAGCCGGAGGAATGACGGGAACTTCGGCCACGGTTGCCGGACGCGGTGTCTGCGCCATGGGGCTCGCCAATAGCTTGTACATGCAATCGGCGATTCCCTACGGCATCGAGTTCGATACCGAATGGAACGTGGCGCCGTTGCCCAGCGGTCCGGCGGGCAATACGGCTATCACCAATGCCCTCGGTTGGGCCATCGTGGAGGGCACAGGTAATACTGAAGAGGCATTTGATGTCTTGCGCTACTTCAGCGGTCCGACTGCCATGGAGTTGGCGGTTCAGCACCGTCGCGGCGCAGTCTTGCCGCATAGGCCGACCATGTTGAGAACATGGATGCGGGTGAATACGGTTCCCAGGAATCGGGGCGTACTGCTGGACGCTTTGCCCACTTCACGTCCGCTGCCTTTGATCGCCGACTCCTATAAGAGTATCGTCTCGCGGGCCGCTTTTGACTACTGGAAGGACTTGATCTCCGAAAACCAGGCCATCGAGAACATGCGGCTCGGCATTATGAACGGCATCGAGGCCAACAGGTCTATGAAAATCCAGTGAAGGGATCGACAGGGGGCGACAGCCCCCTTTCTTGTGCGCCCGGCATGTCTGCCGAGCCGGAGGG
>LFTP01000094.1 GCA_001513395.1 Clostridia bacterium DTU080
GCGTTTGACCGAATTGGCATGTCGGCGATAACCGGGGGTCAGATCGGCAATGGAGATGGCCTCGCCTTCTCCCCCGCCTTGGAAAATGATCCGTGCTACGGCAGTCGGGTCCTGGTCAGGATCGGTCGAAGGATTCAGTACCAGCGTATTGTGGCCTTCCGCCCGTTTGCGATAATACGTCCATCCCCGTGAGCCAAAATAGCCGGGCATGTTGTAGTTGTCGGAACCTAGATCGAGAGCCCAGCGCACGCCCAAGGCATCAAAGACGAACGTACCCAGATCCAAGTGTCCGTGACTGGCTCTGAGATCACCGGCTTTCCAGCCGACAAAAAGCCCTTCCTCGTCGTCCCACGCGCTGCGCATTGTAGCCACTTCGACTCCACGAAAATGTCTGTCGAGGGGCAAATCGCGAAGGTCAAAGCCTTCCCTGAGTTCCTTGCCGTACCATATGAGGGCCAACACACTGGGTCTGCCTCCGGATACTTCGTCTTGCCACCAGGCATAGGCGGGGTCGTTGAAACGTCTGGAAAGCCAATACAGGCCGGGCTGATCGACTACCCCGGGCCCACCGTCGGCGAAGTTGAAGCTCACTTTGGCCGGAGAGGTGAGATATATCGGAAACAACCCGGCATATTCCAAACCCGGAATCCGATCGAGACCGAAACAGGTACCCAAGGCGCTCTCCAAGCCGGCCAGGTATGGAACCAGATAGCGAATGGAGTAGTTCCAATAGCTGACGCCCTCCTCCCAACCGCCATCCGGTCCGAATTTGCCAATGGCCGCGGGAACGCTTTGCAGGCCGTAGCGCAAGATCTGCTCAGCCAACTCCGGCTCTTCGTCCGCAATGGCCAGAGCCCCCATAGCCAAGCCCCCGTTACACACCAGGTTCCAGTTGTTCGTTCCTCTGACCCAGCCGCCGTAACCCGGTAGACCGCGATAGGCGTTGAGACCTGGCTCAAGGCCAAGGCGGATCATGGCCTCCCGCAACAGCTCCTTTTGCTCCTCGGTCCATACGTGATACAGCCAGTCGTAGCCGATGGCAAATCCATGCGTCATTTCGGCGGTGTCCAGGAAGTGAACCGGATTCCAATCCGGAAACTGAGCTACGGCCTCGAGTTCCTGCCAAGCCCGCTCGGCAAAGCGCTCATCGTTCTCTATGTGATAGACAGATGCCAAAAGCCGAACGCGATCCAACACCTGAACACTGACAGGAGTGATGTTTCGGCCATCGTGCTTCTCGTATTGCGACACCGGTTGGTACAACAATCGGTTGGCCCGCGATTTCAAAGACGCATACCAGATCTGAGCTTGGAGA
Source organism: Clostridia bacterium DTU080 (assembly GCA_001513395.1). Classification (GTDB taxonomy): domain Bacteria; phylum Bacillota; class Limnochordia; order DTU080; family DTU080; genus DTU080. The sequence continues at coordinate 1,316 of LFTP01000094.1, forward strand.
TCGGTTCGAACGAGCTCTCTTAAACGAGCAAAATCAGAGGAGGTAACAAGAAGCCGGGGATGCTCATCCCGCAGGGTCGACAAGATGGGTCTGTCCGCCATGTCGGATGCCTCAAAACGCCCGGCGGAGGTGGCTGCGACCGTGTATGTACCGAGCATGAACGCGAGAAGAAAACCCAAGACCGGACCGAGTCTCACCAATCGGCCAATCCGACAACCGAACACCGATCGAATCACTGCAACTCACCTACCCGAAACAGATCTTGCCTCTTCATCCACTCACCGGAAAAAAGCTGATGAAAAGCGCTCATCGCCAGCACAGCGTCATGACCGGCTGACCCGCACCGATCTTCCGTACGGTGCCTGTCTTTCAGATTAGCGCCTTTCTTCGCCAAGGCTTTCAAAGCCTTCCTCTCCTTGTCTAAGTCTCGTACTCACTCGTCGGGTTCAGCAGAAGGCGAAAGTTTCCTGCTTCACGAGAGCCGCGTGCGAGAAACCTATGTGCGCCGCTCTCAGGAAATAGCGCATTTGTCTTTAATATACGGTTCATAGGTTGCGCGCATCCTTATTTTCAGACCTTACACAATTGGCGAGGGAGTGACATGAATTGAAGTCGCGGTTGATTCTCTTGGCCACCATTGTCGCAGTGGCCATGGCGGCTGAGGTCGCCTTGGCCGAGACAATTGTGAACTTCGCTACCTGGGCATCGGCCGATGCTGTCGCCATTTGGCGCAGGGACATAGCGTCATTTGAGGAGCTTCATCCGGATATCAAGATCAACCTCATCACTTGCAGCTGGAATGAGTACCCCGATCGCGTACCGCTGTATCTTTCCGGCGCCATTGAGGTTGACATACTTCGTAACGGCGGACAGCACCTGCCTACATTTGCCTATCTGGGCGGCCTGTTGCCGTTGACGCCGTACGTCAAAAGCGGCCAGCTCGACCTGAGCCCGTTCTTCCCTCAAGTGCTGGAAGGGACTTCCTACAACGGCATTTTGTACGGCCTGCCGGACCATTTTTCGCCCTGGGTGCTGTACTACAACAACGAGATGTTCAGCGAGTTGGGTTTGCCGACCCCCTACGAACTGCATAAGCGAGGCGAATGGACCTGGGATGCGCTGGAGAGGATCGCCAGACAGTGCACGATCGATGTCACCGGAGACGGGATATACGATCAATGGGGCCTGCCTCCGCGGTTTGCACCCACTGATCCTTACGTGCGCCAAAGCGTGATGATAATGAACGGCGGACCCCTGTACAACTCCGATTACACCCGTTACCACCTCGATGATCCAAGAAGCATCGCGGCCCTGGAGTGGCTGGCAAGTCTGAGAGAGTATAGAGCGCCGTCGGATTCATGGGGCAGAGGGACCGTCGCCATGACGGTTGGTTATCCGACTCACCAGCTCAGTTGGAAAAGAACACTCGGCTTCGAGTTCGGTGTGGCTCCGTTGCCCAGATCTGCCAACGGATCATACGCGACCATCATGACCATCAACATCATGTCCATTTTGCAAAACTCAAAGAACCCCGATGCGGCCTTGAAGTTCATGCAGTACATTTGCGGACAGGAGATCCAGCGACAGCGCATAGATGACAACTACATCCTGTCGGCGCGCATCGACGTCGCCACCGAGACGCTTCGTCGACCGAGCTTGGGAGCCCTAAACAACGAGATCCTGGCCGAGATCACCGGCACGGTGAGACCCTGGATTGTACCTCCTCTTTACTATGAAGAGGTACTGGCCGTCGTCAACGGTGAATTCAGCCGTGTCGCAGCAGGAGAGGAACCGGTCGCCAGTGCCGTCGCCCGCATCACTCCCATGGTCAACGCCATTCTGGCCGGAGGAAAATAGTCCAAGTTGCGACAGGAGGCCATCGTTGCAGATGGCCTCAGTCAATGCTCTCTCCGGTGTCCCGGATGAACACTCCCCTACTCCGATGGTATGAGCCTCCTGATACCGGCCGTGGCATCAGGCGCTATCGACATGAACGGTGGCGTGCTTGGTGAGGATATCTGCCAAGTGCCAAGGATGGAATTGGCTTCAAGGCGTGTTTTTGCGGCAAGTCGTTTGTTGTAGATAGGTCACAGGTCCATCAACTCCGTTTTCGGAAGGCCTTTGCCGACGGAACACGAAAGCCGGTGCTAATCGGTACCACCGATCTGTCTAACAGGGAGTGATACCGACGTCTAGCCTCGATGACCGTGGTGCTGCTCATTGTTCTTGTCCAGTGGATCGATGTCTCTATATATGCTGGCAACCTCATCGACAACGAAGGTTTTGATCAGCTCACCGATGCGCAAGAAATAAACGGCCTGGTGCTTCGTTTCGTCTATCACCGGGCCTGAAGGCTCTGCCATAGACGCCAAAATGCTTGGACGCACTCCGCCTCGCCACGTAGCGCTGACGTGACTGCCTACGAACCTAGTCAATCCCGAAATCTATACGGACCGCTGTTTTGGGATACCTCTCACACGTCGTCTCCCGTGATCGCGAACTCATACAGGCTACAGGCCTTCATCGACGAGAATCTACACCCCCTATGTCGTTCACGCCCGAACGGCAGCCGAGGAAATCGACCAGATGATTGAAGCGTATGTGAGGCAGAACCCGCGGTAAGAAGCGGGCGTCTATAGAGTGGACTGAAGCGGACTGCGGCAAGAGGGCATCTTCGCGATGGCCTCCGTCGTCGATACTCCCTAATGGCCGGATAGCGTTCTGCCTGCGGTTACTTCATCAGGGCCCTAATCCTGGCGGCCGCATTGGCCATTTCAGCACCTATGGGAGCCTGCTTGTTAAAGATATTTGCCAAGTGTTCCTTCATGATGGCATTGGCCTCAGGATAGGTCTCCCAGTAACTCATGGTGCGGACGAGATTGCGTCCGTAGAACACATTCATGACCCAGTCTCTGGCGTAGCCGCCCTCATCCGGACCCAGACCCTTGAAAAACTCGGTCCACAGTTCGGCGTGCGGTGCCGCACGGCCTTTTGCCCTTCATAGCTCATCATCCACTCCGCCAGTCTCCAGGCAGCTTCCGGATGGGCAGCATTGGCAGGGATGGAAAACATATGCCCCTGGGCGAAGCTTAACTGACCGGCCGGAGCCTTCGGCATGAGAGCGAAAGCCCAGTCGTGATTGACCATATGCGAAACGGACACCGAGTAGGTCGGCCAACCCATCCACAAGGCGACCCCTCCCTGATAGTAGTTGCCCTTGGCACTCCAGGCTCCCGGCCAACCCGGTGTAGCGTTCAGATTGTTTTGCAGATCGTCCCAAAAAGCAAGCATCTCCAAGTTACCGGGGCTGTCTACCAAGACTTCTTGGCGGTCGTCACTGAGCCAGTCGTAGCCTGTCCAGATCTGGATCCACTGGAGATTCTGTGTGTCTCCCCGAACGACTTCATTCGTGGTCGCATACACCCGCTTGATGGGATCGGTTAGCTTCCGCGCCAAAGTGCGCAGATCTTCAACCGTCCAGTTCTCGCCAGGCGGAACGACTCCCGACTCGGCCAGATAATCGAGATTCACATACCAGATCTGAGAGTTGAAATCGAAGGGAACACCGTACACGCGGCCTTCGAACTTAGCGACATCAGGCATAAAGGGATAAAGCCGGGCCCTTCTCACTACAGCACTGCTCTCCCACAGCTCCGTGAGGTCACGCAAAAGACCCATAGTGACATACTTGGGCTTGTACTACGCCCAAGTCTGCATAAGATCGGGAGGCACTCCGGCAGCGATTTGAGTCATCAGCTTCTCGTTATATTCACTGCCCGGATAAATTCGCACCTCTACCTCGATGTCGGGATTGCTCTCACTGAACCGATCGGCCATGTTGCGCCAGTTTTCCATAGTCAAGGCGCCCATGTGATATGTAGCCAGATAGATCGTGGTCTTAGCGGCACAGACCGACGCGCTGAAGACTGCCATAGTTGCAAGTACCAAAACGACATCCAAAAGCCGAATTCGTCCATCCCTCTTCATCTCGCTCCACACAACTCCTTTTCCTTGCTCTTTTTCCGGGGAAATTGCCTCTCGCACCGTAGAAGGCAAATCCGGTCCAGGAGATACGATTTGCTCATTCCGCGGCTTTGTCAGCTTTCCTCTGAACAATGGACGGTTATCGAAGTAATAACCGACTCCGGGTAATGCAGACGCTTTTGGTCGCCTCAGCGCGTTGAAAAAAAGGACCCGCCCCGTATGTAGCTGAGCGTGTCTGAGCGACACAGGTCCCAAGCCCCGATCTCGCCCGATGACAGAGGGACTGCATACTTCACGGGTCTATGTGGGATGTTGCCCTATGAGACGTCCGCGGGTAAGGTCGGCAAAATAACGATATCCGGGGTCGGATAATCCGACACAACGCGCCCACACTGATCCGGCGCACCTTCCGTTCAAACACGGCGTTTGGAGGCGATCCGCTCGGTGCATGGTTCCTCCCCGGTTCCCCTTCGGCTTGCGCCTATCGACGTGGAAGGAGTTGCACCTTGAGATAAATGCGCCAAACCGACCACACCACACAAAAACCCCGACGCCTGAAAAACGCCGGGGTTTTGTGTGTGATGTCTGCTCATGCAGACCGCTGATAGAACTCACACCCGACACACAAAGCTGGTGTGCCTTATTCCACTCTCAAGCCCCTCATAGACACCTTGCCTAGCTGGACATCTGAGGGCAGATCCTCCGTGAAAGTGACTCGGAACCACCGGATGGAAGTATCAGAGTCAGACACCGCATATCGCAGACTCAGTTTCTGCCACCCGTCCGAGGAGCTTTCCAATACCTGCGTCTCATACGACACATCCTGCCACTGGGTCCCGTCTGCGGACACGGAGAGCACTACCCCGCCGGTAACCTTCTGCGAGCGAGCATAGACAATGACTTCGCATTCTTGCAGCGCCGGTGCCGACCAGGTCAGATACTCCCGGCTGGCGATCTCACGGGTGAGACGGTCGACATCGTCGAAGAAGGTCTGCGAATCATCCCCTGCATACTGCCAGCCATCAGATTTGTCCTCCGTTTGCAGACGCTCCAGTTCAAACCCGAAGGCCATGATCGGAGCTTGCAGGCGATCGTCAAGGCTCCACCAGTTGCGCACCCTGAAGGCCACCGTTTTGGTCGTCGGCCCTTGCACCCGATCAACCACGGTCACGGTCAGCTCGTGCATACCGTCATCCAAGGCCATGGTATCGAGCATGTAGTCTTCCAGCGCAGTGAGATCCGTGCCCGTGAAGATCTGCTCTCCGTCGAGGATAAGCTTGATCTCGGCAATATCTTCGGGTGACTCAGCGGCTATGCGTATGCCTAACGGCACTGATCCCTTCAAGACGGCATTCTCGCTCATCTCTCCGGTAAACTGGATCCAGGGAGGAGTCCGCCACTCCGACAGGCGAGCCAGTACATCCGCCGCGAAGTGCAGGCTCTGCGCAGCCGACTTACCGTCACCTCTGGGGCCGGGCTTCACATGCGCCAAAGTGGCTGCGTCAGCGACCTCCATCAAACGGTCATCACCGCGAATCGATCCTACGTAGGCGATGGCCGGCACTACCAGCATATTGAGACCCGTGGCGGCCTCATACAAAGGCGTACCGTCCGTTTCGGCAGAGTAGGGCCATCCTCCGCGCTGCGGATTCCAGGACTTCAGGACCCATTCCACTCCGGCCTCGATGGACCTCAAAACCTCCGGATCGCCTGTCTCGGCATGGTAAGCTTGCAGGCCGCTGAGGAGAATACCGATCAGGTATAGGTTGTTGCCTATGGCGCCCGGCTTCCAACCGTCATGCCCCGAGGGCAGTACATGAGGCCAGGCTCCCGTCACTTCCAGATCCTGCTCCTTCAGGGCAATGGAGGCGATATGCTCCGCCGCCTTCATGTAGACCGGATCATAGGTACCCCGGAACAAGGCCGTGAGTGCCTTGAGAGACCACCCAGCTGTGCGCTCATGATTCCCCAGGGCTCTGAATTCCGGAGCCATAGCCCAGGCGATATGCTCACCGAGAGCCAGAGCCGCTTCCATGACCCGGGCCTCACCGGCCAGATACCAGGCATCCATCATGCCGTCAGCCCAGGTGTGTCCGTTTGAAGCTTTGAAGCTGACATCAAACAACTTGCTCCAGGTCGCTTGAGGCATGACCTGATACGATACCCCCGTATGCCCGATACCGTGTTGCGCGTTGGCACCGATAAAAGTGGGATCCGGTGAAGCGTGGATGATGTCCACGTTAGCCTGATGGCGCGCCGCGGCCAAGGCAAGGCGGTAGTAGTCGCGATTGCCGGTCCGAATGAACTCCATGAAAAATCCATGGGCCAGATCGTACTCATTATTGCCCCAGTTGCGTCCCCGTTCGCCAAACCAGTCGCCGTAGTTGAAGTATCCGAACTCCCGGGCTTTTCTCTTTCTCTCAATATGGTCGTCGTAGCTTTTGGAGACGAAGTCGTTCCAGATGGCCATCCGCTCGCCTCCGGCGACGGGGAAAGAGCCCAAGGCCTTGGTCTCACTGTGCCATTCGGCAGGAATGACCGCCACCAGCGGAAGCCGCCCTTCGGCAGCCATCTCTTCAGGAGAAGCCGCGCCGGCGAAGTCAATCGTGATGCGCTGGGTGAAGGACATGCCCCATTTGAAGCGGTACTTGCCGGAGACAAACGGATACATCAGATGGAACGGAAGATCGGTACCGTACTCGGCGTCAGGCTGCTCGGGCAACAGCTCGAAGGTGAGCCGATTGCCGCCGGTCGCCAATCCTTTCGGCCAGCGCTCTTGAAACTCATGGACTACGGCGATCAGATCAGCGCGTGAATCGCTGACGCTCACTACACCCGGGCTCATGCCGGGCACCCACATGAGCTGTTGAGCCGCCACCTTGCCGTTGATCAGCAGCGTCTTTTCATCGCTTTGAAAGGCCCGAAGCTCTCCGCCGGAAACGCCGTGCGCCTGCAATCCGCCCTTTTGCCCGCCGGTAAAGACCTGCGCCTCTTTGATGGTTCCTGCCATTTCAATCGGCATATACAGCGAAGTGATGTCCGTGAATTCCGTTTCCAAGAAGTCATTTATATGCGTGTGAGCGATGCCCACGCGGGTCGATCCCGCCCTAAACGTCAAACGGGTCACATAGCGCATGTACTCTTCGCCATCATCGGCGCCGTACTTGCCCTCGACGCGGATGACGACCTTCTCATGCCCTGCCTCTTCAACTCGTACACTTTCGGGCGGACGCGCCGAGGTCGTGAAGAGCTTGCCGTACTCATTGACGAGTCCGACCCCTACGGCACCCGAAAAAGCGACGCGTTGGCCCTCAATCCACACCCCGTCGAACAGTTTGAAGGTTTGCTTGTTTATCTGGGCTTGTAGCGGTCCGGTGTTGACGGAGATGACATCGTCATTCTCTTCAATCGTTACCCCTTGCTGCGTCGTCTCCGCTCTCCGGATCTCGCTGCCGAAATCAAGGGTGTAGACGCGCTTTTCGTTGGCCTCAAAGCTGTCGGTGAAATCGATGAGCACCCACTTGAGGCTCCCGTCGGGCCAAAAAGAGGTAGCCGTAAACTGGGCCGACACCTGCTCCCCGTCCGGATCCGACAAACNNCCGCCCTTAGGCAGAGGAAAGCCAAACGTGACGGCCGCTTCCTGACGATCGACGCCGGCTTCTTCGAGGAGTTCAATCTCCACCCGGCGCCGAGCAATGCTGCCCGCGCGTCCGGGATGCGTCGCTTCGTAATTGAAGGGCACCAAAGGGCGCGGACGTCCGAAGGTAAAATCCTGATTGGCAACGGCTGCCTCATAGGATAAGCCCTTATTCTCCAGGGCTTCGTATTTCACCTTATCGTCCGCATAGCGGTAGGATGTGGCCGGGCTTAGGCTCGTGAGTTGGATGCGGTCGAGATCCCCGAGTCGGCTTGCCTTTTGACGGGCCAACTTGACAAGTTGACGCGGCGTGGAATCCGATTCGCCGATCTTATTCCCGCTGGCGTAGCGCTCGGCGAGAAGATGCACCGTGAACTCGATCGTCTCCCCGGTACCGAGCGACGGCGCCTCAAAGACCATGTAGAGAGTGTCGTGATCGACGAAAGCTCCGGCGAAGACGGCATCTACCGGGAAGGCCCTATGGAAGCTGCGCACTCCGATTGTACCGTCTTTCAAAGTGACCATGATATCGACGCCTTCATGCGGTCCCGCATCGGCGCGTCCGGTCTGGCGATCGTTATCGAGATCTAGGTAGAAATGAAGGAGTGAGCCATCGTCAAAGCGCACTCTGTGAGCGAACTTCACCCGGAAAAGAAGACGCTGCAGACCGGGATGGGCGACCTCCAATGACAGGATATCCGGTGCATTGGCCAAAACCTGCTCTCCCGTGTAGCCCTTGTCCGGGCTGGTGACCACCAACTGAAAAGCGGGTTCGCTATCCGGCGCGATGCCCATGGCTTTCTTCGCTTCCGGACTCATCCCGCTTGCCGCCGCAGCGCTACATACAGCGGCGACAATCAGGGCCGCGATCAAAAAGATCCACGCCCAGGGAAAAACCGTATCTACACACAATGAAGACAACACAAATCCTCCCCACGATAGATGGTGATGATTGCATTTTTCACTGTCGGGAGGATTTACCCTGCATGAAAAGCCAAAGAGCGACAGGAATCAACTACGTATAGGCCAAAGCCACCCCGGTGATCTCGGCTATCTGGTGGGATAAAGCCACCATGTCATCGGATTGTATGCTGTGTATGTTGTCTTTGCCCAGGGTCTGAGCCAGAAGCTGCAATTCGATAGTCGAAGCACGGATGAACTTGGCCACCGCAATGGCCCCCTGTTCCACGTCGAGTTTGTCAACGTATTCACCCGTGTACAAAAAGAGCTGGTCGGGATTGGTGCCCGCGGGCAGGCCGTCGAGTTGGGGATACACCATGGCCAGCAGCGCCGATCCCCCGATATAAACGGCATCAGCACCCACAGCCAGCACTTTGGCGATATCACCTGCATCACGCAGGGCCCCTGTAGCGATAAGATCAATATGATCGGAGACTCCCCGTTCGATCAGGAATCAGCGCGCCCGAGGGATGGCATAGACGAGAGGGATAGCGGTGTTGTTGATCGTGATCTCACGTCCGCCGCCGGTCCCCCCTTGGGCTCCGTCGACGGTGACGAAATCAACGCCGGCATGAATGGCGACGGCGAGATCCTCCTCTATCCTGCCTGCGGCAAGCTTCAACCCGATAGAAACCCCTCCGGAAGCCTCGCGTAGCGTGTCTACCAGATCTTTGAACTGCACGGGATGCGTGATATCCCACGCGGGACGAACGGCGTCGTCACCGGATTCCAGTCCCAGGTGAGCTCTCAGATCAGGACGGATATCACTGGCTTTGACGCGCGCGCCCAGACTGCCTTCAGCACCCTGCCCGACTTGGATCTCAATGGCATCGGCCTTGGTCATATCCGCCAAATCATTGCCCCAACGGCCGCCGTTCCACTGCACGATGTATTTCCTGGCCGCTTGACGCTCTTCGGGCAAAAAGCCCGATTCGCCCGAGTTGGTAGCGATATCGATCAAGGACGAAGCCTGGGCTAAGCATACCTTGGCCCGTTTGCTCAGAGCGGCCCCGTAGGCCATACCCGCAATCATGATGGGGGTGGCCAACTCTAAGGGCTTGCGGGCGTTCTTGCCGATCGTAGTGCGAGTACTCACGGTCTGATAGTCCTCAAGAGGAAACCGCGCCAGCTGGGCCGGCAAAAGCACCAGTTCATCAAAGCCGAGAAACTGCCGCGTTGTTCCGTAGGGCCCGAAGACAGGCTGTCCGGTGCGTGCCCTCTCTCCGATGGCATACATCCGAAGAAGACTGAAACCGTCCACCATAAAAAGCCGCTTGGCGGCCTGCATCTTGGAGAGCTGGCCAAAAGCCTCATCGACTAACCTCTGTACTCAGCACTCGAACAACCCCTTGCTCACCCGTCCCCTGTTATTGGCTTCTTATGAATTATGAAGGATATCCCAGAGAGTGGCGACGCTATTCAGCACGGTTAGGTGAACAAGCAGACGCGACACCTATTGCTCACACATGCGGACGACACTGACAGGTTGGCAGGCATCATTCTCGACACAAGAAGAATCACGCATAGGAAGGGTGCAACCAAAGTGCGTATTGCCTGATCAATACGAGAGTGGGAATCAAATAAGCCCACCGCACCGATGAACCCCGTGCCGATGAACGCCGGCTCTGGTCGGAACCGGGATACGAAGGAAGGGTCACGCTGCCCTCAGCTGCAGCCACGTCTGGCGATGTCACAAGAAAGACTATCGACTTGGATCTAGGGTGTATTTGCAGGAAGCGGAATTCTCAGCGAGACAGAGCGAGTGGCTAAGTGCCGTCGTCGCATTCGGTATGAAGATCTGCGCCTTGGCCACGATCTTTTTCGGGAGGAGGCGGATGGCAGACAGCGGATTTGACGTGTACCTGGCACACGGACGGCGTCTTACACTCCAGAAGACAGCTTAAGCTTGAGCAACGTCATGCGCAGCCGGCCAGATATTCGCGTCGCCCTGTCGATCTGTTGAGCAGTCTTGAAACGCTACGTGTGAGATCAGGTACAGTCGGATGCAGATCTGATATGGCCGTAGAAGGGCTGTCCTATACATACCCAAGATAGGGTGCTGCGTGTCACGGGGCGGATCATGCATCCCTGATATGCGTGGATTTGACGCCGTGGACTTGGGAAGAAGCGCCCTCTGCCTTCGGGCACGCATCCCGTCTGGGGCGGGACTGATGTATCACACGAAAGAAAGGCGAATTCGTGAGCTCGGCGGTCTTTTGAATTGAGATAGGGGCGATGTCAAGGCAATGATCGAGCTCCGTGACGAACTTGCGATCGGCGGGTCACAAGTCCTACGGACGCCAAAGGAGATGAGACAACCACCCGGGTTTTGCCGCGTGGCTTGACCATATGTCGACCACTGCGGGATC
>LFTP01000171.1 GCA_001513395.1 Clostridia bacterium DTU080
TAAACACAGTGGCGGATTTTCTTCAGGGTATGTTCAACCCCATGACGCGTTCACTCATCATCCAGGGATTGAAGGAGACCCTGTACATGGTCGGGCTCTCCCTCGTACTCTCCGAGCTCATCGGGATTCCGCTGGGGATCACTCTTGTGATCACCAGACCGAATCACTTGTGGCCCTGCCGTTTGCTCAACCAACTGTTGGGAACGATCGTCAACATCGGACGATCCATTCCTTTTATCATCTTGCTCGTGGCGATCATACCGTTTACGCGGCGCATAGTGGGCACGTCGATCGGTACGGCGGCAGCCATGGTCCCGCTGACGGTGGCGGCCATCCCGTTCGTGGCCAGGTTGGTCGAATCGTCCTTACTGGAAGTGGATGACGGGGTAATAGAGGCTGCTCAAGCCATGGGAGCTTCAAAATGGCAGATCATCTGGAAAGTGCTTCTCCCCGAGGCTCTGCCTTCACTCATGCTGGGGGCCACTATCACCGCCATCAACCTTATCGGATACTCAGCCATGGCAGGGGCGGTAGGCGGCGGGGGCCTTGGTGATCTGGCCGTTCGCTACGGCTACCATCGCTTCCGCGCCGATATCATGTTGGCCACGGTCTTGGTTCTTGTCGTCCTGGTCCAGGTTCTGCAGGCTGTCGGCAACAAGCTGGCCAGCAGGCTGGATCACCGCTCGAGATAACGACTATCTGAGGCATCTGAAAGGAGAGTACAAGCATGCAATTAAATCGTATTGTCGCTCGTCGTCACCACCTCATTTTGACGGTATTGTGCCTTCTCGTCTTAGGCGTAAGCGTACTTGCCGGGGCAGCGGGGCGAGTGCTCAAAGTCGGAGCCACTCCCGTACCGCATGCTGAGATTCTGAACGTAGTCAAGCCGATCCTGGCCAAAGAGGGTATAGAGCTTCAGATTATCGAGTTCACAGACTATGTGCGTCCCAATCTGGCTCTGGCCGACCGCGAACTGGATGCCAACTTCTTCCAACACATACCCTACCTGGAGACCTTTTCCTCGGAGCGGCGACTGAATCTGACGTGGGTAGCAAAAGTCCACATAGAACCCATGGGGGTCTACTCCCACAAGGTAAAGGATCTCAAGAGCCTCAAGAACGGTGCCGTGATCGGCATTCCCAACGATCCGACAAACGGCGGCCGCGCTCTTTTGCTCATCGAGAAAGCCGGTCTGATCACGCTGAAACCGGGCGTAGGCTTGACCGCTACAATCTTTGACATAGCTGACAATCCTAAGAAACTGAGATTCCAGGAGTTGGAGGCGGCTCAGTTGCCTCGGGCTCTTCCGGATCTGGACGCAGCGGTAATCAACACCAACTTCGCTCTTGAGGCTAAGTTGGATCCGCTGAAAGATGCCATCTTCATCGAAGGGTCTGACTCACCCTATGCGAACGTTCTAGCTGTGAGAAGTGCCGACAAAAACAACGCTGACATTGCCAAACTGGCGAAAGCCCTTCAGTCCTCTGCGGTGAGAGATTTCATTCGCACCCGGTACCAGGGTGCCGTAGTTCCGGCTTTTTGAGTTCGTGGAACATCAAAACAGCATCGTCCCCCGGTGTCTGCTCCCGGGGGACTTCTCTTTGTATCAGTTGACGTCCCATATGGGAAGGGGCTAGAATAACGAAGCACCGCTTTGACACGAAAGGAGGTAGCGACTCGATGCAGGCAGTAACCGATGCTGCTTTCCAGGAAGTTGTGTTGGAATCCAATAAACCTGTGCTCGTTGACTTCTGGGCACCGTGGTGCGGTCCGTGCCGCCAGTTGGCTCCTATCTTGGACGCCGTGGCTGCTCAACTGGGCGACAGGGTTTCCGTCGTCAAGCTCAACACCGATGAAAACCCCGCATCTGCAGCCAAGTATGGCGTTATGAGTATCCCGACACTGATCCTCTTCAAAGAGGGCAAAGAGATAGCACGTTCAGTGGGGGTACGTTCGCAAGCTGATTTGATGGAGTGGGTTAACGATAGCATAGATTAGACGACTGACTTGATCGATCCGGACCTGGTCCGTCGATCACCTGCGGCGCAACACACCCACTCAACAGACCAACAAATGTAAACGGGATCGCGGGGTGCTTTGGTGACCCCGGGTTCTGAAGTCTCTCTCGAGAATAGCACCGAGAGAGATTCTGTGGCGCCGCAAGGCATGGAACATACAACTCGAGTGCGAGATGTAGGCAGGGGTGTTCCAACACACTCCTGCAACCGCTCACTCAGCGTCAACTGCCTGAACAACTCTATTGCCGCCGATCGTCTGACGCTTGAGCGCTGTCATCATCGCCGAAGCGTTCCGGTAGGGGCGCACATCTCAAGATCCGACGGCGGCGTCGGATCTTTTATCATGCTGTGCCGCCTAAAGGCTCATGGTAACAGCAGAGCCTAGAATTCAGCTTAGATAAAAATTGGAGGGCGAAGGGCGTGCTTGTATGTTGTCGTTCACTCCGATCCGTTGCGGTATTCTTCTTGGCTTTTCTCCTTTCCGTCGGGGCCGGAGCTCAAAAAAACCTCGTAGCGGATGGGAGTTTCGAGATCAGTGCCCGAAACCCTCAAGGTGGTCCCTGGATTGCCCGTGGGGAAGGGGCCGGTTTCGCAAAAGGCGCCGGACGGGTTACTCATGACCAAGGCGACACAAACTACGCCGCACGCCTTGTTCCGTGGATCGATTTCTCCTCTGAATGGATACAGGCCGTTTTGGCCCTAAAAGCCGGAACAGAATACATCCTTTCCGCCTGGGTCCGTCCGGAGGGCGATGCTCCGGCCCAAGCCTCTATAGGCGTCCGCATGCAAAACAGCTATCCCCGGATCTACCGAGGCTTGTCAGGCGAAGGATGGGAGCGGATCGAGTTAGCGTTTACCGCAGAGGAAGGGTGGGCTCAGATCGTGCTCAGTTCCGGCGCCGGCGCCACAGTCTACTGGGATGATGTGACTCTGTATGAAAGCATCACTGTCACGGAACAGTTGGCCAGGCAATGGGAATCTCGGCTGAAACAAAAAGAGCGGCCGCTGTATACCGGATTGGTTATTGACGCCCGAGGTACGGGTTTGGAACGCGGCATGAGTCCCAAGATCTATGACACCTCCGGTCGTCTGGTCTTTGCGGGGGAGAACTTCTCCCACGATCAACTCATTCGAAAAGGCATCGTGGCCTACGTACGTTCTTTGGAAGAGGCAACGACACATCCCCGGATCGCAGTGAGCCCGGACTATCCCATGCGCCTGCCGCTGGTCGTGGATGCCCAGCGCGCTGTAGGCTTGCCGCCGACAGCGGTCGTCGTGGGAGAAGTAGACGGCAAACGCATCCGTCAAGCTACTGACCAATACGACTTCCTGGGCCGTTTTGCCATAATCTTCGTCATCGATTGAACATGCCGCGTGGGAGGTCCGATCATGCAACGCTTTGCCTTCGTTGACTGGGATGACACCTTAAAAGTGACGAATGCCCTGTATGACGCGGCGAGTCAGGAGAATGCACGAAAGATCATGGCCTATTTTTCACCGGCAAAACTGAACGTGCGGGCTTTACAAAGAAGGGCACACGCCATCGACTTGGCTAAGACCCACGCCGCCGGATTAAGGCCGGACAACTACCCCGAAGCATGGGCGGAGTTGTTCTACGAGTTGGCTGAAGAGCATGGGAAACGAGCTTGTCCGCACATCGCGGCTTCATTGTACCGACGCGCCGCCGAAGTGGTCCACTTGCCTCAGCCTGATTATCCCGGCGCCCGGGATCTGTTGCTCACCTTGCGCAAGAATGGGTGGGAAGTGACCATCTGGACTTCAGGCGATGAGTCCGTGCAGAAAGCAAAAGTGAAACGCTCCGGATACGAAACACTCATCGACAGATTGTGTGTGGCTCCGGAAAAAAACGTGGATTCCTTGCTTCAGGCCCTTGAAGACAGAGATCCCTCGCGGGTCTGCGTGATCGGCAACAGCCCACGGGCTGACATTGCACCCGCACTGGCCGTTGGTGCTTGGGCCTTCCACGTGCAGCATTCCACATGGGAATACGATGAAGCCCCGCTTGATGTGGAGCATCCCCGATATGTACCGGTAGACTCTCTCAAAGAAGTCCCGGCGAAACTGGCTCTCATCGTCTCATGAACTGCCATCCAGGACGCGATCTATTGTCTCCAGCACCATCGGTGTACCCTCGGTTTTCCGAGCCCGGTCCAATATTTGCCTGGCGTGCGGACCACCGATCTCACCAATGGCCCAAGCACACATCTCCCGTACAACCGGGCTGCCGTGACCGTGCAGCCCCTCGGTCAAAGCCTCCAATGCACAAGGATCGCCCAGGTTGCCTAGCGCCAACGCCGCATTGCGCCGAAGTGTCGTTTTGCCTCGCCAGGCCAGGGTACTGCCACCGAAAAGGCGCCGAAACTCTGATTTCGATAAGGTCAAAAGGTGAATCAGATCTACTTCAGCCGCCACCGCGACCGGCCACTTAAAGCGTCCCGCAACCGCTTTAAGGTTCCAGGGACAGACTTCCTGACAGGTATCACATCCCCAGAGGCGATGACCAACTGCCTTACGGAATGAAAGGGGAATATACCCGGGCATCTGAGTGACAGCTGACAGACAGCGTGTGGCATCCACCTGATACGGGCGGAGGAGAGCTCCCGTGGGGCAGTTTTCCTGACAGCGTTGACATTTTCCGCAATCCGGATGGGAGCCGGGTTCATCTGCAGGGAGAGCCAGATCCGCTATGATCTCACCCAATACGATCCAAGAGCCCAGGTCGGGCACATACAGCATGTTGTTCTTGCCAAACCAACCAAGGCCGGCTCTTCGGGCCGCGGCACGCTCCAACAAAGGGCCGCTGTCCACGCAAATGCGATAGTCAAAAGGTCTTTCTACCTTCTCTTGCAAGAACCCCACGAGAAGGGTCAGCTTTTTCGAGACCACCGCGTGATAGTCGGCCACACGGGCAAAACGAGCCACACTCCCGTAGAGTCCGTCGGTTGTAGGTGTGAGTTCCTCAGCAAGCAAGTAGGACATAGCCACACTGATAATGGACCGAGCGTTCTCCAGGATACGATTTGGATGACAGCGCACAGAGATATCCCGCGGAGCAAGAGACGGATACTTGTTCGCTGCGATCAACTCTCTCAAGAATGCCTCTTCTTCAACAAAGGGCAGCGCCTCCGTGACACGCAGATAATCGATGCCGATGCTGTATGCGTAATTCCTGAGTTCGTCCAGCAGTCTCACCTTGTCTTCTCTCCCGTCAGTTTGCCTGGATTATACCGAAGAACGCATGAACGAGCCAATCCGGCGCCCGTAAGTCCAACGTCTTTTTGACGGATTACCCGGCGCAAGTATTTGGCTCAAACGCTCAAACAGTCAGACATGATGCGTTGGAACAATCCGGACAAGCTTCACGCCCCACACTGCGAACTCCGTAGTACAGTTGTTCTACGCTGCATTGAAAACCTTGGCGAATACGGCACAAGACAAACCCGTAGGGCAAGCCGCCTCACCGCAGACGCGGGTTTTACAAAAGCGGCTTGCTCCCAAGCCGGTCAAACCGGTTTGGATATACTGCGAGCCCTCTACAAAGATGAAACCAATTGGCCAACATGTCGCCGTCATTGGCCTGGGCGAGATCCACATGGCTGTCGTCCACGACGGCGAGCAGGCGATTCTCCTGAATGGTCGCCTGCTTCGCGCAAAGCCGCAGCATCAAAAGGAGTCTAAAACCCATCTGTTTGGCAGACGTGACTGCATGAAGAAAGGATCCCGACGCCGGAAACGGCTGTGGCGGAGGCAGAATCATCGGCTAGATCCGGAATCAGATTAACGACGTCTTGAATGAGCAAACGACGAAACCGGTCTCCACGCTCCATGACACAGGCGTGCAAGTATTGGTGATAGGTGATTTACGGGATCTGCATCAGCACGCGGGCCGCGGTGGCGCGGCGAACCGGAGGATTCATCAAATGGTCACAGGTAAAATCCGGCAACTGCTGACGTACAAAGCCCAAGCACGAGGCATCAATATAGTGCTTAAGGGTGAGAAGTACACGTCTCAAACTCGTCCGGCTTGTAGCGAACGGCACAAGCCAAACGGTGGTGATCATGTGTACGAGTGTGGATTCCGTTGCCATCGAGCCGCGGTCGGCTCCCGGAGTATCAGCCAAGAGCATCAGGGTTGCGGCCCGGCAATCGGGGCCATGACGTCGTCCAAAGGTGAGTGCATATTATTCAGTGTAGCTCGTGAAGGAGCACGGGCTCGATGAACAAGAAAGAATCCCACGGCTTCAGCCGTCGGAGAAGGTCAAGACAACAGTGGATCCTAACCTGACTATCGTGTTAGACTGACAGCGTAGGCCACAGAAACGCTCGAAGCCCATAACATGATTTCCGGGGGAGCTGCAGATATTGTCCCATACCACAACTGTCTCAACCTATAGAGGATATACTCTCGATCCGTTTCAGATCGAAGCCATTCAGGGCATTGAAGAAAACGTGTCCGTCTTGGTGTCTGCGCCGACGGGCACGGGGAAGACCTTGATCGCCGACTATCTCATTGAACGAGCGTTTCGCTCGGGCAACTCCGTGATCTACACCGCCCCGATTAAAGCTTTGAGCAATCAGAAGTTCAAAGAGTTCAAGCGGCTCCTTGGAGAGCAGCACGTGGGTATTCTTACGGGGGATGTAGTGATCAATTCTGAAGCCCCCATCTTGGTCATGACCACTGAGATCTTGCGAAACCTGTTACATCAAGATCCGGGCCGTCTCGACAAGGTCAGCCATGTAATCTTTGACGAAATCCACTATATCGATGATCCTACCCGGGGAAGTGTGTGGGAAGAAAGCCTCATCTTTATGCCCCCTCATATGCTGTTTCTGGGCTTGTCGGCAACGATTCCCAACGTCGATGAATTAGCTAGCTGGATAAGCGGCGTTCAGGGCAAGGCTGTCAAGGTGGTACGTCATACCGAACGGGCGGTGCCCCTAGAACACCGGCTCTATGTATCCGGAAGAGGCTTCACCACATTGAAACGCTTAAAGAGGATCTATCAACGCTATGCTCGCAGGCTGGGGGTTCTCGATTCCGGTCGGCTGGCGGGAGACTTTCCCTTTACTACGCACCTGGACCTGATGAATGAGCTTACAAGGGAGCATTTGCCTTGTCTGTTTTTTGCCTTCAGCCGCCGGCGTTGCGAGGAGCATGCCAGACAATTAGCCGAGCACTTCGACTACCTAGATGCGGAGCAGAAGCAGCGAGTCAAGGAAATCATCGAAGAACAAGTGGCGCGACATGCCGGCACGGGAATGCATCGTCTCCGTCAGCTGGAACCACTGCTTCTGCGCGGGATCGGATTCCACCATGCAGGGTTACTCCCCGTGGCGAAGGACATCGTCGAAGAGCTTTTTGAACAAAGGCTGACCTACGTGCTCTATTGCACAGAGACGTTTGCGGTGGGGCTCAACTTCCCATGCAAGACCGTCTGCTTTGACAGCATGACCAAATGGGATGGCACGGAGTTTCGGGCACTGACCAATCGCGAATACTTCCAGATCGCAGGACGGGCCGGCAGACGAGGTATCGACGATAGGGGATACGTGTTCAGCCTGGTCGACATGAACTACTTCGATCCGGATGAATTCCCCTCCATGCGGGAAGAAGATGTGGAACCTCTGCGCAGTCGATTCTCACTGAGTTACAACACCGTTCTCAATCTCGTTCGCAACTACTCAGAAGCGGAGATCGAAGAGATTCTCCAGAAGAACTTCGCTTCTTTCCAGGCCTCACAGGAGCGGCAACGCTTGCGTGAGGAGATTGCAGCCCTGGAGAAAAAACGCGAAGCCCTTAAGGGTTGCGAGTTGATGGATTCACCGGCCTGTGCGCTGCTGTACAAACGCAAAGCACAGAGGTTGAAGAATCTTGAACGCCGAATCAAAGAGAATAAGCCCCGAGGACGCGGCGCCCTCAAATCTCTGCGACACTCAGCAAGAATGCTCAAAGAAGAGCTGGAGCGGATCGATCCGAAGCAATGCTCCCCTCAGACCATTGCGGCCTGTCGCGCTGCGTTGGCGGAGTATCGTTCCCTCGGCGCCAGACTGACAGCCCTCCGGCGGGATTATAAGCGAGTCTCTCCCGCTGACGCCTACGTTGAGGAGTTTCGCTTGAAGCGCTCACTGCTGGAGGCCCTGGACTATCTGCGAGGAGATCAGCTGACGGCCAGGGGTGAGTTTGCGGCGCAGATCAACGGGCATGAGCTGTTGATCACGGAGCTTTTTTTCCGCGGCGTATTCCATGATTGGGATGAAGATGAGCTCAATGCTTTGTGTGTCTCCCTCGACTATGAACCGCGCAAAGGAGACGGCCGCGCCCGTCACCTGGCCTTCGATGAGAGCATAGTCAGGCATGCCATGCACTTGATCCAAAGCATGGAAGAAGCCTACCTCGGTTATTCGGAAGTGCGCCTCAATGCGCATCTGGCTGACGTCACGAGCCGCTGGAGTCGAGGAGAACGCTTTGAGGACATCATGAAAGGTCTGACGGTCGATGAGGGGGATGTGGTTTATGCCTTTCGGCGCGCCATAGATATCCTCCGACAAGTGCGCAATGCGACCCGAGAGGACGCCTTCTTGGCAGCGAAAATGCGTTCAGCCATCGAAAAAATGGATCGCGACGAAGTGTCAGTTCTTCTGTAGGCACGATAGCTTTGTATATAGAGACGGAGGTTTTTCATTGCGCAAACCAAAATGGCTGGTGAAGCCGCTTCCCGACGCCCGGGCTCTCAAGCGCATGCGCGGATTGCTGAGCGACCTGGACTTGAACACTATCTGTGAAAGCGCCAACTGCCCGAATCTGGGTGAGTGCTGGGCAAAATCCACGGCCACATTCCTCATCCTGGGGGATGTATGCACGCGCAACTGTGGTTTTTGTGACGTGCCTGCTGGTCGTCCGGCGCCGCTTGACATCCATGAACCGTCTCGTGTGGCAGAGGCGGTACGAGTCTTGGGATTAGCCCATGTCGTCATCACCTCGGTCACCCGCGACGATGTGCCCGACGGCGGTGCTGCTCATTTTGCGGCTACAATCAGAGCGGTTAAAAACGCTTGTCCGAAGACTTCGGTGGAGGTCTTGATCCCGGACTTCTCAGGTAAAAGCGAATCCCTGACCCTCGTGCTGGAGGCAGAGCCAAGTATCTTGGGCCATAACATGGAGACGGTGCGCAGTCTGCACAAGCGGATCAGACCGCGCTTTGACTACGAACGCTCCCTGGGCATCTTGGCTGAATCCAAACGACTGGCCCCTTCCATATACACTAAATCCAGCATTATGGTGGGATTAGGCGAAACCGAAGACGATGTCATAGCCACCCTGAAGGACCTTCGACAGGTCGATTGCGACTTCGTGACGATCGGACAGTATCTGCGGCCTTCGCGCGAGAATGTACCCGTGGAGGAGTATGTGCCTCCGTCGACATTTGAACGATACCGACAAATAGCAGAAGAGTTGGGTTTCCGTTATGTGGCCAGCGGTCCTTTTGTACGCAGCTCCTACAATGCGGCAGCCGCTCTCGAAACCACAGACGGCGATAACCGATCAGCCTGCGGGAGGTCAAGATGTTGAACACTGATGTAGCACAAGCCAAGCGTCAGATAAGGACCGAGATAATCGCTTGGCGTGACGCTCAACCGGCGGCCGAGCGCCAGGAAAAAAGCCTCGCCATCTGGAAGCATTTCTTTGAGCTTCCGGAAGTGGCTCAGGCGCGCACGATCATGCTCTATCACTCAATCCGCAGTGAGGTGTCGACAAAGTCAGCGATCGAACAAGTGCTGTCCACGGGTAGGCGGCTGGCTTTGCCCCGGGTGGACTCGGCAGCCAAGGTTATCAACGCTCATGAAGTCAGCGATCTCAGCCAACTGGAGCGCTCTTCTTTCGGTATTCTGGAACCAAGCAGCACGGCACCGATCATTGATCCCGATGAGATCGATGCCATAGCCGTCCCCGGTCTGGCCTTTGACGCCCTTGGGTACCGTGTCGGTTACGGGGCAGGATACTATGACAGATTCTTACCGCTTTTGCGCCCTGATGCCTTTATCACCGGCGTGGCCTTCGCCGGCCAGTGTGTAGATCGTCTGCCTCGCCATGAACACGACTTCAGGTTGCTGAACCTGGTCACGGAAGAAGGTGTGCAACGTCAGCCGAGGATGCAGGCTCCCGATCGCTACTATGACGCTTATGTCTTTGATCTTGACGGTACCGTTTATTTGGGACCTTCTCTGATTCCGGGGGCCGCGGAAACGATCTGCGCACTGAGAAAAAGGGCGCGTGTCGTCTTTTTGTCGAACAAGCCTATCAACACACGCGTCGACTATGCGGAGAAGTTGACCCGGTTGGGGAT